>DASVCT010000001.1:0-3438 GCA_036381475.1 Cyclobacteriaceae bacterium
GGCTCTGCGACCTCCGAAAAGTCAGGGGTACCTTCTCAGATGTACGCAGGACGGTGTCCTATCTTGATGACATCAAGAAACTCTTCAAGTCTCCGTGCCTCTGCGTCTCTGCGGTGAAAAAAAACACGCCGAAGGCGTGGCTCTAACCACCTTCTCCCGCTACCAGTTCCTTCAAGCACCGCATCCACACCGGGTGATCATTGAGGCTTTCTACGAGCTGTACCTTCTCTCCACCGTGTTCTTTGAAGATGTGTTGATACTCAATACCGATTTCGACGATGGTCTCCAGGCAATCGGCTGTAAAGGCGGGAGAGAACACGAGTATCTTCTTCATCCCACGTTTTGCACAGTCACGCACAACCTCGTCCGAGAATGGCGTTAACCATTTTTTGTCCAGGCGGGATTGAAAGCAAACGGTATAACCCTCCTCCGGAATGCCCAGACCCGCCGCGATCAGACGGGTCGTAGCATAGCAGGTGGCGCGATAGCAATACTGATTCGAGTCGTTGATCTCACGGATGCAGTTATGGTCGGCGCACGTCCCGTTAACATGGACCTTGTCGACCTGTCGTTCCGGCAGGCCGTGATAAGAAAAAAGAATATGGTCGTACTGGTCGAGCTCGTATTGCCGCCCGCGCGCAACGAACGCCTCGATGTAGGCCGGATGGTCGTAGTACTGGCTGATGAATTTCACTTCCGGGATGACCCACCACTTCCGTATCACACGCATGACCTCATCGTGCGCTGAGCCTGTGGAGGCCGAAGCATATTGCGGAAACATGGGGAGTATTATGATTCGGTCGTATTGCTCAGCTGCGATAGTGGCAAGCACATCCGGGATCGATGGATTTTTGTAACGCATGGCGAGGTACACCCGGTAGTTTTCCGGCAGCTCCTGCTGAAGCAGGTCGGCAGCCCTCTGGCTGAACAGGAGGAGGGGTGATCCCTCCGGTGTCCACAATTGGCGGTACACTTTTGCCGACCTGGGCGCGCGAAACGGGACGATAATCAGGTTGACCAGCATTTTTCGGGCGAGCCACGGAATGTCGATTACACGGGGATCATTCAGGAACTGCGAGAGGTAGGATCGAACATGCGGAACAGATGGACTATCCGGTGTTCCCAGGTTTATTAAAAGTACGGCTGTTTTCTTCTTCATGGCGTGCTTCCCTTCATGAAAACCAATTCGGAAAGGTCCAGACCATCCAACCGTAGACAGCAAAGCGGAGCACGCGCGTTATGCAGATCAGCAGGAATTCACGAAAGTTATAGTGAATTGATCCTGCCAGCATGCAGGTGGCTGAAAAGGGAACCGGTGTCACGGCGCCTACGAACACGAGGTAGCCACCATAGCGTTGCAAGTTCCGGTCATATTGCGATAGGTAGCGCTCATGCAGGCGGGAATAAAGGGCCGTTTTAGAAAACCGGCTTCCGATCCAATAGCCGATGATACCGGCGATGTAGGACAGAATCGTGAGCAACGTGAGGTTGACGACGTAGGATACCGGGGTTATGTCATGAAGCTTCCATACCATCATGAAGAACTCGGGGGGAATAAGTCCGAACACTACCTCCGAGGCAAAGAAGGTTCCAAAGAGCGGCAGCGGCTTGTCGTATACCGATTCAATGGTTTCCTGAAAGTTCGCCTGAAGATAATCCTCCACGAGGATGAACGCCGTAATGATCACGGCAAACCAGAGAAACCCTTTCAGCAGATTTCTGAACAGGAACCGTGACCGTGACTCTTGATCCTCCATATGTTATCCCAGTACGGGCGCACGCCTGAACGGTTTTGACTCGTCGAAAAGCTTCCGATACGTGGCATGCCGTTTCACAACGCTGCCGCCCACCTGCTCCACAACGCGGATCATTTTCGGGTTGAAGTCTCCGATCCAGTTCATCTCGTATTCCGTAAACGACGTCTGGCCATGCTGCAGCACCTGTGAACCGGTCATTATCAGAGCCCCATCCAAACCCTTGCCCTGATGCTCCGGCGCAACGCCAAACAGTATGCCCAACGCCTTCGTATTCGTTTTCATCACCTTGTGCCAGAGAAACTTCAGCTTGCCGATCCAGTCCAGTTTGCCGTTGACATACCTGAGAACCTGATTGATCTCCGGCACGGAGAGGAACATGGCAACAGGCTCTCCCTTATAAAAGCCAAAGTACAACAATTTTCTATCCAGTATGGGTCTCATTTGCCGCACCATCTTCCGTGCCTGGGCAAGCGAAATCTCCGGATTCTCCGATCGGTTCGACCACGCCCTGGAATACACAGTCACGATGTACTCGGGCAATTTGTCCAATTCGTCCCGACGGAGGTAGCGGAATTCGTAATCCGGATCCCGTGCTGTGAGCTCGGCTTTATAGGCCAGCCGCTCTGACAAGGGATCGACGATCTTGCGACCGTAAGTGAGCTGGTAGAAATACACCTGAAATCCGTAGGCCTCGAAAAAATTGCGATAGTACGGAAAATTGTAGTTGCACTGATAGGCGGGGTCGCGATCAAAGCCCTCCACGAGCAGACCCCACCACCGGTCGCGACTCCCAAAGTTCACCGGCCCATCCATAGCCTCCATTCCACGTGCCTGTAGCCATGTCTTGCACTGGTCAAAAAGCGTGAAGGCGGCAGCCTGATCCTCGATGCATTCAAAAAAGCCCATGCCGCCTGTAGGCTGGTCGTTGCCCTTGTGCACCGTCTTATTGTTCACGAATGCCGCTACCCGACCGATGGCCTTGCCTGCGTCGTCATAAAGCACCCAACGGGTACATTCGCCGTGGCGAAATGCGTGATTTTTGTTTGGATCGAATACCGCTTCGATATCCGTGTCGAGGGGTCTGATCCAGTGCGGTTCGTTCCTGTACAGGTATACCGGAAGATTCAAAAAGTCCCTGGCCTCACGTGCCGTGGTCACCTCTGCAATTCTCATTTCGACTGCTCGTCATACACGATGGGGAATGGTCTCACAATTCCGCTGGCGATGCGGTTTGGCAATACAATGTGAAAGCGCGTGCCTTCCCCCTGTTTGCTGGCAACGCTGATTTCTCCGCCGAGTTTTTCCACGGCATTTTTGACAATATACAGTCCTATTCCGGAACCGTCGGACTGCTCTGTCGCCCGGAAAAACATTTCAAAGACACGGGTAAGGTTCTCCTCGGAGATGCCAATGCCGTTGTCTACAAAAGTAATATCTGCGCGCAGGTTGTCAACATGTACCTTGACCGCCACCTCCGGTATACGGTTCCCCTTCGTGTGGCGATACTTGATAGCGTTCGATACGAGGTTCCGGAAAATCTCTGCTACACGCCACGGGTCGCTGTAAAAGTCGACACCCTCCACCGAAACATTCCAGATCAGGTCTTTCGCTCCCTGCAGGTAGTTGAGGTCGCGGAATGCTTTCTCGATAATCTGCGCGAGTTCCACCTTGCCGATGGTCA
>DASVCT010000002.1:0-6354 GCA_036381475.1 Cyclobacteriaceae bacterium
TGCTCTTCGCCGGGGCGCAGGAAGCTACCGAAGCCACCGGTGATCGCCAGGATGAAACAAATGCCCAGCACGATGCCTGCAGGCCATGCGAGACGTTTCCATAACGCCGGACCGGCATGTTGTGTGAGTATGTTCTGCAGCCCCGACAATCCCAGTAGGGGCATGCAGAAAATAATGATGATCAGTGCAAAAGTGACAGAACGAAACTTGTTGTACCCCGGGAGATAGTCGAACAGAAAGTAATTGAGCGTGGCAAAATGATCACCCCAACTCAGGGCAATCGACAGAACACTAACCGGTACGAGCCACCATACAAGTCGCTTCGGGGCAAAGGCAATGCCCATCGCGAAGAGGAAGCAGACGATGGCGCCTGCATAGCTTGGAGCCGAAAGCCGTTGAGGTCCCCAATACGCACTGGTATATGACACAAGCTGGTTGGCCGTCTGCTGGTTGCCCGATTGCACGAGCGCCTGGTACACTTTGCTGTTTTCATCCTGCACAAGAAAGTTCATGGAGCTGCCACCGTAGTAGTTTGGGATCAGCAACGTCATGGGCTCGGTGATAGCGTTGCTGAATTCAAAGGCATAAGACTTCGATAATCCCGACGTACCTGATGTGAGTTCCGAAGGTCCGCGCATGGAGTACTTACTGTATTCCGTAATCGCCCAGAAGGGACCAGAGAACGTAGCCGCCCCGATCAGCACCGCGGGAACGAGGAGGCCAACCGACTTGGCGAACTCCGCCACTGTTTTTTCACGAACATGATGCACCAGCATGACAATACCGTAAGCGGCTACGATGATCATGAGGTAGTAGGTGATCTGCATGTGGTTTTCACGCAAGTGCAGCGCCATGCCCAGAGCGGTAACGGCAAAGCCTGTCAGACGACGGCCGCTGAAGACGAGGTGTATGCCGGCCATCACGAGCGGCATGAAGGCGATCGACCCGATCCTGGCGTTATGACCCGCTGATATGCCGATGATCAGATAGGATGAGAGTCCGAAAGCCACCGCACCGGCGATGGCCAGGTAAGGTTTGATGCGGAAGGCGAGCAGCAGGATGTAATAGGATATGAATGCTGCAAAGATGTTTGCGAACGGGTGCTTCAGGCCCAGTGTGAGGATCCGCTTCAGCGCCGTAACTGGCTGATTGCTCCATTCGAGGTTTACAAGGTAAGCGGGCATGCCACTGAACATGGACGGGGCCCACAAGCCTTCTTCCCCGGTGCGGTCGCGGAAATCGCGAAGTGCCTTCGAACTGCCTTCCCATTCTTCGATGTCGCGCTGGCTAAGTACTTTGTTATCGAAGAATGCCGGTTTGAAAAAGACGACGGTCACCACGAGAAACACGGCGACCGCGATGAGGTGAGGCAACACATCACCGGAGAAGTTTATTCTTTTCATAATTGATGCAAAATAGAAACTATTAGGAAAAGCCCCACTGCCTACTGCCTACTGCCTACTGCCTACTGTATCATCCGCCAATGGTAGACATAGACTCCGTCGCCGGCAGATGACTTCTCCTCCGGGCCTCTGCTTCAAAGCCATCTTTCGCCCGGGATCGGAATGCGCGGAGCAGGGCTTTTATGACGATCTCATCATCCGGTGTACTGCGAAGGAGGGTCTTCAGGTCAAGGGTGCCTTCGTCATAAAGGCAGGTTCGAAGGGTTCCCTGGGCCGTAACCCGGATGCGGTTGCAGGTACCGCAGAAGGTGCGCGAGAAGGCTGCAATTATGCCGATCTTTCCTTTGTGACCGGGGATGTGGTAATGATTCGCGGTAGCAAATGGAGGGTCAGGGACTTTGGTAATGTCAGGAAATTGCGAACGGAGGTGATCCAGGATACGCGTGTGGGTCCATGCCAGGACGGGGTAATGCGTACCCTCTCCGTTAAAGGGCATCTCTTCGATGAAGCGAACGTCGATGGGATGCTCGCGTGTTAGGGCCGCCAGCGGTACGATGTCCTCTATGTTTCGGTCCTGCATCACGACCGTATTGATCTTAAAGGGGATTTCGTGATGAAGGAGGCTCTCGAAACATTTCATCACGCGATCGAATGCGTCTCTTCGGGTGATGTTCCTGAACCGCTCGCGGTCAAGCGTATCGAGGCTGAGGTTTACCGATGCGATGCCCAACGCTTTTAGTTCAGGAACAAGCGGTGCAGTGAGGACGCCATTGGTCGTGAGGTGAATATCGCGGATGCCCGGTGTCTCAACCAACCGCTGAATAAGACGCATCAGATCGGTACGGACGAACGGTTCTCCGCCGGTCAGCCTGACCTTGGATATACCCATGCCGGCGAGAACACGTACCAGGCGTTCAATTTCTTCGAATGTGAGCAGTTCTTTTTTGGGGAGGTATTGGATGCCTTCTTCCGGCATGCAGTAGAAGCAGCGCAGGTTGCAGCGATCGGTTACTGCCAGGCGGAGATAATTCAGTTCTCGTCCGTGGTTGTCAAGAAGGCGTGTCCCAGCGTCCTGCATCGGCTAAAGATAGGTCTAAGGAAGCAGACCCTCAAGTTGAAGATCACGGGGCGGTTAAAACCCGAATACGGGCCGAAGACTCCGGCGGACGATGTTTTCCGGGATGGTTTTGGTATTTTTGGATTGCTGGTGGTATTAGAATGATGAAAACGCTAAGAATCAAGGCATTTGGAATTACCCGTGATATCCTGGGCGGCAGGGAAGTGGAACTTCCGTTGAACGAGGGCGGAACGGTCGGTGACCTGAAGGCACAACTGGCTTCCGCGTATCCTGGCGTAATGGAACTGAAATCGCTTTTTATCGCCGTCAACAATGAGTATGCGGACGACACTGTAGTCCTGAATGCTACCGACGAAGTCGCGCTGATTCCGCCCGTGAGTGGTGGATGAGATGGGGCAATTAATGGGAGTTTACCTTTGACCGGACTTGCAAATGCCCTAATTTGTCAGAGTCTGTTCCACTTTCGTTAAATCAACCCATCGAATCCATGATCAAGATCACCGAAAAGCCAATCGATGTACAGAAGGTCATCGATACTGCTACCAGCCTGGGTGCCGGGGCAGTAAATGTCTTCATTGGAACCGTTCGGAACACTGCCCATGGGAAAAATGTCGTGTGGTTGGAATATGAGGCGTACGAATCCATGGCCGTTGCGGAAATTCGCAAGATCATAGACGAAGCCTCCCACCGCTGGCCCCTGCTCGGATGGGCCGTAAGTCATCGCGTAGGCACGCTTAAACCCGCCGAAGTGTCCGTCGTCGTCGCAGTTTCCGCCCCCCACCGCCGCGAATCCTTTGAGGCATGCCAATTCATCATCGATAGCCTCAAATCCAAGGTACCGATCTGGAAGAAAGAGGTATTTGAAGACGGAGAAGAATGGGTGTCAGCCCGCCCCGAGGGCGTCTCAGCTACCTATAATTAGGCCGAGAAGAATCACGCCCACCGTTACCAGCGTTAGCGCTACCAGAAACCCGAACAGAAAGATAAGTGTAAGATTTCTGTTTATGGAATTAGAAAAAATTCCAGGAAACAGGGTCTTGCTGATTGTTTTCATGATTTACCAACTTTTCGACAAAGCAAAGGTACGAAAATCCATGTAATGTTTTGGGCGGAAATCCCCATTATTGAAAGATTTCTCGCGGGCATGTATCTTTTTTGAAATCTCTTCATTTAGGCTTTGAAAAAGGTGATGTCCATTGAAACAGGAAACTATAGCAGTCAGCCAACTATCTGAGGAAGAGGAAGTTATACGCAAAAGCGTGGAAAATCCTGAAAATTTCAGGGTTTTGTACGAGCGATATTACCGCAGCATCTTCCTTTTCATACTCCGCCGGGTTGGCGACAAGCCGAAAACGGCCGACCTGACTTCCCAGGTATTCTTCAAGGCGCTGACAAACCTTTCCCGCTATCGTTTCCGCGGCCTGCCATTTTCGGCATGGCTCTATCGAATCGCCGTCAACGAATGCAACGATCTTTTCCGCAGAGAAAAGCGGGAGCGCTTTGTGGTCCTGGAAGAATCCGCGGCGGAGAACCTGTATGAAGAAATGTTTGCAGCGGACGCAAAAGAGGAACTCAAGGAAAAACTTCCATATGCATTGGAGCGGCTTCGGCCGGAAGAACTGCAACTGATAGAACTCCGGTACATGGAGAACAGACCCTTTCGGGAGGTCGCTGCGATCCTCGACATCACAGAAAACAACGCCAAGGTGAAGGTCTACCGGGTGCTCGATAAAATGCGAAAACTGCTGCTGAAATAAGACCGACCGAACATAGTCAATCATGAAACTCAACCTGAAAATAATGAAGACAAGACCTGAAGTCTCGGATGAAGAGCTTCGTGGATACATGGACTTTGACGCACTGCTGGAACGCAGGAGGATTGCCCTCCGAAAGACAGGACGCTTCAACATGCTGAGGAACGGCGCCATCCTGACAGCAACGGTTCTTCTGCTGTCGATAGTCTGGTATACGCATCGGGGCGACCCCGCCGGAACACGAGAGCAACAAACGCCTCCGCAAGAATCGCTTACGACGGAAAGACAACCCGCGCCGACGCCGCTCACCGATACTGCAATGGTCCCTAAGGAGACCGAAACCGCGACGGACGCGAACAGGACGAGCGAGAAAAGCACGATCATACCGCAAAAGCAGGAAACACCGACGTCCAAACCGCTCGACGCGAAACAAGCGCCTGAACCCGCAGCAAAAGACGATACCGGCTATGTCTACACGGAAGCCACTCCCATTGATGGGTTCCCCGCATTGTATGAATATTTCGAGCGGGAACTGGTATACCCTGCCAGCGCCATCCCCGACTCCATCCAGGGTGTAGTCACCGTTAACTTCGTCATTGGCACCACCGGCGCGCCGGAAGACATCCGGATTCAAAATTCACTCGGCCCTGCATTTGACGACGAAGTAAACCGCCTTATCCGGAATATGCCTGCCTGGGAGCCGGCCGCCCTGAACGGCAAGCCCGTACCGAGCAAACTCGCAATCCCGATCACCTTCAGGCTCGAAAAAATACGGTGATCCTCATTTGAATGCATGTCCAAAACAGACGCAAAAAATGAAACGGAAGCTTACGCATCTCATTTTTATCGTCGCGTTGCTGTCCCAGCATACCATAACGGCGCAGTTTGTGCAGCGCGCTACTTTTCCGACGAACGCTGACTACACGTCGCAATACGCTGAATGGGTCGATGCAGACAACGACGGCGCGCTCGACGTGCTCATCTTCGCCACCGACACAGATGGAAGCTGGTTTTTGGAATGGTATCGCAATGAGAACCTCGACTTTGTCGCGCAACCCGTCGTCGCTACCCAGTTGACAGACGCCTCATTCCTCATCGCGGATTACGATCACGACAACCGCCTCGACATCATCGCGTCAGGAAAGGATTATGGTACCGATAAGACAAAGGTGTTTATTAACAACGGAGACTTTTCATTCATATCATCCGATCTGCTGTCCGCACGAGGTGAAACCATAGCCCTCGCCGACCTCAACGCAGACGGCAGGAGTGAGCTGATTCTTTCTTCCAGCGCTCCACCCGCGATTAACATCTATCAGATGCAAGATGATGCCTGGCAACTCGTGTCCGACAGCATCAGGGTCTTTGCGAAGTCGATCGCAACGTACGATTTCAACCTCGACACTTATGTTGACATGCTGGTCAGCGGCGAGTCAGAGGATGGATCGCCGGTTCAACTCATTCTGGCGAACCGGAAGGGATTCTCTTTTGTCGAAGGTACTCCGCTTTCAGCCATTCGAAACGCGTCGCTCGCGATGGCTGACTTCGACAGGGACGGAAATCCAGACTTCCTTGTGACCGGCGAGGACGCCGGTGGTCAACCAAAATCCCTGCTGTACCGCGGTAGCGGGACGCTGAATCCCGCGGTTCGTGATACGACGCTTTCTGACAATGTGATCACACACCTTTTCGCGGCCGACCTCACTTCCGATGGTTTGGTGGACGTCAATGTTGTATCCACCCTCGCGGCCGACACCGAAAACCGGGTGCTGGTGCGCGGTGGGGACGAGACGATACTTCCTTCTGACGACTGGATCCACCAACGTTTCGGTGACGCTGACGCCGATGGTGACCTGGACCTGGTTGAGGTTCTCGACGGCGCATTCACGTATTTCGAAAATACAACTGCACGAGTGAATGAAGGACCCGTTGGTCCTTCGAAGGTCCTGGCTGCGTTGCTGTACGACCGGCTTTTCATCTATTGGGTGGACGGCGTTGACGACTACACACCCCCCGCGGCGCTCACGTATGACCTTGTATTGAGTGGTCCGGGAGAAGAGATCATCTCTGGAAACTTCGACCTGGGGAGTGCGAGACGACTGAACGTGGCACATGGCAA
>DASVCT010000003.1:0-4062 GCA_036381475.1 Cyclobacteriaceae bacterium
GCCCAAATGCCGTTGACGGGAAAGACGTCGTCGCCGACCTTCGCGTCTGCGGAAAAGTAGTTGCGCACGATAGCCACATCTTCGACGCCAGTTACGTTCTCGCGGATCAGCTTTCCTGTTCGGATGGATGTAGTAGCATACTTGCCGCTCGCTTCAGAAGAAGTCAGTAGGTTCGTGACCCGAAAGATCCTGTCTCCTTTCTCGTGGAACCGGTCGTAGGAACGAAGGTCGAAGACGAACGCGATGAGCAATAGTCCTACCGACATCGCGATGGCAAGACCGACAACATTAATAAAGGAGAACAGCTTGTGACGCATTAGACTGCGGGCCGAGGTTTTGACATAGCTTCCGATCATGATGGAGTTGATTATAGGGTTGAAAAATCCCGGCCTTCGTATCGTATACCAGCGCAAGAACTTGAAGGTGTCGATAAGGTAGATCCATTTCGCGCGACGCGGTCCGAGCGTTTCTACATTTCGTTCGAAATATTCGTTGAGGTCGCCAATGAGATCCTCGGCGAGGTTGGGTTTACAATACCACGCAATAAATCGCTGGGCCCACCGGGGCGGTCGATGCTCTTTTTGCTTCTTTATGTTTTCCATGCCAGCGACGGTATCCTTTCCCACAGCGAGTCGCGCATCGACTTGGCGCGGACCAACGCAGCCTGTCCGGCAACCGTCAGTTCATAGAATCTTTTGCGTTTGCCGCCGCGCACCTTAGTGGCTTCACCGAGGCGGCTCTTCACAAGGCCTTTTTCTTCGAGGCGGTTGAGCGACGCATGCACAACGCCGAGCTTTACCCTGCGGCCCGTGTGCGACGAGAGCTCATCGCATATGGCCACGCTGTAGGCTGTGTCCATCAACGCCGCTACCGTCAGCAGCACCAGTTCCTCGAATTCGCCGATGTTTGTGCCTTTCATGTTCAATTAATTATGTAAATGTATGTATTATAATTAAAAAGTCAAGGCTGAACCACACAGGATATAGGGCACATAGACTGCACATAGAATATTATGACGTATGCTGATAATTGCAGCATACGTCTGCATCTGCCCCTTGCATCTGCATCTTCCCTTCCCGGGTTCACTTACTGATCTCCGTATGGCGGATCTTTCCACCCAGCAAGGCGGTGTGCGCAACGAAGTAGAAGCTTGCAGCGCTTAAGATCAGGACTGCTACGACCACCTGCTTTGCAAACGCCTTACCTGTCGCTTCTGCGTACAGCGCTGCGAGTGACAGGAGGCCCAGAATAATCATGAACACGTTGGTAAGTTCGGCGGCTTCTTCGTGTACCTCGACGGCATCATGGGAGACCTCCGCGATCTTTTCGACCTTATGTTCGGCCGACTCGCCCGTCTGGAATGCGATCATGCCACCCACCATAGCCACAATGATTATGGCCAGGCCGACGAGCTTTACGCCTTTGTTCTTAGCAAAGAAGCCATAGAGCAAGGCAAAGAAACCCAGGAACAACCCAAAGACAGGGAGATGGGTGATCACCAGGTGAATTCTTAGCGGATCCATTTTTATGTTGAGTTAGGAAATCACAAGTCGATAGGCAGAATGTGCCCACACGACAAAGGTGTCGACATGAAGCTTTTTCTCCCATGATAGGCCTCAGGGTGAAAAGCTGACTTTTGGCATAAGAGTCAATATTAACCGCCGAGCCGCAGAGGTGCGGTGGTGTTGAGGCCGGAGTACAGATCGTGCGAAGCGATTAACTATTCAACGACTGCCGGTTTCGGTTTTGGTGTGCTCGCTTTGGGTGGCCGTTCAGATGTTTGGAACTGGTGGCGTTTATCTTTCGCCTGGAAACTCATCCGCAGCGAAGAATTCGCGGTGAGATAGGCGACTGCCCAGTTGTAGAGCGTCTTCACCTTGTTGTTGTAGTTGACGAGTGACATGACGTGGATGAAAAGCCAGGCCAGGAGTCCGAGTAGTCCGCCCAGGTGCAGCTTGTGTTTGAACAGATCGGCAACGGCATAGCTCTTTCCGATGATGGCCATGTCGCCGCGGTCGAAGTACCGAAACGGTTTGAGCTTTTTGCCCCTGGCCATTGCGTTGAGGTTGCGCGCGAGCGTCGTGCCCTGTTGTATTGCGGGCTGTGCCAGCTGAGGGTGTCCCTTGGGATATGCAGGATCCGTGAACTGGATGCTGATGTCGCCGATGGCGTATATGTTGTCGTGACCGATGACCTTGTTGTACGCGTCCGTGACGAGGCGACCGTCTTTGCGCGCGGCCTCCGTGGCGAGACCCTCAAACTTGCGTGCGACGACGCCGGCCGACCAGATTAGCGTGGCGGCCTCGATTTGTCTGCCTCCGGAGAGGTATACGGTCTCGTCGTCGTACAGCGTGACGAGCTGGTTGAGGTGAACGTGTACGCCGAGGCGGGTCAGGATGTCGTACGCTGCCCGTTGTGATTTGGCGCTCATGGGCGTCAGCAGGGATGGCGCGCCGTCAACCACGTGGATCTTTAGACGTTCACCGCCCAGTTCGGGGTAGTCCGAGCCGACAATGCGTTGGTTCATTTCCGCGAGCATGCCCGCCACTTCGACGCCCGTGGGTCCGCCGCCGGCGATGACGATCGTCAGCAGCCGTTTGCGCGCTTCTGGGTCCTTTTCGACTGACGCGCGTTCGAGCACGCGGATGAAGGCGTTGCGCATGGCCAGCGCGTCGGCAATTTCTTTCAGTTCAAACGCCCGTTCGCGCATGGCGTCGTTGCCGAAGAAATTTGTTTTGGCTCCTGCTGCGATTACCAGGATATCGTATTCCAATACGTCGCCATCGGTTAAGATTATTTGGTTGGCAGCGGTGTCTATGGAGGAAAGTTCACCTTGCCGGAAGTAAAAGCCTTTCGCGTTGACGAGTTTTCGGAGTGGATAGCTGATGTTCGAAGGCTCCAGGAAGCCGGTAGCCACCTGGTAAAGCAACGGGGTAAAATAGTTGAAGTTGTTTTTATCGACCAGCGTGACGTCGTATGCCTTTTTTGAGAGGTGATCAATAAAGTTTAGCCCTGCAAATCCGCCACCGACGACGATCACGCGGGGCTTACGGTTGTTCATTTGTTTCATCTTCTTTTCCTAACTGCACCTGTTCAATCATTCAACAAAAGTATACGCGATAACGTCCCAATAGATTAAGATTTTTAGGTCTTTTTATCGTGAAATGTTGATGGAAAACATGCATGAGGTGATGCATACGATTGCAGGAATTTTTTTCACCACAGAGACACGGAGGGTCACTGAGTTTCACAGAGAAATTTTTCTTGGTGCGTGAACATCGATTGTAGCGAGGCCACCAGGAATGTGCAGAGGTCCACTGTAGTAAGGAGAGCACAGGCGCCAAGGCGCAGGAATGCAGCCACTAGTCATCCTGTCTTCGGACGAAGAAAGGAACTGAAAATTGATCTGTGTCACGATAACCACTTGGTACGTATTGAAGCGGTCGCGTGTTGCTGCATGCGGCACTGCGCGTTAGCGCCTGTGTTCTTCTCGCATCCCTGGCGGCTCGCACTCTCGTAGCGATCTCTATGCGATCTTTCGGCCGCACTGGCAACAATGAATCTCTGTGTATCTAAGTGCCACTCTGTGCCTCTGTCGTGAAGGCCCTATGGTGAAAGCCCCTATATTCTCACTGGAACTAATTACCTCGTATATTGTTACCTTCTTTTGAAAAATTACTTAGCTATGGAATTAGGAATCGGCATGTTCGGTGACAACCACTACGATGAGAAAGGTCAGCCCCTTCCCGCAGGCGAGCGGCTGCGTGAGCTGATCGAGGAGATCAAGCTCATGGATGAGGTTGGCATCGACTTCTTCGGGATTGGGGAACATCACCGCCCGGACTATGCCGTATCAGTACCCGAGATTGTCCTGGCAGCTGCTGCGACAGTCACGAAACGAATCAAACTGGGCAGCGCAGTGACTGTGTTGAGTTCATCGGACCCGGTTCGTATCTATCAAGCTTTTGCAATGGTCGACCAGATCAGCAATGGTCGCGCAGAGATCATGGCGGGTCGCGGTAGTTTTATTGAGTCGTTCCCTTTGTATGGCTACGACCTGAA
>DASVCT010000004.1:0-4941 GCA_036381475.1 Cyclobacteriaceae bacterium
CGGTCGGCTTCGCTGTCAGTACGGGGCATCGCGAGTCGCGTTCGGATGACTTTCGCATCTGCCGTTACTTCGATCCAGGTGACATCGGGAAAGGCTTCCTCGAACAGCATGCGAATGTCGCGGCGGTAGAAAGTGGCATCGAAGACAACGGATCGGGAGGGAAATTCCCGGGCGCGACGAATCATCTCATGGTACACGTCCCGCTTTTCGGCATCTGAATAGGTGCGGTGCGTGAACATCTCGCGACGTATCCGGTCACTGCTGAGATAAATGGCGTCCAATCGTTCCGCAAGCCGGGCTGCGAAGTAACTCTTCCCGGAACCTGGGAGTCCGCATACTGCCACGATCAGCGCCATGCCGCCAATATACAGATTTTGAAAGGGCGTGTAGTACACACACCTTCGTTAACTCCGGCCCAGCATGGCAAGGCGCCGACTATACGAATTTTCTCGCGATTTCACTATATTCATAGTTACTTTATTAACACGCGTATTCTGCAACAGGGCGGAGGCTTTTATGGTGAGAAGTGTTATCGGTGCGGCGACCCTCTTATGCATGGTCATGGCTATGGCGCATGCGCAGGAGGAGAATCTGTTCGAAACAAAGCTTCGGCCACTCCTGGAAAATAGATGCATTGAATGTCATAACACAGGGAACACGAAGGGGGGTGTAAATCTCGACAACTACAAGGAACAAGATCGGGTCATCAAGGACGGACAGTTCTGGCTGAAAGTTCTTGATCAGATCAAGACCGGAAACATGCCGCCCTCCACGGAACCACCGCTTCCCGAAAACGAATACCAGGTCCTCGTTCAGGGTATCGACAGCGTGCTCCAAAGCTCCCTTCGCGACCATAAACCGGGTCACGTCGTTATCCGGCGGTTAAGTCATACCGAGTATCAATATACCGTTCTCGACCTGCTTGGCGTCGACTTCGATGCGAAAGGGTACTTCCCTTCCGACGCTTCCGGCGGAGGTGGGTTTGACAATCAGGGCGGGGCCCTGTTCTTCACACCCCTGAAGTTTGAGCGATATTACGATGCGGCGAACCAGATCGTTGATACCCTCCGCGCCGATGAGGAGAAATGGCATAACATCGTGCCGTTCGACTACAAACAGACCTGGTGGCAACGATTGGCCAACTGGGTGAAATCCCTGTTCAGCGACACATACCAGGAGGTAAATGCGCCATCGGTGGCGGCGCAAAAGGTTATCGTACCGCTTGCCACGAAGGCTTACCGCCGGTTCCTGAAGGAAGATGAAAAGCAACGGCTCATGACCTTGTTCGAGTCGGTCTATGAATCATCGGACACCTTGAAAGATCCCGTTCGGTTTAACGATGCTTTGGCGCAGACGTTCAAGGCTATTCTTGTTTCGCCCCACTTCCTTTACCGGGCGGAAGAGGAACCCCCGATTAAGGGTGTGTACCTGCTGAACAACTTCGAGCTCGCGACCCGGCTGTCGTATTTCCTCTGGTCGAGCATGCCAGATCAGGAACTGTTTTCGCTGGCCTATCTCGGTAAACTCCAGGACACCTTGGTGCTGGAGGCGCAGGTAAAGCGCATGCTGGCCGATCCCAAAGCAAAGCGATTTGCTGAGAGTTTTGCTACGCAATGGCTCGGCGTTACGAAACTGCTCGATAACCAGCAGATCGTGGATCCGGAACGCTTCCCGGAGTTTGACATGGCCATCAGAAAGGCGTTGTATCGTGAAACCGTGGAGTACTTTTATTATGTACTCACCGACAGCCGGAATATGCTGGAGCTGATCAACAGCAATTATACGTTCGTCAATGAAGAACTTGCCCGGTATTACAATATCCAGGGCGTGACCGGTTCGGCCTTCCGCAAGGTGGACGTAACCGACCGGTCGAGGGGAGGGGTTCTGGGTATGGCAGGGGTGCTGACTACAACATCCCTCCCCACACGCACCAGTCCCGTGCTGCGAGGCAAGTGGGTTATGGAACAGATCCTGGGCATTTCGCCGCCGCCCCCGCCTGCTCAGGTTGCCGAGCTACCAAAGGATGAAAAGAGTCAGAGCGCACTTGGCCTGAGAAAACTTCTGGAGAGACATCGTTCTGACCCGGCATGTTTCTCTTGTCATCAGAAAATGGATCCGCTAGGACTCGGCCTCGAAAACTTCGATGCCATCGGGCGATGGCGAGATTCATATGGAAGCGTCGACGTGGACCCGTCGGGTGTGCTTGCGGACGGATCGACGTTCAATGGTCCCGCGGAATTGAAGGAACTCCTCATGGCGGAAAAGCAAAGGATAGCACGAAACTTCTCATCCCGGATGTTGTCGTATGCCCTGGGCCGATCGGTGTTGTTTACCGACGAGCCCGCGCTGAGGCAACTGGAGGAATGTCTTATTCAGAACAACTTCGATCCTCAGCCATTCATTATAACGCTCGTGAAGAGTTACCCATTCAGAATGAAGATCAACGATTTCAGGAAAAAAGTGGATGAAATAATATGAAGAAGAAGTGGCACATTTCCCGCCGGAGGATGCTCAAAGGGATGGGCGCATGTATCGCGCTGCCGTTCCTTGAAGCCATGGCGCTTCCCGGCATGAGTTCACCGTACAGCGGTTCCGTCGGCGGTTCGGCTCCCGTAAGGAATGCCTTCCTATACCTCCCGAACGGAGTTCACCCCGACCTGTGGTCGCCGGCGCAAACCGGCCGGAACTTCGAACTGACACGTCAGCTTTCGCCGCTGAAGAACGTCAGGAACGACATCCTGGTGTTGGGGGAGCTCATGAACAAGAATTCCATCTTCGATGGCGCGGACGGCCACTACGCAAAAACAGCCAGCATACTCACATGCCTTCCTATCAAACAGACGATAGGCGATAACATCAGCAGCGGAGGCATCTCTGTTGATCAGGTTATCGCCAACGCGGTCGGCCACGAGACGCTCTTCCCTTCGCTGGAATATGGTCTCGACCGCATCGCTACTGGCGTCGACATAAACGTCGGGTTCACCCGGCTGTATGCGTCCAGCATCGCGTGGAAAACGGCGACTCAGCCACTGTCAAAGGAGATCGATCCCCGGCTTGCGTTCGATCGGCTCTTCCGTTCGTTTGTACCTGGAAAGGAGGCAACGGGAGATCCCTGGAAGCGAAGTGTGCTCGACGCTGTGATGGAGGATGCGAAAAGTCTGAAGAAAAACCTGGGGCGTTCGGATCAGGATAAGTTGTCGGAATACCTCGAGTCCATCCGAAGCGTGGAGAAAAGAATCGCCAACGAGGCTAACAAGGAAAAATTCGCCGCCAACATCACGCCGGATATCGTGAAGGAACTGGTGAGGCTGGACCAGGACATCGACGAATTTGCCGAGGTGTATAGCGGAGTGGACGTAACGGAGAAAACCAGACTGATGATGGACATCATGGCGCTCGCTTTCTGGAGTGACGCGACCCGGGTGATAACCTTTATGTTTGGCAACGCCGTAAGCAACCGGAATTTTTCGTTCCTCGATGGTGTGAATGGAAGCCACCACTCGATATCGCACCACATGGATGAGCCGGCGCTCATGGAACAATACGCGCGGATCACTACCTGGCACGTAGAGCAGTATGCTTACCTGCTTGAAAAACTGAAGAGTATCAAAGAAGGAGACCGGAGTCTGCTCGATAATTCGATGATCACTTTCATTTCGGGCCTCCGTGATGGCAACCGGCATTCGCCACGCAATGTTCCCATCGTCGTTGCCGGAAATGCAGGTGGTAAGCTCAGGACGGGGCAACATCGGATATACGAAAAGAATACGCCGCTCGCTAACCTGTACCTCTCGATGTTGCATGCCCAGAATATAGAGATGGAACGATTCGGTGACAGCACGGGAACGCTGGATGGCGTCCTGGCCTGATAGCGATCGTGCAATGACGGGTATAAAGATTCAGATTTGACCTTGGGTAGATTGGGGAAGAATAAGGGCCTGACGCCCGCCATAGTAACAGCCTTCGGTATCGCCATAATCCTTGCTTCGTTGCCGGCATTCAGACCGGAGAACGTGCCTGTGTACCTGTTGATGGCCGGGCGGTTCCACCCCCTCGTCCTTCATTTTCCCATTGTACTCATCGTACTCGCACTTGCCGCTGAAGGCCTGCGTCTGAAGGGATGGCTCAAACAAGCGGATGCGATCCTGGTGGGCGTACTTTCGGCCGCTGCTGTCATGACTTTTATTTCTGTGATGGCGGGCTTTCTGCTATTTGCCTCCGGAGAGTACGCCGGCATGTTGATGGACCGTCATTTTCTGGCGGGATCCATAACAGGAGCAGCCGTTTTCCTGGCGCTCGCCTTTTTTCTTCTCTTCCGACGAAATCGTTGGTTCTATCCGTTCTACATTTCATCCCTGGCGATCGGCAATCTCGCCATGGCCTGGACGGGCCACCTCGGCGGTTCTATCACGCATGGAGAAGGGTATCTCACGGAGTATTTGCCGTTCCTAATGAAAGGGGTGACGACGGAGGCGCCGCGTACGGAAAGTGAGCTGCTGGTGTATGATGATATGATCGCCCCCGTGCTCGACGCAAAATGCATGAGTTGCCACAACGCAGAGCGGGCCAAGGGAAGGTTCCGTATGACATCGCTCGACGAATTCATGGCGGGAGGAGAAAGCGGCAAATTGGGAATTGTGCCAGGGGATACCTCCCAAAGCGAAGCGTACGTGCGTGTCACCCTGCCGCCGGGTCATTCCGACCGTATGCCGCCCGAAGGAAAGACGCCGCTGACCGCGAATGAGATCGCGTTGATGGCGCATTGGATTCAAACGGGCGCGGACCCGGCGCTTCGTGTCACAGAAGCAAAAGAGGACAGCAGTGTCGGGCCTGTAATCGCCGCGCTGCTGCCCGAATTGGCACGATACCGTCGCAAGGCCGTGGTGGCTAAACTCAAAGCCGAGGAGTTGAGGCAGGAACTGGACGTGCTCGCAAAAAAAA
>DASVCT010000005.1:0-2903 GCA_036381475.1 Cyclobacteriaceae bacterium
CGCCCTATCCGCTTTCGCCCAGCCAGAGTCTCCGAAACGGCCGAATGTAGTCATTATCCTTGCTGATGATCTGGGATATGGTGACCTCGGCGGCTTTTATGGTGGCGAGGCGAGAACACCCCGCCTGAACCAGATGGCCGAAGAGGGAATAGTATTTAGTGACTTTCACAGCAATGGTCCAACATGTTCACCCACACGTGCCGCGCTCCTTACTGGCAGATATCAGCAACGGGTTGGAATTGAAAAGCCGTTGCCGACAAATTGGGACGATGAAGGAATTGGCAGCGAGGACAACCGCGATGAAATTACTATCGGGGAATACCTCCGGAAGGTAGGATATACAACCGCACTTTACGGTAAGTGGCATCTGGGCAAACATTCGTCAGCGAACCCTGTGTTCCACGGCTTCGACGACTTCCGGGGATTGACTTGCGGGTGCGGCGACTACTTCACAAAGACGGATCGCAATGGCTACCCCGATTGGTGGCATAACGACAAGAGGGAGTTTCAGGAAGGCTATGCCACCGATGTAATTACCGACAATGCGGTCGCGTTCATTCAAACGCACAAGGACAAGCCCTTCTTTCTTTACGTAGCGTACAATGCCATTCACTTTCCCTGGCAAACCGCCGAGGACGATGAGCTCGAAACGCGATTGGAAGGAGGCGACTATACCAGCCCAGAGCCGGGACCACATAGTAAACTTGGACCGCATAAGCCGGATGAAGTGCCGGATATTGTGCGTCAAATGATTGCGCGGCTTGATGAAGGTGTCGGTCGTATTCTGAGAGCCCTGAAAGAGGCGGGTATAGACGAGGGCACGCTCGTCGTTTTCACCTCGGACAACGGCGGTTATTTGCATTACAATAAGGGCGTTTGGCCCAAGGTGAGTTCGAATGGTCCATTTCGTGGACAAAAGGGACAACTCTATGAAGGAGGACAGCGCGTACCGGCTATTGCGCGTTGGCCGGGGAAGATCAAGTCGGGAACCGTAACGTCGGCGACAGCGATGACATTCGACCTGTTGCCGACGATTCTCGACCTGGCCGATGTGACTCCTCCTCCTGCTGATTCGCCTCACGCGCTGGACGGAGTCAGCATACTGCCGTTGTTGCTGGATAACCGTCCGCCCGCGCCGCGTTTACTATACTGGCGCACGCCGCGACAAAAGGCAGTCCGGGACGGAAACTGGAAGCTGGTGACCACGCGTTCGGACGATGCGCCCGAGTTGTTCAATCTTCAATCAGACCCCGGCGAGACTTCGAACCTTGCCGTGTCCCATCCGGAAAAAGTACAGACGTTGTTGTCGAGATTGCATGCCTGGGAGCGTCGCGTGGATAGCGGCTTGTAGAGGATCGTGTGGAGGCCGGTTGTGGGTGCGGAGAAAGATAATATTGTACACATTAAAGGAAGGATGATATAATTTTCAAACGACTCTTTCAGATTATTTTACCATCCGAGGAAACCTTATTATGAGAAGCAATACACTTGTGATCCTGATGGTGGCGATGGCAGCCTACGCATGCTCGTCGAAGAAGGCTGGTGAGTCTGGAGATGGGAATGTGTCGACTGCGCCAGCACCCAACGACATTACGGGCAACTACTATCTGCCACCGTTGGCCAAGCCGGGCGAAGGTGCTTACGTGAAAGGGGACCTTATTTATCCGCTGGATGACAAACCCACACCGCAGTGCCATGCGTCTACCATCGTGGAGACTCCTTCAGGCATGGTGGTGGCTTTTTTCGCGGGCACTCACGAAAAGCATCCCGACGTAGGGATTCGCGTTGCGCGTCTCGTCGACGGGAAGTGGACGAGGCCGGTGGAAGTTGCGAACGGTGTAGAGTCGGCTTCGGTACGGTATCCCACCTGGAATCCTGTTTTATTCTTGCCGGAATCAGGCCCCCTGATGTTGTTCTATAAAGTCGGTCCTGATCCGAGAACATGGTGGGGAATGATGATGACGTCTGTTGACGACGGAAAGACCTGGTCGCAGTCGGTTAAGCTGGGGGAGGATGACAAGGTTGGCCATTTGCTCGGGCCCGTAAAAAACAAGCCCGTTCAACTGGAAGATGGCACGATCATTTGTCCGTCAAGTACCGAAGAGCGCCTTGAGGATGGTGAACTTCGGTGGAAGGTCCACTTCGAACTTACGCGGGACCTGGGAAAAACCTGGGAAGTCGTGGGACCGGTAAACGACGGAGTTACTTTTGACGCCATACAACCGAGTATACTGTTTTATCCCGGAGGGCGCATGCAGGCCTTGTGCCGCACGCGGGAAGATGTCGTGGCACAAACCTGGTCCGACGACCAGGGCCGCACCTGGAGCGAGATGACAGCGACAACGCTTCCCAATCCGAATTCCGGAACCGATGCCGTGACACTGCGCGACGGAAGACAACTGTTGGTATATAATCATACTACCAAAGCCGGTGACGAGCCCAAAGACCGGAACATGCTGAACGTTGCACTATCCGATGACGGCGTGAACTGGACGCCGGTGATGACGCTTGAAAATGAGCCTATCCGCGCGGGTTATTCGTACCCTGCAGTAGTTCAGGGTTCAGACGGACTGGTGCACATCACGTACACCTATGCACGTGAGTCGGTCAAGTATGTCGTGATCGATCCGGCGAAGTTATAACAGCCAGCGCGTTATTCGGGTGGCCGGACCCGCAGTATCGGGCCCGGCATTTTTTATGTTATAGGTGTCAGCCGCAAAAGAACGGCTCAACGCCATATTTTCAAGAGGCAGGAATTCATGCACTACTGTTCACCTTTTATCACTTCCTGCTGTCCTCTCCCGTCACCATACTCACGTAACTCTCATACCGGCTCAGTGCAATCTCGCCGTTTTCCACTGCGGCGATGATAGCGCACTTTGGCTCGTGGAGGTGAATGCAAC
>DASVCT010000006.1:0-37605 GCA_036381475.1 Cyclobacteriaceae bacterium
TCATCTCCTCCCGCGGCGTTGCCGGCAAGGGCAAACTGGACACGCGCGGCAGCGAACTCCTTTCCATGGACATGAGCTTCACCGGAAATGGTTTCGCCGCACGGAATGCAAAGTTCAAGGTCAACAGCAACGATCCGCGCAAGCCACTCATCTTCGGAAACGACATCCGCCTGAACTTCAACCTTGACGAAAACTATGCGGACATAAGTCCTGAAATAGAAGGGGTAGCCGCGATCAACTTCCCTTATGCGCAGGTGAAGACTTCCATTCCAAACGCGCGGTACAATTTCGACACGAAGAAGATCGTCATGAGCAAGAGCCCGGACGTACCGATCGAAAGTTCATACTTTTACACAACGCGCGAGGAACTTGACTCCCTGGCCTTTAATGCGGAAAGCGCCGAATACGATCTGACCACGCAACAACTGAAAGTCAGCGGCATCCCCTACATCGTAGTGGCCGATGCTATGATCACGCCGGAAAACAACGAAGTACTCATCCTCGAAAATGCCAGGATCGGCACACTGAAAAACACCACGATCGTGCTGGATACGCTGAATGGTTACCACCGGCTTACGGATGGGGTGGTTGACATCATCTCCAGGAAGGAGTTCACCGGTTACGCCACGTATCAGTATGTCAATGCGCTTCAGGATACCTTCGCCATCAAGATGACCGACTTCCACCTTGAGCCGGTCGAAGAAGTTGTCGCCTCGCGACGCTCGAAGAACTACGAAACCGGCGCCATGGAGACGGTAGCGCGCGGCTCGGTTCGCGAGGAAGACCACCTCGTACTCGGTGCGGGCATGTTCTACAAGGGCGATATGACCATGTATGCGCGAAGGCCGGCCCTGCAGCTCGATGGGTATGTAAAACTCGACATCAAGAACATCGAAGGATATAAGGGTTGGATTGCCTACTCGCAAACCGGCGACGAAACAGACGTGTCGATCGACTTCGACAACGCTGTAAACGATCAGGGTGAGAAAGTAGAAGCCGGACTCAACTTTTCCATCGACAACAACCTGTATCTCACGTTCCTGAACGACAAGAAGGACATGGGCGATGAGAGTCTGTTCACACCGTCAGGAAAGCTGTTCTACGACACGGAATCCAAGGAATACAAAATTGAGGACCCGGGGAAAGCCAGTGGCGAAAGACTCGAGGGAAGAGTATTCGCGTACAACGATGATAATCAACACATCCGGTTTGAAGGGCCGGTGAACCTGGTTCACAGTGCTGACGGCTTTGCCGTAAATGCATCGGTGCTGGGTTCCGGTAACATGGCCACGAACGAAATCCGCATGAACACATTTATGGTCCTGGACATGAACATTCCGATGCAGGCTTTCGACGTGATGGCAAAGGAAGTGCAGGATGTGATCGTAACCCAGGGTGCCGACGAAGGGCTGGGCGATCAGACGGAATTGTTGTACAAGATGGCGAACATTGTCGGCGAGCGCGTAGCACGCGATTACGAACAAAGAAGTCTGGAAGGATATGTATCGCTGGCCACGGTGCAACCGTTGGTGAAGCCCCTGGTAATCTCCAATGTCAACCTCAAGTGGTCGGAGGAACACAAGGCCTTCTATTCGGAAGGGGCGATCGGAATTTCCAACATCCTCAATAAAGACATCAACGGAGCGTTCGAAGGCTTTCTCGAGATCAAGCGCGATGAAGACGGCGCTGAAATGCTGAACCTGTTTTTCAAGGCTTCAGGCGACGTGTGGTATTATTTCGGATATGAAGGCAGTCGCGTGCTCGTGCAGGCGGCAAGCAATGAGTTCAACAACCTCATTCTGAAGCGCACCAATGCCGGGAAGACAAAGATCGGCGAGGTCTCCTTTGCGCCGGGCAGCGACGAAGAGACAGTCGCGTTTATTAACCGTTTCCGCCGTGACTACTACGGCATTGAATCACCTTACAGCCTGAGCAGCGAGTCTCTGGTCGCGCCGTCTACCGAACCCTCCACACCCGTCAACCAACCGGCACCTCCGCAGGTCGACCAGGAAAAGAAACAGCAGGAGCTCGAAGACGACGGTTTCTAGTCCACTTTGGCCTTCAGCTTTAGGCGATTCTCATTGCCTGCGGTTTCCAATAGGAGTATTTTGCCATCAAAAACGCAGCAACGATGGTAAAGGAATATATAGACTCCAATCTCCCGCGGTTTCAGGAAGAATTGTTCGAATGGCTGAGAATCCCTTCCGTGAGCGCGGACAGCAGACATAAGCAGGACGTTCGGAAGGCCGCGGAATTCCTGAAGGCGAAGTTTCTGGATGTCGGTGTCGATCATGCGGAGTTGTGCGAAACAGGTGGACATCCCATCGTGTTTGCGGAAAAGAAGGTGGATGCCTCCGCGCCCACGATCCTCGTTTATGGACATTACGATGTTCAGCCCGCAGACCCGCTGGAATTATGGGAATCTCCGCCCTTTGAACCGGTCGTGCGAGATGGGAAAATTTTCGCACGCGGTTCATGCGACGACAAAGGTCAGGTGTACATGCACGTAAAAGCATTCGAGACCATGAATGCGCTGAAACGCCTTTCCTGCAATGTCAAGTTCATGGTAGAAGGTGAAGAAGAAGTAGGCTCTGAAAACCTGGAGTCGTTTGTCCGTGACAACAGGGAAAAGCTTAAGGCCGATATCATCCTGATTTCCGATACGGCAATGATTTCGCTGGATCATCCCTCCATTACCGTTGGTCTTCGTGGCCTTAGTTACATGGAGGTCGAAATTACGGGCCCAAACCGCGACCTGCACTCCGGAGTTTATGGCGGGGCGGTAGCTAATCCCGTAAACGTTCTGTGCCGGATGATCGCCTCCCTTCACGACGACAAGGGACGCGTTACCATTCCAGGGTTTTACGACAAAGTAGTCGAGCTGACATCCGGCGAACGTGAAGCCCTTAACCGGGCTCCCTTCAGCCTCGATGCGTACAAGCGTGACTTGCAGATCGGGGAGGTTTGGGGCGAAGAAGGCTATACCACCCTCGAACGCACGGGCATTCGTCCGACGCTGGATGTAAACGGAATATGGGGCGGCTATACCGGTGAGGGCGCCAAGACAGTCCTTCCATCCAGCGCCCACGCCAAGATATCCATGCGCCTGGTACCCAACCAGTCAAGCGATGAGATTTCGGAGCTGTTTACGCGCCACATCAAATCCATCGCGCCTCCATCGGTTCGCGTTAAGGTCATCGCGCATCATGGTGGCGAGCCCGCCGTCACACCCAGCGACAGCAAAGCCTTTGCGGCCGCGGCCCGGGCCTTCGAAACGGTATGGGGCAAGCGGCCTATCCCGACCCGCGACGGCGGAAGTATTCCGATTGTGGCCCTCTTCAAGAAAGAACTCAATTTGGATACGGTCCTTATGGGCTTCGGACTGGACAGCGACGCCATTCACTCGCCAAATGAGCATTTCGGAGTGAAGAACTTCAGGATGGGCATCGAAACCATCGTCGCGTTTCATCAGCATTTCGCGGAATGACGCGCGGCTGATAACGTTTTTCCAAAAAAAGTTTCACACCGCGCTGTATCCTCGCGCGCATCCGAACCGTTTCAGGCATTAACCCAATCTTGATATTGCCATGACGACGACACCGGTACGACGAAACGATCCATCCGCGGGAAGCATAGATGCAGAAGCCTACTTCGCCCGGATACATTATTCCGGCGACAGGACACCGGCCCTCGGCACCCTGGAGCAAATACACAGTCTTCACCCGAAGCACATTCCATTCGAAAACCTCAATCCACTCCTTCGCATTCCCGTGAACCTGGATCCGGTCTCCCTTGGCGACAAAATGCTGTTGCAACGTCGAGGCGGCTATTGCTTTGAACACAATCTGCTGCTCAAGTCGGTCCTTGAATCCATTGGATTTTCCGTGCGCGGACTGGCTGCACGCGTACTCTGGGGTCAGCCTATGGATGCCATAACGGCACGCAGCCACATGCTCCTGCTCGTGGAGATCGGTCCCGACCGGTACATAGCAGACGTAGGTTTTGGTGGAACGACGCTGACACGACCACTGTCATTAGTCAAGGATGTCCCGCAGGAAACCACGCACGAACGCTTTCGCCTGGTCGACCACCACGGCGACTACCGTCTGGAAGTGGAGCTGCGCGGCGAGTGGAAGGCATTGTATCGCTTTGACCTGACAGCGCAGTATCCCATCGATTACCAGATTTCCAGCTGGTATTTGTCGCACAATCCGGAATCCCATTTCGTCAGCGGCATCGTAGCCGCGCGGGTCGATGATGGAGTACGTCATGCGTTGCGAAACGGTGAGTATTCGATCCATCATCTGCATGGGGATACAGAAAAAACGATGATCACAAACGTCGATCAGCTTGTAGAACTTCTCGAAGGTGTGTTTAA
The DNA here is from genome assembly GCA_036381475.1 of Cyclobacteriaceae bacterium. Taxonomy (GTDB): domain Bacteria; phylum Bacteroidota; class Bacteroidia; order Cytophagales; family Cyclobacteriaceae; genus ZC4RG29. The sequence goes on from DASVCT010000006.1 coordinate 4,379, forward strand.
CATCGGGATCCCCGACGTTCCCGGACGGCACGAAACGTTTGACCGTATCCTCAAGGCTGCCCGATCCTGATCAGAAGAGCGTAAGCGTTCCGCCTTTCCTGAACTTTGTCAGATCGATGGGTGGCAGGCTTCGGCCGTGAAAGTGCTTTTTCTTTGCCACCCTGAAAAGCTGGTGGATCGCTTCTGCAAAGCGGCCTTCGCCGGTCATCCTGCGGCCAAATGTCGAGTCGTTGACCTGCCCGTCATGCAGGGCACATATCTGATTCCAGACCCTGTTGAATCGGTCCGGGAAGTTCTTTCGCAACCAGTCTTCGAAGATTTTCCCAATGGATCCATTAAGCCGAACGACCGTCATCCCCGCAGCCAGCGCGCCGTGTTCGGCTGCAGCGCGAAGGACATCCGGAATTTCATGATGGTTCAGGCCAGGAATTATAGGCGCATTCATAACGCCAACAGGAACTCCTGCCTTCGAAAGCGCCTCGATAGTTGCAAGCCGTTTCGCGGCGCTGGCGGTTCGTGGTTCCATCACCGAACGCAGCTTCTCATCCAACGTCGTGATGGAAATGTACACCTGCACCAGCCGATCGCGTGCGAGATCTTTGAGGATATCCAGATCGCGAAGCACGAGACTGTTCTTCGTGATCATCGCAACCGGATGACGATAGCGCGCGAAGACCTCCAGCAGGGCGCGCGTAATCCGAAGCTTCCGTTCCAGCGGTTGGTAACAGTCTGTGTTCCCGGATAACATGATGGGTACTGCGTTCCAGCCGGGATGAAGTATGAACTTCTCCAGCAACTCCGGGGCGTTTTGCTTGACAATGATCTTGCTCTCGAAGTCCAGCCCTGCACTAAAACCCCAGTACTCATGGGTATTGCGTGCATAACAATAGATGCATCCATGCTCACAGCCCTGGTACGGGTTGAGCGAATACATCAGGCTCAGGTCCGGGCTGTTCACCTTGTTCACTACCTTGTTCGGCTGCTCATAGAAAATCTGAGTGGTAGGTGCAGACAATAGCGGCTCGTCGAGCCCTTCAATGTGTTCGCTTACATACTCGTTCTTTAGAAATTTGTTGGACGTCCGCAATTGCGACCCTCGGCCCCTGAAATATCCCTCCGTTTCCATACGCCTCCTTTTTACGACAAGGTACGCCCCGTTTGGATTGCGCCGAAATGGAAATACCTTGCTTTGTCACAGGTTGTCAGAACATGTTGTCTTATGAACCGACACCCATACAGGAACTGAAGGATGCCAGCGCAGACCGTGCAGGGATTCGGCTCCTGATAAAGCGGGAAGAGTTGAATCATCGCACCGTTTCGGGCAACAAATGGTGGAAACTGAAGTATAACCTGCAGACTGCTGTTACTGAGAAAAAGACAGCGATTCTCACTTTCGGAGGCGCCTATTCCAATCACATTTATGCTACGGCGGCAGCAGCATCCGCATGGGGGCTGCAAAGCATCGGTATTATCCGGGGGGAAGAACACCTGCCGCTCAATCTTACGCTATCCGAAGCTGTAAAGTGGGGTATGAATCTTCACTACGTATCGCGTTCAAAATACCGCGAGCGGTCTAACCCTGATTTTCTGAACGCCCTGAAAGAAAAGTGGCCCAATGCGTTCATCATTCCTGAAGGCGGCAGCAACATTCACGCGCTACGGGGCGTGCAGGAATTCGGAAACTTGTTGAGCGACATCCCTCACGACTTCCTTTGTGTCCCGGTTGGCACGGGAGGTACCCTCGCCGGCCTTGCTGCATCAGGGGGTCCTGCTACGATCATCGGTTTTGCCGCATCGAGGGACACTTCACTCACATCAAAGATCACAGCACTCCTACAAATGACCGGATGCGCGTCACCAAGTCCCTGGCGTTTGATTACCGATTATCATTTCGGAGGGTTTGCGAAAATGGATGACACGCTGCGCTCGTTTGTTCACGATTTTCACCGTCGACACGAAATCCTTCTCGATCCCGTGTACACCAGCAAGATGATGTTTGGAGTGTTTGATCTGATCGAAAAAAAATATTTTCCACGTGGGTCTACGGTGATGGTGGTGCATACGGGAGGATTGCAGGGATGGGGGATGGCGGAGAGGGAATAAGGGAATAAGGGAATAAGGGTATAGGGGTATAGGGGTATAGGGGTATAGGGTATAGGGGAGTTGATTAGTGAATTTTGATTTTCGATTTTCGATTTGATGGCTGCGATTAGGGCCTCTGACGTGGGGTCACATGCGTCGTACGTTGATGGAAAATGTGTTCTGTGGGTATCCAAATCGGAAATCAAAAATCACTAGTCACTAATCAAAAATCATAGCGGGCATAGGGGGGCCAGGCGGGTCAACTTCACACTAACCGTAAAGCGGCCATCGCCTGCCTTACGGCAACACACCAACACCCCAACACATCAACACTTCAACACTTATATGAGCATAAACGTCGCGGCCACCAATGTCATCACAATCACAAACCACCGGTATACGCGCTCGGGGATTTGGCGTACGATGATAATGCCGAGCCAGGCGCCTAAACCAATTGCAGGCAGCATAAGCACGTCGAGGAGGAAGGAATTGAGTGTGATCGTATGCCAGGAAAAGACATGGAAAGGGACTTTGAACCAGTTTACCACCATGAAGAACCATGCGGTAGTGCCGATGTATACGTTCTTCGGCAACCGCATCGAAAGCAAGTACACCGCCATTACAGACCCGGCCAGGTTGCCTACCATCGACGTAAATCCGCCGGCAACTCCGGTTACCCATCCAAACCACGGCGAATCCGGAATGGCCCGTTTATGACCCCGTTCCAACCACAGCATGATGCCAATGCTGACGACGATAATTCCCGCCATCACCATTCTGAACGTTTCGTCGTCGACGTAATTGCCAAAGATCGTTCCCAACAACACGCCTACTGCCGCCCAGGGGAAAAGGCGACGCAAATGTTTCCACGACGCGTGTCGGTGGTAATAGACCACGCCCATTACATCAGCCATCACCAACATCGGAAGTAACAGCCCGGCTGAGGCGTGACCTCCGAACACCGCTGCGAGGAGAGGAACAGCGATCATACCTGCGCCATGCACGCCCGTCTTGGCCATTCCCACCAAAAGCCCCACGAGCAGCAGAAACAAAAATCCCTGAGGGGTGAAGTCGTACGAGAAAACGGTAAACAGCAACAAGGAGTGCAATAGGGGTTTGGCCCGGGAAAGTACAAATAAAATTTAACCCGAAGGAAAGCAGATTGAACTACTGGTTAAACAGGTTGTGAAGCTCGAGGTCGATTTTGCCGGCAACAACCCCAAAGTCCTCGACGCGCCCGACAAAATCCAGATCATTGACGTCGATCGTAAGTACTTTTCCCAGGTCGTACGCCGCGATCCATTCCTCGTAGCGGCGGTTTAGGTTTTGGAGGTATTCAAGGCTCATTGCACGCTCGAAATCCCTGCCCCGCTTCTGGATGTTGGCCACTAGTTTCGGGATGTCAGCCTTGAGATAGATCAGCAGGTCCGGCGGACGTGTCATGCCGATCATGGAGTAGTACAGGTCGAGGTAGCTCGCGTAATCGCGTTCGCTTAGCAGTCCTGTGTTGTGCAGGTTGTTTGCGAAAATGTGCGCGTCCTCGTAGATGGTTCTGTCCTGCACCACCGTATCGTCGGCCTGTGCGATCTGTTGGATTTGCCGGAAGCGCGTGTTGAGAAAGTACACCTGAAGGTGAAACGCCCATCGTGCCATATCATAATAGAAATCGCGCAGGTACGGATTCTTGTCCACCGACTCATACAACGGCGTCCAGCCGTAATGCCGCGCCAGACGAGCTGTGAGCTCTGTCTTACCCGAGCCAATGTTGCCCGATATCGCTACGTGCCTGAGTTTGTTCACCGTATCAAACTTAAGGAAATAGCGGGTATAGGGTGTATAGGGTACATAGGTATATAGGGGTATAGGGGTATAGGGGTATAGGGGTATAGGGTATATAGGGTATATAGGGTATATAGGGGAGGATTATGAGGATTATGAGGATTATGAGGAAGGGAAGAAAGGAAGAGGTAAGAGGTGATCGGTGATCGGTTATCGGTTATCGGTAATTTGTTTCCCTGCCGCCCCTATACCCCTATGTACCCTATACACCCTATACCCTTATCTCCGTATTTCCTTATTCCCTTATTCCCTTATTTCCATGTTTCCATGTTTCCTTATTCCCTTATTCCCTTATCTCCCTATTTCCCCTTTTCCCATTTCCACCTTTGATCAGTTTGGGGTAAATTGACAACTTCAAGCCATTGCTTTGATCACTACACCATCATAAAAAAAAGGTCATGAAAATGTCAAGAAAACAGGCGCTGAAGACTATGGCGGCCGGCACGTTTGCTTCCGTAAGCGTTCCGGCGTTTTCGGCGGCGATCGACAACCTTGCCCCGCTGGCGCTCGCTGGCAATGTCAATCACTCCGTTTGCCGCTGGTGCTATCAGAAGATTCCACTCGAACAACTTTGCGAAGCGGCGAAAGGCATGGGATTGAAATCGGTCGAGCTCCTGGGGCCGGACGAGTGGCCGGTGGCCATCAAGTACGGGCTCACATGCGCCATGTCGAACGGAAGCAGTCTGGGGATACCTAAGGGCTTTAATGATCCCGCTAATCATGAAAAGTTACTGAAAGACTTCAGCGACGTCATCCCGCGCGCGGCGGACCTTGGCATCAAGAAGGTGATATGCTTTTCCGGGAACAGGAATGGTATGGACGATGCGACGGGCCTGGAAAACTGCGCCCGCGGCCTCGACCCCGTTGTGAAGCTTGCGCAAAAACACAACATCATTATCGCGATGGAATTGCTCAACAGCAAAGTCAATCACCCGGACTACATGTGTGATCATACGCCCTGGGGCGTCGCGCTGGTTGAAAAGGTGGGATCAGACCATTTTAAGCTCCTGTATGACATCTATCACATGCAGATCATGGAAGGAGACATCATCGCGACGATCGACAAGCACCACCAGTATATCACGCATTATCACACTGGTGGCGTTCCGGGACGCGCGGAGATAGACGAAACGCAGGAACTCTATTATCCCGCAATCATGCGGGCGATCCTTAAGACGGGCTTTAAGGGATTTGTAGCGCAGGAGTTCATACCCCGCGGAGCAGATCCGCTGGCAGCCTTGCTGGCAGGTGTAAAAATCTGCGACGTATGAAAATTTGGCTGGCGACTATTCGTCGTCTTCGTCCAGTTTCTGCAACTCGTCGTCAATGATCTTTTCAATCAGCGCGCGCTGACGCTCGTTGACGGTTTTGTCGGTCTTTGCCTGCTTTTTCATGAACCGCAACATGGCGTTCTTCTTGATCTCGTAGGCAATGAACACGGTATATTCGCGCGTTTTCTCGTTGTAGTACTTCTGCTCTCCGATCTTTCTCAGGTCAGAAATATCGGTGTTCATCACCTGCCGCACCAGGCTTTGAAACTTGTCGGCAACGTCAGCGGCTTCGGCGTTTTCCGTTTGGCCAAGATACTGATCGGCTACCTGCTTCATCGTCGTGTTGACCTGGCCCGCCAGCTGCGCCTTCGCATCTATGTCGGCCTTGCCGCGGGCTATGTTGTCCTGAGTGCTGACGCCCTTGCCGGTTCCCCGGAAGAACCTGTTGTTCGACTCATACGCTGAGCCGCGGAACGGTTCCCTTACCTTTGTTCCCAGCGTGCTTGAGGAACACGATGCCAATGCGATGAGGCCCGCTCCTGCGAACAGCATCCACGTGCTAAATGATACTTTCATATACGGATCAAGGGGATTGTAAGGATAAAGTACGAAAAATTGTGCCAGAGTTATTTGGATATCCCAGCCCCAACATTACATGCGTACCGCACCCTAAACATAAATGATCACAAGCCACCGGAAAGCCCAGCGCCAACGGATGGTATACCTTTTGACACCGGCCTCTGCGAGGATCTCCTCCAGTTCTTTTCGTGAAAATGCCCTCAGTACCGAGACCGGGGCATCATGCCGAACCATCGCTGAGCGCGAAAAGATTCGCGTCAGCCAACGTATTGAATGGAAGGAAAACCAATGCCGGTGGATGTCGTTGATCACAATGCCAATGCGTGTCTGGCCAAGCAACTGTCTAATGAATGCAGCCAAAATGCGCGAGTCAATATGATGAAAGAACAACGTTGCTGTAACAATGTCGAACCGCAGTTGCGTGAATTCGTCGGAAAAAATGTTGACGACATCGAAGTGAACGTCCGGAAATGTTTCCTCCGCGATGCGAACGATATTCGCATTGGCATCAAGGCCGGTTACTTCACCCTTCAATCCCTTCGAGGTTAACAGACGTCGAATCCGCTCTGCTATGTCGCCACCTCCGCAGCCCAGGTCCGCTACGGTCACCGTTGTTTCAGGAGGAACGCCATTAATAAGTCGGGAGACGCCTTCCAGCGTTACGCCGTTACCCCCCAGCCACGCGTTAATCACTTCAAGTTCGTGAAGGGTTTGCCTGACTTCCTGACCCGAGCAGGTCAGGTCATCCATCATTTCCTGCTGATCCGATCGCGCAGCAAATTGCGACATCATAAAACGTGTTCGATACGGAGTACCATACTTTCGAGCGTGAGGCCGGGTCCGAAGGCAAGACCAAGAATCGGTTTGCCCTCATCGGCAGGAACCAGTGCGTTCCAAATGCGTTTCAACACAAACAGCACAGACGGCGACGACATGTTGCCGCAGTCGCGCAACACGTCACGTGCAAAGCGCGTGCTTCCGTCAGGAAGTTCCAGCTGCTCCTCGACGGCGTCGAGAATCCGTTTGCCGCCGGGATGTATTGCAAAATAGGCGACGTCTTCGACGCGCAGACCCGCATCTTTCAAGACCCGATCACCCAATTGACGCACGCCATCACGAACCAGTTCAGGAATGTATGACGACAGCCTCATTACAAAACCATGATCACCCACGTCCCACGCCATGTCCCTACGACCTTCGTCCAGGACGATACCATGAAATTGTTCCAGCCGGAGTCCTCCAGCCGGAGAAGGTCTCCCCTCAACCACAACAGCGGCAGCCCCGTCGGAGAACAGGGCGTTGGCCAGCAAATTATCCTCGCTGTAGTTCTTTTGAAAGTGCAGGCTGCACAGTTCGATACAGACTACGAGCACCCTGGCGTCGGGGGTTGCCCGGCAAAGCGCATCAGCCGTTCGCAGGGCGTTGACTGCGGCATAGCAGCCCATGAAATTCAATGACAGGCGATGCACAGTCCCGGGCAGGCCGCAGCGCTCCATAATGTCGAGATCAAGGCCGGGTGCATACATTCCCGTACAGCATACGGTGATGAGATGGGAGAAATCATTTCCCTTGTACCAGTCACCGAGGGCATCATTCACCGCCTGTACACTAAGCGCTGCCGCATGGTTGCGAAACTCTTCCATCCGTCGCGAAGTAGATGGAAACGGCTCCATGTCGTCTGAGTTTGGGAAAAACGAAAAGCCATCGGCGCGCGCGTAATCTCCAACGACCGAATAGCGATAGTCGATTCCACTCGACCTGAACACCGCCCGGAGTTTGCGTTCCCGTACCCGATCGAGTTGCATAGCCCTGGCCATAAAGTCAGCGATCTGCATTTGCGGAACCCGGTGGGGAGGATTTGCTACGCCAAGGGCAGTTATGAAAGCCATTCTTAATTATAAACCAATTTGTGCTTACCTTGTTGTAAAAGGCGTATTATGTTTTCCCGGTCTACGTGGCTTCACCTGCGTATCCCCTTTTCGTTTTTCCTGCTGCCGGTTTTCCTTTTTAGCCTGGCCCTTTCACCCAACGCAACCGTCGGACGGACCCTTTGGGTTTTCGTGATCGTTCACTTTTTCCTTTACCCTGCAAGCAATGGGTACAACAGCTATTTTGACCGGGATGAAGAAAGCATCGGCGGCCTTCGCAATCCCCCCAAAGTGAAGAGCGAGTTGTATGGGGTGTCGCTCGCCCTCGACGCAGTAGCCATCGCGCTGGGCCTGATGTTTGTCAATGGCCTTTTTGCCACTATGCTGCTGATTTACGGGCTCGTTTCCAAAGCCTACAGCCATCCCTCGGTACGCCTGAAAAAATATCCGGTCGTGGGGTGGCTGGCAGCCGGCTTTTTTCAGGGGTTTTTCACTTTTATCATGTGTTATGTCGGCATCAATGACGTTCCGCTCGATACTGCGCTGACTGCAATAACCGCATACGCTGGCGTTCTCACGTCGTGTATGCTGCTGGGAAGTTATCCGATGACGCAGGTTTATCAGCATGGCGAAGACGGACGCCGTGGCGACATGACGATAAGCCGGTTGGTAGGCATACCGGGCACGTTTCACTTGTCGGGAGCGATCTTCGTCGTAGTGTTCGCGGGATTCGCGAGCTTTTTTGGGATTTTTTTCAGCGCCGAGTACAGCGTTATTTTCGCCATTGCCATGTTTCCCATGGTCATATACTTTGTCCTGTGGTACCTGCAGGTACGCCACGATGCATTGGCTGCCGATTACGATCACACCATGCGCCTGAATTTTGTGTCAGCAACCTGCCTGAACGTCTTCTTTCTTTTCCTGTTTATCGACATCCAAAACATAATCGATGGGCTGAACGCTTAGAAAGGCTGGCCGTGCGATTGTTTAATTAACCAACGGGCTAGGGGACGAATCCCGGCCATTGCGACGGTGAGATTGGAAACCGTTCCGCCGCCAAAAAGCTGTTGCAGGGAACGGCCTGCGCGGAGCCTTCCGGCAAATTCCCTTCGCCACTGCGCGGCGTACGCTGTCTCCATTTCTGCGCGCGTCAGTTCACCCCCGCAAAAGCGAATGGCCACCTCGGCCACCATCTTGCCACTGTGTATTGCCATGGCCATACCGTTGCCACACAAGGGCGCTATCATGCCGGCGGCGTCACCCGCCATGAGAATGTGATGCTCGACGGGCGACTTGGTTTCGAATGAAATTTCATTGATGACCAGGGGGCGTGCAAACCGTCGTTTGCTCTTGGAAAACAGCGCTTCAAGCCAGGGATTCTCGCGGCCAATCGCGGCCTCCATTGCAGTCACACCACCCGACGTCTTGAGGCGACTGCGTTTCACGAGGTAGCACAGGTTAGTGAACCCGTCTTCAACACGCACGACTCCGCAGTAGCCTCCCTGAAAATTGTGAAGCGCAATGGTGTCATCGGGGAACTCGGTTTCTACATGATATTTCACCGCAACCCATGGAGACGGCTTGTCCATGAATGAGCGATGGAGGCTCGCGTCCATACGGGAACGCTTTCCGAACGCGCCTATTACGACATCTGCCTGTACCGTTCGCCCTTCACAATAGACGGTAAACCGGTCGTCCTCATAGACAACATCGTGAGCGACCGTGTTGAGAATAAATTCGACGCCTTCCGAACATGCTACGGAATACAAATGACTGTCGAAGCAGTAACGACTAATCCCAAAACCACCCAGATCAAGGGATAGATGTGTTGCTCTTCCGCCAGTGGCCGAAATGAGAAGCTTTTCAATTTTGGGAAACCGGTCAAAATGGCTGGGGAGCAAATTGACCGATTTGAGAAAAGGGAGTGCTTCGTTTGAGACATATTCTCCGCAAACTTTATGCGCAGGGTAATGATTTTTCTCAATGACAATACACGGAACCGCACGGCGGACCATTTGAATGGCCGCCACGAGTCCGGCAAGGCCGCCGCCAATGATTACTGCGTTTTTCACCGTTCTATGGCCTTATAATTGCAGTGGGTAGTCGCCCGGCTCGACGAATGGCTTTAAAAGTATGTCAGTCGTCGACTCAGGCCAGAAACAATTTGGTAAAATTTGCGTTTATTTATTACGCTGTTCTTACATGGATGGCTTTTGATTGGCTTTAATTAGTTGGCTTATGGAAACCACTACCCAAATTCCCGTACGGGCTGTTGAACCGCTCCACTTGTTGCTTGTAGGCAACAACCCGATCGAGTTGAGCTCGATCATGAACAAAGTGCAAATGATTCCCGGTAACAAGATTGTTACGGAAATTGCTTTTGACGTCAAAAGTCTCCAGGAAAGGCTTGCGAACTTCAGACCAAATTACATTCTGATCGACGACAACATCGGTCGTTCTGAATTAACGGAGGCATTACAGGCTTTAGGGGCTAACAAGAAGACGAAGAACATACCTGTGACTGTTCTTAAGAATTCGAACTATGAAGAAAGTCACGGTTCGTCCACTGTTCTCGATTACGTGTTGAAGCAAAACATTTCCACCGAGTCCATTCTTAATACCGTTAAGAACTCTATCAAGTCGCGTCGCACGCAATTGTTTCTTTACAAAGCGTACAATATGCGTAAGCGGCAGCTAGCCGGAGCCTGATCAAATAGCATCTTCCAGCCGGAATGTTTTTCGCAGAATCTGACCTTCACGGTTGATCTGGAGGTTGATCTTTTTGCCGGGCTTGGTGCTGAGCATTCCCAGCAGTTGGTTCAGGTCCATGGTGTTGGCAGCGATTCCGTTAATGGAGAGGATGAGGTCGCCCTCGCGGATATCCGCTTTCTCGGCCGTAGAAAGATCGCGAACCTCTACGATTTGGAACGTATTCAGGTTAGACCCGATAGCCTTGACGATGAGTCCGCTCAGGTTGTAATAGAACTTTTTCTTAAACGATGAATTCTTCTTCAGAAAGATTTGCTCCCGGGAAAAATCGAACGCGATGTTGAAACGACTTAGGATCTCTCCACCGATGGTTCCGTTGCGCGCGGTCTTCCCGATTTTGAGACTATCCATGTAACTGTTCGGATCCGGAAAACTGGCTATCAGTTCCTTCACCAGGTAGTCACCCATCATCAGGGAGTGCACGCGCCCCACCCTTCCCATAATCGCTCCTCCAATTCCACGGCCAATCTGACTGCTTACGGATTTCTCCGGCACCGTAATCCGGGGGTCCGACTGCGGTTCCAGCAGCAGGCCATGACTCGCACCTGAATCCATCATTAGTTTAGCGCGGATTACCTCTCCGTTGGAAAGCTCCACGTCGGTAGTAATATAGGGTTTCGTGTCTTCTACGGTTATCGGAACCCGCTTGTAACGCCGTTTGGCCTTGAAGTTAACTGGTGACGAAACAACAAGGACCTTTTTTTCATAGTTGATCTCGACGATGAACCGACTGAACAGCTCATATCCGAGGATACCATGTACATCGGTTCCCAGATAATTTCGCAGCTCCAGGTAGTCCTCATTCAAAACGAGGAGCGCATGTCCGGTTCCGTGAATGCCGGGCAGATCCAGGGAGACGTTGTTGGTGATATAGGCTTCGACGACTCCCTCACCACCCGGGCCGGCGATGATATATTTTTTTGAATATGGGAGGTTGAGTATATCGCTAAAGGCCTTTTGTGTGAGGATTCCCGTTTGTACGCCCGTGTCGATTACGAATTTCAGAGGAAGCATTCCGTTGAGCACGACGGGGACGATGATCAGGTTATTCCGCAGTTCGAACGGAATCTGAACTTTTCGCCTGCCGTCTTCCAGCACGAAACCTAGTGGTCTTTGCGCGAGAGAAAGCTTGCAGAAAAAAAGGAACGCTGCGAATAAGATGATGAGCCTTTTCAACATATGACGTCGTCCCGTCAATTTAGAGATTTCTCGGCAACCGGTCGCTCAGTTTATCACCGCAACTGCCGGATCAGTTCAGAAGGGCTATCCACGATCTCGATGAAGTCAAAACTTTCACGCGACAAAAACCCGTGCGAAACCATTCTGGACATTTGTTCAACGAGGGCATCGTAAAATCCATCACAGTTCAGCAGGTATACGGGCCGGGCAATCAATCCCAATTGATTCCACGTGAGAATTTCCGCCAATTCCTCCAGGGTTCCCCAGCCGCCTGGCAACGCTACGAAGACGTCGGCGAGTTCGGCCATGCGGCGCTTTCGGTCGTGCATGGATCGGACTACCTCAAGATGGGTGAGGCCGCGGTGTCCAACTTCCCGGTTCATCAGGAACTCGGGTATAATACCGATTACTTCCCCGCCACCACGCATCACGGCGTTGGCGAGTACACCCATCAAGCCTACATTGCCACCGCCGTAGACTAGCGTAATCCCTGCTCGAGCGAAACTCGCGCCGAGCGACTCGGCTGTATCTTGAAAAACCGGATTGTCTCCCAGGCTGGAACCGCAGAAGACGCAGGCATTCATTAATCCCTGAACGGGTTAATATTCGCGATCATGCTTGTTATCGCTGATCTTCTTGTTGGGGACAACCCACGGTGCGACGATAGCCAAAAGGAACAACGTGATCACAACGAAGAAGGGCATCCAATCCAATATCCAATCCATAGCGTACCGTATTTTGCACAAACTTATGGATTCGCGCGGAATTTTTTGGAGAGAATAGGCAAAAACCTTTTATGTTAGAACCTCGGAACGACCCTCCGAACCCACAAAAATCCGCATGAGACGCGTCATCATAATTGCCGGCATCGGCACAGCCCTGATTCTGCTGATTATTGCCGTTTCTCAGTACCTTATACTCAAAGAGAAGAAATCGCACAGCCCCGAGGACTACATCGTCTTCCACAAGGGGGGCGAGCTAACGGTTACCCTCTTTTACAACCGGCCTTACAAACACGATAGGGTAATATTCGGGGGGCTCGTGCCCTACAACCAGGTGTGGCGCACCGGCGCCAACGAAGCCACCACCTTTGAAACCGACCGGGATCTCATAATCGAGGGGAAAACGCTTAAACGCGGAACCTATACGCTTTGGACCATTCCGCGACCGGACACCTGGACCGTCATTTTCAATTCCGAACACGGCCAGTGGGGTATCAACTCCAAGGGTGAACCCAATCGCGATCCGGCGCGGGACGTTCTCTCGGTCGACGTACCGGCAATGACCCAGGATCGCGTCATCGAACAATTCACCGTCACTTTCGAATCGGTTGGAGACGATGTGGAAATGGTGCTGATGTGGGATAAGACGCTTGTCGCAGTGCCCTTTTCGCTCAAACGGTGACCCGTTACTGCTTTACCGCCAAAAATATGCGGGTGTTCTTTTCTTCTCCGGGTAAGGCCAGCGCTTCAATATCCAGACGGCCACTCGGCACACCCTGACGCTCCAGATAGGCAGCAACTGCCTCCGCCTGCTGGTGAGTGCGGTCGTTGTGAAACCGCGGTCGCACCATAAGGGTATCCCGTACCTGGACTACAGAATCGGCCTCCAGGGAGTCGGAATTTATGACCTCAACGGTAGTCCAAACTGAATCATACCGTACTTCAGTGAGTTCAGGACTCGAACGGATACTATCCTCCTGGTACCCAGTCATGACAACCTTGACAGCGAACTCCTTTTCGGGGTTGCCCCGGATCAGGCGCGCCACGCGCTTCAACTCTGTTGCCGATGTCGGCGTGATGTCGGTCGCGTTCCCATTAAATTCCACGAGGTCCATCGGAATTTCATCACCCGGTTCCGGGGGTACAATGCGAGGGGCGATGCGAACGACCTGTTCCAGGCTATCACCGGTAAGATCAAATCGTCGTGAGTAGTACATCAGCCTGTCGTGCTCAGGATCAATGGAAAGTTCGTACGATGAACCCTCCATGAGATAAAGCTTAAAGAAGCCCTGTCCATCCGGCCTGCCGCTAAAGATCCGCTTGCCGTTGGCAAGGTCAACTACTGAAATGTATGGAGATCCTCCGCCTTCTATCGTACCCTCTACGCGCATGAGGCCTTTGGGGCGCAAGTGATCCGGGATGAGGAATTCCGCCATCTCCCGACGCCGCGGGCCGGGAGCGTCGCGCAACAGGTAACGCCCCGAGGCATTGACGCTGACGAACTGATCATCGTCGGGTGTATTCGCAAAGGTCATCGGCACGGGGTTGGTCCACGATCCATTGCGAAACCGCGTGAGATAAAGATCCATGCCACCCTTCCCACCTGGACGGTCTGAACTGAAGATAAGCGTCTCCCCGTCGGCCAGTATCCGGGGTGCCTGAGCATTCCCGGTATTTATGGAAGCGGGTAGCGCAACGGGCTCACCCCATCTTCCGTTCGCCTGCTTTTGCGCCATCATGATCATGCATCCAGATGCCTTTCGCTGAGACATCGACTCACAACGCATAAAGTACACCGTCTTCTGATCCGGCGTAAATGTCGCGCATGCTTCGTGAGCACGAGAATTCAGGGGCGCCGTCAAATTCTTCGGTGTCGACCACGATAAACCCGTGCGTTCACTCATCCAAAGGTCGTAGCCGCCCACTCCAGGTGCTTTCGTAGTGGAGAAATATAGGGTTTTGCCGTCCGGGCTGAGAGTATAGCCCCACAGGTAATCCAGGCCGGAATGGATAGTCCGGGGAATCTCCTTCGGTGCCTGCCAGTCACTGCGTGGCGTGCGGTAGCTGAAGAAAGGAGTGAGCGCATAGTCGTCGGCGTTATCACAAATAAATACAAGCGCATCACCGTCAAGGCTCATATAGGGCGCGAAATTGTTGATGGCCGGGTGATTGACGCTGGAAGGAAGACTACGACGTGCCGCCTGCGAAAAGGTGTCCGCGACAACGACAAGGCAAAAAAGCAATCCCAACAGAATTCGTGTATTCATACGCAGGATGGGGTTTAGCCCAATTTAGCCATTTCCACAGCAATGATCTTACCGGATCGTTTCGGCGGGGAATATTTTCGGCGGGCTGCATCAATTATTGAGAAACTTTGCGTTACGCTCGTAATTTAGCGACATGATCCAGGTTATTCCGTCCATAGCCATCCGCAGGGGAAGGGTAGTCAAGATGCGCAAAGGCGACCCAACCAGTGAAAAGGCGTATGATGAAAACGTGCTCGACCTAGCAAAGCGGTTTGAAGATCACGGCATCGATGTGGTTCACCTCGTCGACCTCGACGGGGCCGAAACCGGCTCACCGGTAAACTACCACGTCATCGAAGCGATCAGTGGCTACACGAACCTAAAGGTCGACTTCACCGGCGGGATCATGACCGATGGCGACATCAGCAAAGCGTTTGAAGCGGGTGCAGCCTACGTAACGGCGTCCAGCGTAGCCGTGCTGGACCCCGAGTTGTTCGCATCCTGGATAGTCTCCTATGGGCGGGAGAAAGTCACACTGGGCGCCGATGTCACCAACGTTGACACGAAGGAGTTGCTTTACAGGGGGTGGCGGCGCAAGGCTCAGATTACGCTCTTCGACCATCTCGAATATTTCTACTCGCGGGGATTGAAGTATGTCAAATCAACCGACGTTTCCCGGGATGGCGTGTTGCAAGGTCCGGCATTTGATTTCTATGAAGCGCTTATTGCCCGCTTCCCCGAAATCTGCGTCCTCGCCAGCGGAGGCATCCGCGGCATCGACGACATCAAACGACTAAATGACATGGGTGTTTTTGCCGTGATATTTGGCAAGGCATATTATGAAGGGGTGTTGAAGCTGGAAGACGTGAAGAAGTTTTTAGAGGTCAAGGGGTCCGGCGCGTCGTGAACCGCGTCTTCGACGAACTACTGCCTACTGATCGCCAGCGGTACTACCACCTTCACACCAAAATTCCTTCCCATATTAAAAATCCCCCGACGGCCGGTGACCGGATTTTCGGGGGCGTACTTGAGTCGACTGAGATGATCTTGATAGGCGACGTCAAAAATATTGTTCAGCGAAAGATAGATCGACATCAGCGCATCCTTTGAATTTCGTCTCCGGATGGACGTTCCCGCCGACGCATTCCAGATCGAATAGGAAGGTGTCGGTGTCTCCGTCCCGTTTTCAAGCAGCACGCGATTCTGCTCCCAGGTGTGCCGGAACTCCAGTTGGATAAAGGAGTTGAAGAAACTGTGTCCGGACAGGTTGAGGTTAGCCCGCAGCTGACCGCGGTAGGCAGGCGCGGGAATAAACGGAAGGTAGCGCGTGCTGTCGAAGGCACGTTCGCTGACGTTCAGCGCGTGAACGGTGGCAAACGTGTTTTCAAAGTGCAGCCAGTCGAACGGGTGTGGGTGAATGTCAACTGTTAATTCTGCCCCTGCGAGGCGGGCATCGCCCTGCGTGTACCCATACGCCGGAACGGGATCGTCCGGATCAGGTATGCTGTCGGCACCGTTGCGTCCCAGGAGTTTCCGCAGGTAGATGTAATCGGAGATGAAGTTTCGAAAAAGCGCCGCTTCGACTGTAATGTGCTCACTCTGAAGATTCAATCCGAGATCCATCTGAAACGACTTCTCTCCCTTGAGTTCAGGATTTCCGTATTCGTATTGCAATGAACCCTCATGTCGACCGTTCGCACTCAATTCTGTCACTGAGGGCGCCCTGAACCCCTTTGAGACGTTCATTTTCAGTGTGAGTCCGTCGCTCAGCGCCTCCGTTATACCCAGGCTTGCCGAGTAGTTGGCGAAATCCGGGGACCCGCCGGAAAACTTTTGATAGTCGCCCGGGTTATCCGACGGCGTGCCCTGACCGTCAAGATACAAAGGATCGATGCGGATACTCCTGCGATCGAATCGCAGTCCCCCCGCTAGATCCAGCGTTTTGTGATGCCATTTTGCGAAGGCAAATACACCCCAGTCGAGTGTTCGGTGATCTGGAATCAGGTACTCCTCACCTCCACTAATGCTCTTCTGGAATGCGCCGCCGGTACCTACAGAGATCCGGAGGTCGTTCCGCTGGGGAAGATGATAGATGAGATTCCAGGTCGCCGTATGGAGATCGAAGCGAAGCTCCTCTTCGTCTTCGTCCAGTACATTCCCGAACTCCTGTCTGAGATTGTATTGATAACCGAGGTCGAGCTGTATCCGCGAATCGCCACGGTAGTAGTTCGTGTTGCTGCTGACCCGCAGGTGATGTACGGATTGATTTGGAATGAACAGAGAATACGTGCGCAGCTCGTCAGGCGTGACGGTCCGCTCAATTACCTGTGGTCCCTCAGCCGCCTGTCGTAAGAAGTTACCCTCGGCGTCGCGTTCTCCTTCAGGCAGACCCAGGTTCTGATTGAAAGAAGTGACGTGAAGTTGTGTATAACCCCAGTTGCCGCTCATGCCCAGTGTGCCGCCAAGGTCGAATTCATTAAATCCGGAGTTGAACACACGCCCGTCGTAGCGATTGCGGTAAGCTTTCGCATCTTTGCGTGTAGCGTGGGCCATCCAGTACAACCCGTTCTTGTTCCCGCCCACGGATAGGCTATTGGCGAAAAGGCCGTTATTCGATTGGTAATTACTGATCCACTGACCCTGGAGCGATCCATCGGGGACAGGATGTGGCGCCAGAAAGCTGATGATCCCACCCAATCCGTCGCTCCCATACATCAGGCTTCCCGCGCCCTTTATGATCTCAACACGATTGACGGAGAACTCGTCGATTTCCATTCCGTGCTCGTCACCCCATTGCTGACCCTCCTGACGGATGCCGTCGTATAGTACGATGACGCGGTTGAACCCGAGTCCACGAACCACCGGCTTTGATATCCCTGCGCCGGTCGTGATCTGTCCGATGCCCGGTTGACTCGCAATCTTGTCGATGAGATTTGATCCGCTGCGTTCGACGAGCGATTCCGCACTGATTGTCGTCACGGGAATGGGACTTCGTTTCAATTCCGTGCTATGGCTTGTGCCGGTGACGACGACTTCGTTTAATTCTGTGACCGCTGGCGTCAACGCTACGTTATACTCCGTTCTGCCGTCCACGCGTATCAGTTCCACGCGCGACTCATAGCCAGCATATTGGAATTCGACGAGAAACTGTCCTGACGGCAGGTTGTCGAGCAGGTACATTCCGTTCAGATCCGCCACTGCGCCCCGCCTGAGATCCGTAATTACCGCCGTGGCGCCGATAAGGGGAGTAGAATCGCGTGCGTCCGTAATCTTACCGAAGATGGCGTGCTGGCCAAAAAGGATTCCGGGTAAGAAAAAGAGTACCGCCGCTAGAATTCGCCGCATCGTTTCGATCGTCCCTGCAATACTAGAACGCCCAATACACAACTGCAACCGCGTTGCATCTAAAAAATGCCAAACAAAAAAGATTATTTGTCGACGATGTCGGACATTTTGAACTTCTGGATGATGTAATAGATAAAGTTGAAGCCCAGGACGGATTCTTCGGAAGATTGTTCGCCGCTTTCCTTTGTTTCGGATTGAGTCGGTGCCATAGCTGCGCGAACCCGGGTATCCGCGGCGGACGTGTCCGCATCAGCCAGCTCCGCAGATTCGTTTGTCCTCAAATGCGAACCGGTTTCACCGTCAACCGGAGGTGGGGAGTCATATATTTCGCGCCCGGTACCTTCCAGCGGGTAGGTTTCCTGAGCCCACAGGTCGTCGGACAGGCACAATAGCAGCCCAATCAGGCAAAGGCAATAGAGCGGTTTAGGCATCATCCAACTTTTGGAAACGTTTGCATTCCGACAAATGTTTCAGAAAACTCACCATTTCTGGTAAACCCTTCGGCCTGCCAGCGGTTTACCTGCATTAAATTTGGAGAGGGGTGCACCACGAGCCTGCTGCAAAAACAAATTGCTAATTTTATTCTCAAACTGCAATCCGTTGCGGAAACAAATTCTCGTTCATGCCCCGGTACGCAGGTAATTGCATAATATTCGGCTTCAAGCGGGATTCCCTATGCTCTTTTCGCAGGTTCAGAAAATTACCGGGGGCGAAATACTCCGACTGACCAAAGACATGCCTGTTGATCACCTCCTGGTTGACAGCAGGAAGCTCATCCTCACGTCAGGGTCCGTGTTTTTTGCCATTCAGGGTGAGCGGTACGATGGTCACCGCTTCATTCCTGAGCTATACGACGCGGGCATCCGGCAGTTTGTCGTTGGCGCTGAGGTCGATTTTGCCCGTATTCCAGACGCTAACGTCCTCCGCGTCGCCCGGCCCCTGGAAGCCCTCCAGGCCCTGGCGCAGGCCCACAGGGAAACCTTTTCGGGAACAGTTGTCGGAATCACCGGAAGCAACGGCAAGACAGTGATCAAGGAGTGGTTGTATCAGCTGCTGGCACGCGACTACGCCATCACCAAGAATCCAGGCAGCTATAATTCCCAGGTGGGTGTACCGCTTTCGGTCTGGCGCATTCAGCCGAACGACAAACTTTGTCTTTTCGAGGCGGGTATCTCCCAGACGGGAGAAATGGCGCGGCTCGAACGCATCATCCAGCCAACGCTGGGGATCTTCACCAACATCGGGCCCGCACACGACGCCGGCTTTCATAGTCGCGAAGCCAAGGCCCGCGAAAAAGCCCTGCTGTTCACCCATTGTGAAGCCACTATTTATTGTGCCGACCACGACGAGGTCCGTGATGCGATACGAAATGCTGGCATCCGGGGCTTTTCCTGGGCTTTCAGACAGGATGCAGACATCCGCGTAGAGCCTGTTCAAGGCAACGATTTTCGCATCACTACCGCCGGCAGCGGCTTTACGGTAACACTCCCTTTTTCTGATCGGGCATCCGTTGAAAATGCGCTCCACTGCCTGACGCTGCTCGTGTACCTGAAATATGACCCTTCAGTGATCCGTGAACGTCTGTTGGGCTTGCGTTCGATACCCATGCGACTGGAGCTCAAAGAAGGCATCAACAATTGTGAGATCATAGACGACTCCTACAACAACGATCTGATGGGATTGCGCATCAGCCTCGACTTCCTGCTCAACCAAAAACAAAAGACGAAGAAGCGCCTGATCCTGTCCGACATCCAGCAATCCGGTCTTTCGGATGAAGCCCTTTCCGCACAGGTTGCAGAGCTCATCCGGGACAGCGCCATTGACTCTTTCGTAGCTATCGGACCGGCTATGGGTAGCAACAGGCATCTTTTCGGGGCGAATGCCACCTTCTTTCCTGACACCCAAAGTTTCCTCACGTCGTTCAATCCCTCCGACTACTCCGATGAAGTCATCCTTATTAAGGGCGCACGCTCGTTCCGGTTCGAGCAGATCGTAAACCGACTTCAACGCAAGGTGCATGGCACCGTAATGGAAATCGACCTCGGGGCCCTCGTACACAACCTGAACTTCTTTCGCTCGCGGCTAACTGACGGTACCCGCATCATGGTCATGGTGAAAGCGTTCGCCTACGGAAGCGGGAGTATCGAAATCGCAAACGTACTGCAATATCACCGTGTCGACTACATGGGTGTGGCTTATGCTGATGAGGGTGTGGAACTCCGGAAGAACAACATCGAAGTACCGATCATGGTGATGAACCCGTCGGAAAGCAGTTTCGCACTTATCACGGAATACCGGCTCGAACCCGAGATCTACAGCCTGGCCATCCTCCGTTCCCTCGTCAGATATCTGGGACCTGAGGCAAGGTGCACCATTCACCTGAAGCTCGATACCGGCATGCATCGTCTCGGTTTTGAGCCGCACGACCTGGATGAACTTACAGACATGCTCCGTGCCCATCGAAATATTGAAGTAGGCTCCGTCTTCAGCCACCTTGCAGGCGCCGATGACCCGGCTCACGACTCATTTTCCATGCTCCAGGCCCGGCGCTTTGAAGAGATGGCAGACCGGATCTCGAGTTCCCTGGGCTACAAACCGCTATACCATATCCTCAATTCACCCGGAATACTTCGACTTGGGACCTTGCACTACGATATGGTGCGGTTGGGAATCGGACTATACGGTGTCGATCCCACGGGCTCAGGGTTGGACCTCAGGCCTGTGGCACGTCTCAAAACCATTGTCTCCCAGGTGAGACGCGTCGGGCCGGGAGAGACCATCGGCTACAGCCGGCAGGGTAAAACGAAAGATGAAGCACGAATCGCCACGCTGGCGATAGGTTATGCCGACGGGTTTAGCCGTGCGTTCAGCGAGGGTCGGGGAGCCGTGCTGATTCATGGAAAACTGGCTCCGGTAATTGGCAACGTATGCATGGATATGACTATGGTCGATGTTACAGGAATTCCCGTTCAGGAAGGGGATGAGGCAATAATTTTCGGGCCGGAGCTGCCCATCGAAACGGTCGCACAGCGGATCGGGACAATTCCGTACGAAATCCTCACCAGCACGAGCGAACGGGTGAGGCGCGTTTTCGTAGCGGAAAGCATCTGATCAACCGCATCCGCCCAGATTCTTTTTCAGGTCCCGGTCGGGCAGGCCCCCCATATCAAAGGGACGGTCTTCATCCGCATCCCGGGGCGGCAAATCCGGCACTTTCTGTTTCTTTTCCTTATCCTCCGGTTCAGCGCGTTTCGTTTTCTTCTTCGCCATATCGTTTGAACACAAAGCTTTGCCAAAACATTGCAAAGCAGGGCGCCACCACATATCTTTGCCTTGTTTAAATTTAATCTAAATAAGAATGAGGGGCAATTTCAGGAATGTGGCGGAGATGAGGCCAGGGGAGGTGGGGGTGATCTCCGGCTTCGAGGATCAGCATATAGGCGTCAAACTTATGGAAATGGGGTGTTTGCCCGGTTCAACGATCCGTTTCAACTTCAAAGCGCCGTTAGGAGACCCTATATGTGTTAGTGTGTTGGGATATGACCTTTCGATCCGGCTCGAAGAGGCCGCCGCGATTTCTATCATAAGCTGAGCAAATGTCCTCCCGGAAAAGGCTGAAGATCGCGTTGGTCGGCAATCCCAACTCCGGCAAGTCGTCTCTATTCAACTGTCTTACCGGTCTTAACCAAAAGGTGGGGAATTTCCCCGGCGTCACGGTAGAGAAGCGCACCGGCTTCAGTTCCCTACCTGACGGCCGCACCGCAGAAATCCTCGACCTCCCGGGGGTATACAGCATTTATCCCAGGAGCCTCGACGAGCGTATTGTATCACAGGTTCTTCTCGATCATCATTCGCCCGGCACCCCTGACACGGTCGTCGTCGTTGCAGATGCGACCAACCTGAAGCGAAGCCTGCTCTTGATGACCCAGGTAATCGACCTCGGGTTGCCCGCCATCCTCGTACTCAACATGATTGACCTCGCGGCGCGGGCGGGGATCAGCATCGACATTGGCCGGCTTTCGTCAAGGCTGGGTGTGAGTGTCGTCCCTGTAAACGCCAGACGCGGCACGGGCATTGACGAGCTCAAGGCTTTGCTGGCGCAGCCGGCACATGCCCATGAGTCGCCGATATTTCCCATTCGCGAGGAAGTAATGGCGCCCGTAAAAGAGTTGCGCGATACGCTGGGCGTGGATAACGACTATGAGGCGTACCTGTTTCTGGAACAGCCCGAGTCGCTCGTGTTCCTGCCCAACGCAGATCGCAAGAGGGTTGCTGACATTCGCAACAATCACGGATACTTCCCCGGAAAATTTCAGGGCGCCGAAACAATTCAGCGCTTCGGATACATTCAGAACCTGCTCAACGAGATCACCCTTAAGCCTGCCGACGATGCCTGGAAACATCAGTCGCGCGCCATTGACAGGATCCTTACCCACAAAGTCTGGGGATACGTCATTTTCTTCTTAATACTTGCACTGATCTTCCAGTCGATATTCGCATGGGCCACCGTACCGATGGAATTTATCGACGAGGTATTCGCAACATTCAGTAGTTCGCTACAACAAGTCCTTCCATCGGGACCTCTCTCCAACCTGGTAACGCAAGGCATCATTCCGGGCATAGGCGGTATCGTCATCTTCGTTCCGCAAATAGCCATACTGTTTGGACTCATCTCCATACTGGAAGAGACCGGATACATGTCGCGTGTCGTCTTCCTGATGGACAAGGTGATGCGGAAGTTCGGACTCAACGGCAAGAGCATCGTGCCCCTTATCTCGGGCGTAGCCTGCGCCATTCCGGCCATTATGTCCACCCGTACGATTAACAACTGGAAGGAGCGGATGATTACTATTTTCGTGACGCCCCTGATGAGCTGTTCCGCCCGCCTGCCGGTATTCACCATTCTTATCGCGCTGATCGTTCCAAACGAACGGGTTCTTGGCCTGAACCTGCAGGGTATTGCCCTGATGTGCCTGTATCTGCTTGGCTTCAGCATGGCCATACTCTCCGCCTGGGTAATGAAGAAAATCATACGAATGCGCGAACGAAGCTATCTCATCATGGAGCTTCCCACCTACCGGTGGCCCCGCTGGAAAAACGTTGGGTACACCATGGTAGAAAAGACCCGGTCTTTCGTATTCGAAGCAGGCAAGATCATCCTGGCGATATCGATCGTTTTGTGGGTCCTCTCCAGTTATGGCCCCGGCGACCGCCTGCAACGGGCCGAAGAGTATGTTGCCAGCGAGACGGGCAAAGCCTCGCTGAGTGAACGGGAAATGGAAGACCGGGTGGCCGCGTACAAACTGGAAAATTCCTATGCGGGCGTGATCGGCAGAGCCATCGAACCCATCATCAGGCCTTTGGGCTATGACTGGAAAATCGGCATTGCGCTCATTACGTCATTTGCGGCACGTGAGGTGTTCGTGGGTACGATGGCCACGATCTACAGCATCGGAAGTTCAGCCGACGAGGGCAGCGCTACCATACAAAGTCGCATGAAGGCCGAAATCAATCCTGAAACGGGCGGACCGCGATTCACACCCGCGGTCGGATTCTCCCTACTCATTTTTTACACTTTTGCTATGCAATGCATGAGTACGCTGGCCGTAGTATACCGGGAAACCGGCGGCTGGAAGTGGCCGCTTCTCCAACTCTGCTACATGACGGGCCTGGCTTATATCTCGTCGCTGCTGGTCTTTCAGCTGCTGTCGTAGCCTTTTTTCAGTGTTGGGTGGGGATCGTTTTAAAAAATATTGCTTTGCATTATCTTTCGATAAATGGACCATGCCTACCACGCCGGATTACTTTATCTGATACACCTGCTGATGGGTGTCGACGGCGATATCAACGAAACTGAGCTCGTCGCCCTGAAAAAAGTCCGGGACCACGAGATGATCCCAGACCCCCTGTACTTCGAGTTCGAAGACAACGTCAGAGTGCTTCGTGAACGCGAACTCTATAACAGGGGCATTGCATTCATCAACCAATGTTCACGCGACGAAAAACTCAGCATCTTTACAACGCTATACAAGATGTCCGAAGTCGATGGCCGCGTGCACCAGAAAGAGATCAAACTGCTCCTGTACTCCATCGAGTCCGCGGGTATTGAATTTGACGAAGTAGTGAATGCAGCGAAGTCGACGCCGAACTACTTCTGAGTTATCGCGCGTCATTGCCGTGCTGCTGGTTACTACCCTGTTCGGTGGTATTATCGGTTGCGCTCCGCCAAATCCGCCTGCCAACTCCTTCAGCGACGAAGTCATAGTACGCATTCACGACTACCAGGACCGCCGTCTGAGCGACAGCCTGTACCAATTCCTCTCTGTCGACAACGCGCTCCACCGCGCCGAAGCTGCAATGGCCTTTGCCTCGGTACAGGATACAGCGGCTGCGGAACGTCTCGGCACCTTACTCTTGCAGGACTGGCAATCTATGGTACGCACGGCGGCGGCGTACGCTCTTGGGCAAACCGGTGGTGCGAAAACAGCCGGCTTCCTTTTGCGCGCTCTACAGAAAGAAAAGGACACGACGGCACTCCCCGTCATCCTGGAAGCCATCGGGAAAACCGCCGACGTCACCGAAATTCCGGAAACCGATTTTAATTCACCGGGAGTACCATGGATGTATTATCGCATCGGACTACGTCGTGAAACACCTACGGACTTCAATCCCATCGTCGCCCGATACCTCACCCCAGGAAATGACCGCATGAGCCGACTGGGCGCTGCGCTTTTTTTTGCGCGTTCGAAGACAAGCAAGATCGATAGTGTACTCGACGCGTTAATCGATGCTTTGCGCAACGACGCCAATCCCGAAGTGCGCATGGCCAGCGCATGGGCACTCCGTAAGATTGTCTCAGCACGGTCGAAGGAAGCACTGGCAACTGCGGCGTTTCAGGACAGCGACTACCGGGTGCGGGTCAATGCAATAGACGCCCTGGAATCATTTCCTTTCACTGAGACGCGCACTACACTCCTCCGCGCGTGCCAGGACCCTGTAGTGCAGGTGGGCATCGCTGCCGCCAACACCATCGCGAAAGTGGCGGATGTGGACGATGCCGACGAACTCGTCGCGGCAGCGCGGGCGGCTGCACATTGGCGCATACAGGCCCTGTTGTTTCAGGCCGCAAACCTTTCTGACGAACCCGAGTTTAATGCAGAGATCATCGGGCTGTACAAGACTGCTTCCAACCCTTACCAAAAGGCCGCGCTTTTGCTGGCCCTGAATGGGCGCGACGCCCTGAACTTTGTTTCCGACGTACTGTTCACGACTGAAATTCCTGTGATCCGCAACGCGGCAGCACAGGTTATCGTGGCGCTGAACCGGGACCTCGTCCAGCGCCCTGAGGATCGACCGATGTTTCTCGACCTTTATAAGCGCGGCATCGCGCTGAACGACCTGGCGGTGACAGGATTGTTCTGCGATGCGCTGGCAGATTCGAATCGGGGCTTTCGGGGCATGGTCACGGATCTCACATTTCTGTATGAAGCACGTGAGCGGTTCTCGCTTCCGCGGGACTATGAATCCTATGTACCCTTGGAAAAGGCGATCGCCTATTTCGAAGGTCGCGATCCCGCTGTAGTTGAGAGGACGTTCAACCATCCGATCGACTGGGACCTGGTCCGTCGGATTCCCGGAAATCAACAGGCCGTCGTCAATACGACAAAAGGTGAAGTCGTTATCGACCTGCATGTGGATCAAGCGCCGGGCTCCGTCGCCAACTTTGTACGGCTGGCGTTAGATGGGTACTACAACGGGAAGGCTTTCCACCGGGTTGTTCCCAACTTCGTGGTCCAGGGTGGTTGTAGCAGGGGCGACGGCCTGGGCAGTGCCGACTATTCCATACGATCCGAATTCAGCCTGCTTCGCTATGCGACCGGCTCGGTAGGGCTGGCGTCTGCAGGCAAGGACACGGAGAGTACCCAATGGTTCATAACGCATTCCCCTGCACCGCGCCTGGACGGCCGGTACACGATCTTTGGAACCGTGTCCAAAGGAATGGAAAACGTGCACCGGCTGGAGGTGGGCGACAGCATCCTGTCAGTTACGCTCATGCCTCCACTTAACCCAGGTTAAAGTCCTGGTTTTCGTAGACACTTTCGCCGGGGCTGGTTAAATTTCGGCCTAATTCTCATCCTTGAGCAACGCATTCGAACATAACTTAAAGATCGGTGTACTTGGAGGAGGGCAGTTGGGACGGATGCTCATTCAGTCGGCCGTCGACTTCAACATCACGTTGTCCGTGCTCGATCCGGATCCGCATGCGCCATGCTCCGGGCTTAGCGATTTTCATTGCGGTTCCATTACGGACTACGATTCGGTGATGGCCTTCGGTGAAACTTGCGACCTGATCACAATAGAAATCGAGAACGTAAATACGGATGCGCTGAAAAGCCTCGCTCGTGCGGGGAAGACCGTGTATCCCCAACCTGAGATCATTGCTCTGATCCAGGACAAGCGAACCCAAAAGCAATTCTTCCGGGACCGGACGATACCCACGGCTGACTTTATTCTCACGGAAGACCGCGAGCATGTCATGTCAAACGTCGAATTTCTGCCGGCCGTACACAAGCTGGGACGCGCAGGTTATGATGGACGCGGCGTGCAAATCCTACGCGGCCGGGATGACCTGGACAAGAGTTTCGATGCGCCTGGTGTGTTGGAAAAGCTCGTTGACTTTACCCGCGAAATCTCGGTGATTGTAGCGCGGAACCCTGCTGGCGAAATGGTGTCCTATCCGCCGGTGGAAATGGCTTTTCACGCTGAGCAGAATCTCGTAGAGTATCTTTTCTCTCCCGCCCGGCTTTCGGCCGTCGTGCGCGAGAAGGCCGATGTCATTGCCAGGCGGGTAGCACGGGAACTTGACATTGTAGGATTGCTTGCGGTAGAAATGTTTGTCACGCAGGAGGAGGATGTCCTCGTTAACGAAATTGCGCCGCGTCCGCACAACAGCGGGCATCACACCATCGAAGCGAATGTGACATCCCAGTATGAACAACTTCTTCGGGCAATCCTGAACCTGCCAGCGGGCGATACGTCCGTAGTAAGTCCTAGCGCGATGGTGAATCTCCTTGGAGAACCTGGATACAACGGACCTGCGCGATACATGGGCTTTGAAGAAGTGATGGCATTGCCGGGTGCGCATATTCACTTGTATGGGAAACGACTTACGAAGCCATTCCGAAAGATGGGACACGTGACGATTGTGGACAGCGATGAAGCACGGCTGTTTGAAAAGGTCAATTTTGTAAAGCAGAAACTTAAAGTCATAGCCTGATATGTCCAAACCACAGGTTGGTATAATCATGGGAAGCCAATCCGATCTTTCCGTGATGAGCGAAGCGGCCGAAATCCTTACGGAACTCGGCGTCGCATTCGAGCTCACCATCGTGTCCGCGCATCGCACTCCCGTGCGGATGATGGAATATGCAAGTGAGGCACGCAGCCGCGGACTGAAGGCCATTATTGCCGGAGCCGGTGGTGCAGCGCATCTTCCGGGCATGGTCGCGGCTGTGACAACGTTGCCCGTGATCGGCGTGCCGGTAAAGTCTTCAAACTCCATCGATGGTTGGGATTCGATCCTTTCGATACTGCAGATGCCCGCAGGCGTTCCCGTTGCTACCGTTGCGCTCAACGGTGCCCGCAACGCCGGAATATTGGCTGCACAGATCATTGGTGCAAGTGACCGGGATGTAGCCCGCCGGCTCGACAAGTACAAGAAATCCCTGAAGACCAAAGTCGAAGCCGCTGCTCGAAAGATAGAAGCGCAGGGGTGGCAGGAGAAAGATGTTCAACGTAAAGGATAAATAGCGGGAGTACATTATACTCCGACACGACACGAAACGCTGATGAAACCGCAGGGAAAAGGTTGGCTTAAGAATTATCTCGAATTCCGGAAGGACCTCCTGAAGGATCTTGCCAGTACAAGGGGCTCACATCCCGAGCACTCCTTGTATCGCGTGGTCCAACCGACCGGCCTGATGTACGGGCAGACTGTGAGCGACGCGGAGTTTCCGGGGATGGAAGACTGGAATGAGAAAGACAAGATGAAAATCTTGCTGGCCGAAAGCCTGGTAAGCAGTTCCCTGGTGTTTAACGACACACCGATCAACAACCCTGACGAAGTTTCCAACGTCGTCATGAAGGCGGTTGAAAACATAGGCAACTTTTACAACAACATTTTCCCGGAGATGGCAACGCCCGCCACGACGTTGTTCGGCCGTCGCAAGACGCCGATGGAGTTGGCGGAAAAAATCCTTGAAAAGCGCATCGAGCTCACGAGCGATCTGGAAGGGAATTTCTGGGCTTACTTTTTTCACAATAGCCTGCTGTTCCTCGACATATACATTTTCGGTCAGTGGATCCACACAAATGCCGACCGCATTGTGGCCGACTTCTTTCGTTATGAGCGCGATGAACTTCGCTTTTCAATTGTGAAGGTCATTGCAGCAGCTTCCCATGCGAACAAGGAAGTCGCCTTCGAAGAGAAGCGCCTGTTCGACCTGTTCCTTTCGGGTACTGACCTGCCGGCCGATAAACGAAAGGAAGCACAGCGAATCTTCGATAAGGGTATCCTCGTGGAAGAGATGAACCTGCCAGCCGAGAATTCGTGGATACTGAAAAAATTCTTCCTGGAGATTGCAATGCTCACGCTGTGGGCGGACCGGAAAATGGAAGAGACCGAGCTAGCCTTTCTACGTTCGTTCTGCAAGTATCTGAACTTCTCGGACGAAGACCTGGAAAACAGTATGATTGCCGTGGAAGGGTTCGTACTGGAACACTGGGATCAACTGGCGCGCCTGCAGAGCAAGACGGATTTTCAGCATGTCAGCGAACAATTCATCAATCGTGTTTCTTCTCTCGCCGAAAAGAACCGGGGACGAATTCTCAAGGAACTTGAGTCAAGCCGCGAGGTGATGAGCCTTATCAAAAAGGCGCGATCCAGCGAGCTGACATCCTCTGAAAAAGAACGCATGCGTACCGAACTCATCAAAGTATTGCGAACCATACCGACATTTGTGATCGTCTCGCTTCCGCAACGTTTTCTGACGTTGCCGATTCTGCTCAAGATTCTCCCCAAGAATTTGTTCGCCGAAGGCGTCAGTTAGTAGATGCAGATGCGAAAAGGTGTCAACTCTGCGGCTGCATCTTCCATCTGCATCTGCACCTGGCGTCCCGTAGGGACGCAATGTTTGTAGGAGGATTGATCAAAGGGGATCGCGTCCCGTAGGGACGCAATGTTAGCCTGTGGTACATCTGGATGTTACTCGGTTGCCGTTCGGACGGTCGCTGCCGTTGCGACTGCATCTTCCATCTGCATCTTTTTATTCATCCACAGTATTGCTCTTGCGCGGTACCAGGACGGAAAACACGA
Source organism: Cyclobacteriaceae bacterium (assembly GCA_036381475.1). Taxonomy (GTDB): domain Bacteria; phylum Bacteroidota; class Bacteroidia; order Cytophagales; family Cyclobacteriaceae; genus ZC4RG29. The sequence goes on from DASVCT010000006.1 coordinate 33,653, forward strand.
TGGCCAGGGTAAGGGTGGCGATGATCACGGCAAAGGACACGTACACGTTGACGTGAATGTTCACGATCTCGAGCATCATCTTCGCGCCGATGAAGAACAGGATGATGGACAGACCCTTCTGCAGGAGATAAAACCGGTCGATAATCCCGGCCAGGAGGAAAAACATGGCCCGCAATCCCATCACCGCAAAAATATTTGAAGTATATATAAGGAATTCGTTTTGTGTGATCGCAAAGGCGGCGGGAATGGAGTCCACGGCAAATATGATGTCCGTAGTTTCAATCAGCACGATCACCAGAAAGAGCGGCGTGAACATCAGCCGGTTGTGCTTCCGGATGATGAATTTCCCCTGATGGTCGCCCGTTGAGAGCGGTAAGTATTTACGGCAGAACCTCATGATCGGATTCTTCTCCGGTTCGATCTTCTCGTCGCCGTCTTCAAAGTAGATCCGTATGCCGGAATAGATAAGGAATACGCCGAACACGTAGAGGATCCATTCGAGCCGGTGGATCAGGTAGGCGCTCACGAAAATGAAAACACCCCTGAATACGATGGCTCCGATAATGCCCCAGAAGAGTACCTTATGATAGTATTCCTCCCCGACCTGGAAATATTTCAGGATCAGAAGTATCACAAAGATGTTGTCGATTGATAGCGCCTTCTCGGTGAGATAGGCGGAGAAGTACTCTACGGCAGCGGTGGCTCCGCCTTCATCGTAAATGTGTACGAGCAACCCGAAAAGGGTTGAGATTACCACCCAGAAAATGGATTGGTACAGGGCGGACCGTGTCGAGATCTTGTGAGCAGTGCGGTTGAACAGTCCGAGGTCCAGGACAAGGAACAAGATGATGGTGACAGAGAAGACGGCAAAAAGGACGGTCTCACGCTCGCTGTTAAAAAAAGTGAACAGACTTATGTTGAGAATGGGTTGCAATGGAGCTAATTCCTCAGTTGTGGTGCCGAATCAAAAAAATCAAAAAATGTCGAAATACCGCCTCCCAAACTCACAAAACTACAAATATTATTCAAATCTCTGAAAAGAAAACTTTGGGCCTATCGTGCGGTTCCACACGTCGAACACACACCCTGGACGAGCACGTTGATCTCCTCCACGCTGTAGTTTTGAGGCAGCCGTATTTCGGGTACCTCCACGTCCAGACAGTTGGTCTGGCCGCAACGCACGCACTTAAAGTGGAGGTGGTTATGGTGGTGTTCGGCAACAGAGCAATCATCGGTACACAGCGCATACTTCAGTCCGCCGGCATCGTCCAGCACCTTGTGTATGAGTCCCCGGTTCAAAAAAGTTTTCAGTGTTCGGTAAACCGTGACTCTGTCCAGTGAATCGGCAATTTCACTTTCGATATCGGCATGTGACAGTGCGCGATCCTTTCTCAGAAAGAGATGAAGGATCGTCTGCCGGTTGGGCGTTGAACGCAGCTTATAAGTTTTAAGCAGGTTGTTCGCAGCCAGGGTATTCATCTTCTCAAGATATGCTATTGCAACTGAAGTCTCAACAAATTTTGATAAATGCCCTGGTCGCGGGTTGCCAATTCGTGATGCGATCCCGCCTCCACGAGTTTTCCATCGTCGATCACGAGGATGCGATCCGCTTTCCGAATGGTACTCAGCCGGTGCGCGATCACTATGGTAGTTCTCCCCTCCATCAAACGCTCCAGGGCGCGTTGTATCAAATGCTCAGATTCGGCATCGAGCGAACTCGTCGCTTCATCGAGAACCAGTATGGCCGGGTCCTTCAGGATGGCACGCGCGATAGCAATTCGCTGGCGTTGCCCGCCCGAAAGCGCCATGCCCCTGTCGCCTACTACCGTATCAAACCCGTCAGGAAATCCTTCAATAAACTCAAGCGCGTTGGCCTGACGGGCTGCGGCGGCCACTTCATCACGCGTGGCCTCCGGTTTACCGAACGCGATATTCTCGTAAATGGTGCCTCCAAACAACATAACCTCCTGGGGCACAATGCCGATGTTTTCCCTGTACAAGGACAGTTCATACGATCCGGCAGGTTGTCCGTCTACCCGAATACATCCTTCTGTCGGGTCGTAAAAACGAAGAAGTAGGCTGATCAGCGTCGATTTCCCTGCTCCGCTCTGACCGACAAGTGCCACTGTTTCACCGGCGTGGATTCGGAAACTCATCCCGTTGGTAACCAACACGCCGGGACGGGTCGGGTATGCAAACGATACCGCGTCAAATTCAACTTCTCCCCGAAAACGCGTTGTCCCTTTCCTGTGCGCGTCACGACCCAATTCCTCATCCTGACCAAGCAATTCAAGCAACCGGCCCGATGCACCGACGGCACGCTGCAGTTGCGCGTAAATATCACCAAGACCTGCAATCGATCCCCCGACAAACGTGGTGTAGAGTACAAATGAAAACAGGTCGCCCACTGACATGTCGCCCGACTGCACGAGTGTGGCACCATACCACGCAACGGCAACGATGCCCCCGAACAACACGAATATGATAAAGGAAATGAGCAATCCCCTGTAACGCGCCGAGCGGATAGCGGCGGTGACGACTTCTTTCAGCGTCTTTCGATAACGGAGCAGAAACAACGCCTCGTTCGTAAACGCCTTCACGACGCCAATCCCCTGAAGGACCTCTCCGACCAATGCGTTGGATACCGCGAGTTTATCTTGCGTCTTCCGCGACAATTTCCGGATGAACTTGCCAAATACCAGGGCAACGATCACCAGCACGGGAAACGTTGCAAGCATGAACATGGTAAGCCGCGGCGTCAGGTAAAACAGAAGGCCGATCCCCGCCAACAGCGTTATGATCTGCCGCAGCAGCTCCGCCAACGTCGTGGTGAAAGTCTCTTGCAGCGACTGCACGTCCGATGCAATCCGGCTCGTAAGTTCTCCGGCACGATGACGATCAAAGAAGTGCATCGGCAACGCGATCATCTTGGCAAAAAGGGACGCGCGCAAATCCGAGAGCGCACGCTCGCTGACGATCGAGAAGGTGTATACTCTAACAAAGGAAAAGATGCCCATGACAAACAACACGAGCACCAGGATACCTGCCACCTGATTGAGCGACGTAAAATGCGGGTCGACTTTGCCCGTTGCCAGATCGAGCAGCCTGCCTGCGTAATACGGGAACGAGAGCAACGTAATACTAGACAGGATCAGCGCAACCAGTCCAATAGCAAAGGTCCATTTGTACGGCAAGGCAAATCGGAAGACGCCCATCAAGTGAGTGATGCCCTCCTTTCCTAACCTTCCCGTCTTTATCTCGCGATCCGTTTCTGTCATTTCTCCTTCTTCCGCAAATTATTCATCATAGGTCAAAGCACCCCGTACGACAAACTTCATCGAATCACCCAGGATCATTCTCTGTCCGCCACGGATTTCGTAGCTGACCACAGCCGGTCGTCCGTTGAGGTCGATAAATTCCATGGAGAGCAATCGGCCTGAGGCATACAGGCGATTCTTGTCGAAAACTTCACCCACAATGCGTCGCACCTTTGTCGGGGTATCCTGATAGTAAACGCGAACGTACGACAGGGGCAGCGGCTGCATGGCAGTGTATTGAATGATGCCCAGGTTACTCGTGGCATCGCGAAGACCGCGTTCACTGCGGTACTGTGAGGCGTTGCGCGCTTTTTCGTTGAGATCGAGTTGCCTGAAAATCTCGAACTCCTGTGCCCACCCGGCGCTGTCCAGGTCCTGCAGAACGACCTTTTCCGAGACACCGTTGATTACTGCCTTTTTTTCAAGGGAGGGCTGTAGTTCAGCAAGGCGTTTCACCTGCATGCTGATCAGGCTGTCGAGATTGTAAAATGCCTGTACTTGTTGCCGCGGCCTGCGCTCGCACGCCGTCGAAAGCAAGGCAAGTGCTATGATCCATAGTGCGCTGTCACGCGATAAGTACATTCCCGGTCATTTGTGGTGGTATCGGTATGCCCATCAACGTCAGGATCGTCGGCG
>DASVCT010000007.1:0-3990 GCA_036381475.1 Cyclobacteriaceae bacterium
GCAACACCTTTCCGGTGTGTGGATCATGGGACCTGCCGAACCCGTTGTCGCCCGAATCCGCAACCAGTATCTCATGACCATCCTCGTGAAAATTCCACGCGGCTACGCCGGGCTTAACGATATCAAGCTTCGCATTCAGGATTGCGTTTCGACGATCCTCAAGGAGAAGGAATATCGTCAGACGAAGGTGGTGCTGGATGTAGATCCGGTTTGACGCCAACACTCCCTCTCACTTGACCGGAATACTTGGTCTCACTTCAATTTTGCTTGGCAGTGTCCTCGGGTGCATACGCAGCAGGTCCACGACAATCTGTCCGATGTCTTCGGGTTGAATTTTCCACGCATCCTTGTCGCTGGGCGTGTGGTCATTGAAATGCGTAGCTACCGATCCGGGCATGATCGTCGAGACCTTAATACCCAGGCGGCGCACGTCGAGCATGACCGCCTGCGTGAATCCTACGAGTCCGAATTTGCTTGCGTTGTAGGCCGAGCCGTTTTCGAAAAAGTTGACGCCGGCCAGGCTGGCGATGGTGATAATATATCCCTTCGATTGCTTTAGCGGATTCAGGGCTGCTTTAATGCTGTAAAACACGCCCGTCAGGTTGGTATCGATTGTTTCGCTCCACTGTTCTTCCGTAAGGCTGTCGATGGGGGCAAAGTGTCCCACGCCGGCGTTTGCCACCAGAACGTCCAGGCTGCCCCAACGCGCCACTATTTCCTTAACAGCGTCGGCCTGCGCCTTTGCGTTTCGCACGTCGACGGCAAAACCGAGCACCTCGCCGTGATCAGACAGCTTCTTTCGAGCTGCTTCCACCCCTTCCTGGGAGCGGGCTGTAATGGCCACTCTCAGCCCCTGCTCCAGCAGCGCTTGTGCGATCCCATAACCAATACCCTTGCTTCCGCCCGTCACCAGGGCGACCTTTCCTTTCAACGTTGTCATAGCTGATTGTTTTTGCCGTTGAAATTAGCATCCGCACCTGGAAAAAGGACGAGTTTGTCCAGCAATTGTCGTTATTTTTTCCCCGGATTCAGGGAACATTCTCAAGGAACCATACGTAATTCTAGGCATGCACATTCCGTCGGAGACGATATTCGACGCGTGGGTAAGTTCGTCCCACGTTTATGCCCTTGACCAGGGTGCTGTGGTTACTACGGTCCTCCTCCTCGGTCAGGATCAATTCGCCCAGGCCGCACTCGCTCCGGGCGACGAAATTACTGTACAAGCCGCCGAGGCTCCCGGCGTCCAGGTGCGCTGCCTCATCCTCGACATCGAATCCATGAGCGCTGAACCGGGAAACGTACACGTACGACTCACGTTGAGAAAGAGTTGAAGAGTTGAAGAATTGAATAAGGGTTGAAGATTGAATAGTTGAATAGAGTGGAAGAGCCAACACCTGGCGTCCGGCCACAGTCATTATTCAGCGTACTCTCGTGGCAGCCAGACAACTTCAACACGTTAACACATCAACACTTCAACACATTTTTCACTCATGCCTCAACGTCTCCACCGGATTCGTCGCGGCTGCCTTTAGCGTATGCGCACCGATCGTGAGCCAGGCAATGACGATAATGAGGATGTTGGGAAGGAGGAATATCCACCACGCCAGGTGAATGCGGTTTTCAAAATTCTGCAACCATCCGTTCATGGCGTACCAGGCGAGGGGGATGGCGAGTATGATGGCGATAATGATGAGAACGGTGTATTCCTTGCACAGCAGGGCGATGATGCTTTCGCTCGTCGCGCCAAGCACCTTCCGGATCCCGATTTCTTTCGTTCTCAACAGAACGGTGTATGAGGAAAGGCCAAACAGTCCCAAGCACGTGATGACGATCGCCAGAAGCGAAAATACGGCAACGACCTTCCCGAAGCGGATGTCACTGTTGTACTGGTTGTTGTAGTGATCGTCGAGGAAGTAGGCGCTAAACGGATTCCCGGGGAAGTTGGCGCGGAATAATTCCTCAATGCCGGCGATGGTTTTTTGAAAGTCGCCGCCGTTGAGTCGTATCGGAATATATGCTCCATAGGACGGGTCCAGCGGAAAGAACACGGGCGACACCGCATACTTCAGCGTCTCATGGTGGTAGTTCTGCAAGACGCCGATGATCGTGAGGGTATCGCCGGACCAGACGATCTTTTCGTTTATGGCTTCGCGCGGACTGTGGAATCCCAGTACTGCCGCCGCCTGTTCGTTGATCACGATAACGCTGTAGTCGGCGGGGTCGGTTTCCGTGTACATCCGCCCTGCCGTCAGCTCCAGGTCGAACACTTTCGTAAAGTCTTCATCGACGGACACAATCTGAAACTGGTTGACCTGGTCGTCACCGCTGCCCAGCCGTTTGATGCCGTTGGAGTACTCGACAATTCTTGCGCCGGGCGTCTCCCGCATGAATGTCATGCTCGACACGCTGGCCAGCCGCTCTACTTCCGTCTTGAACGTCTTCAGTGTTTCGCTGTACAGTGAATCCTTTTTCAGTGGGGCTTTCACCACCAGCACCTGGTCGAGGTTAAAGCCCAGGGATTGCGTACGCAAGAACCGGATCTGCTGATACACCACATACGTACAGATGATCAGCGTGATGGCTGTCACGAACTGCATGATGACCAACCCCTTTCGGAGCATCGTACCATTCGAAGACCCCGTAAACTTTCCCTTGAGCACTTGCATGGGTTTAAAGCCCGACAGCACCATGGAAGGATAAGAGCCGGAAAGCAGGGTGCCTGCCACCAGTATCGCGAGTACCAGTGAAAGAAACTTACCGGACAGTAACAACGCCGGATCGAACGACCGCCCGCACAGGTCGCCAAAGGCGGGCAGCAAAAGGTATGCGGCAATCAAAGCGATCACCATCGCGGCCACGTTGTAGATAAGCGATTCCGAAAGAAACTGGGCCACGAGCTGAAAGCGGAAGCCGCCAAGCACCTTTCGTATGCCTACCTCTTTCGCGCGCTCGAGCGACTTCACGGTGGCTACGTTGATATAGTTAATGTAGGCAATGGAAAGAATGAAGTATGCGATCAGGCCCAGGTAATACACCATCTGGTGGTTGCCGTTGGCCTTCATCTCGTTCTTGAAATTCGAAAAAAGGTGGATATCTCTCAGTGGCTGCAGGTGGAAGACCATGTTTTGTCCCGATTCGCGGAGCCATTCGCCCGTACGCTGCTCGACCAACTCCGGCAAGCCCGCGAGGATGATGTTCGGATCGGTGCCGGGTCTCAACAGGATGTAGGTGTAATAGCCATCCCACTTCCACGAGTCGATGGCGCGTTCACCGGCGTAGTCGATATACGTCTTAAGGGAAGCCAGCACGTCGATGTCCATGTGGCTGTTCTCGGGGATGTCTTCAAAAATACCCGTAACCTCCAGGTCGAACAACCCGCGCATATCGAGCACCTTCCCCAGGGGGTCTTCTGCACCGAAGTATTTTTGGGCGGCCGACTCCGAAAGCATGACCGTGCCCGGTCGTCCCAGCGAAGCCGCGTCGCCCCGGATCAGCGGTATGGAAAATACGTTGAAGAACTCTTCGCTGGCGAAGTAGAAATGAGGTTCTTCCAGGGCTTTATCTCCGTAGGTAAGTACCGCGGGTGAATACAGGATGTTGACATACGTTTCAACGCCCGCAAAAGTCTCGGCCACTGCCTCTCCCACGGCAGAGCAGATCATCACCGAGCGATTTGTGAGCTCACCCTGGTTGTAGCGATCCTGCTGCAGGCGATAGATGCGGTCGGATTTGGCATGGAACGAATCGTAGCTGCGTTCGTGGTCTACGTATAACCTGACGAGAAAGAAGGCTGCGATCCCTACGGCCAGTCCGGCGATGGTGATGACGGAGTATACACGGCTCTTGAGTATGCTCCGCAGGGAAACAAGAAAATAATTTTTGAACACGCCTCGTGGGGCTTAAACTCAGTTTAAAAAGTACTGCAATTTAGAATATTTTCCACCGACCATAATAAAGATGTAGCGATAAAGAAGCCTTATCAATCCATTT
>DASVCT010000008.1:0-10757 GCA_036381475.1 Cyclobacteriaceae bacterium
ATGTCAAAAAAGTGATCCTGGCCGATGTTGCGTTCATACTTGACAATGTTTTCGACGACCCATTGAAAGCCCTTGCGGTCGTACTTGCTTGCATTGGTGCTGTTAAACGTCACATGTTGGTCCTGCCGGAAAAAATTATAATCGTGGTTCCACCGATAATTCGGCGAATAGTTGATCCGGTAGGACAAGCCCGGAATGAAAGGTAATTCGACAATTGCGTAAAAGTTGCTGAACAGGTTGTCGACGACTTCCTCGTTGGTTGTCAGCAGCGCATTCCGCATGGGGTTACCTCCAGCGGTTTCTTCGGGCACCGGGAATTGTGTCGGTTCTCCATCCGGATAATAATACGTGCCAAATGGACTGTTGCGGTAAGCGTCGCGCAGGTCTGCCGCAACTCCCGACAGATCCCGGTGCGAAAAAGTAGCGTTCATCCCGATCGTCATCCATTTCGCTACCTTAGTTTCGAGATTAGAACGTAGGGTAACGCGTTTCTGGTTGTCATTAAAGATAAGGCCTTTCTCGTCGGTTACCGCTGCCGACAGATAGTAATTGGAATTCTCCGACATGCCCGACACGCTAACGTCTGTTGAGAATATTTTTCCTTGCTGGTATATGACGTCCCAGGGGTTGTGTGATATCCCGTTAGTGTAGTTCTGCGCCTCAGTGAGCGCCAGGTAATCGGTAATTTTCGTGGGGTCCGCCTCGAGTCCGGATTGCTCACGCCAGTCGAGCCTACGTTGAATATATCGGTCAGGAGTGAGCAGCTTGAGTTCTTTCGCGACATCCGACAGTCCGTAGAACGTATTGACGCGAATTGTGGGTTTTTCCGTGGCGCCACGTTTGGAAGTGATCAGGATAACGCCGTTGGCCGCCCGTGATCCGTAGATACTTGTGGAACTGGCATCTTTCAGCACGTCGATCGACTTGATGTCACCAGGATTGATATCAAGAAGGTCACCGTTAAAGATGATCCCGTCGAGAACAATGAGCGGATCATTCAGCGCACTCAGCGAACTCTGGCCGCGAATGAGCAGTGTACCACTCTGACCCGGTCTGCCGGTGTTCGTAAACTGGACGCCCGGCACGCTGAGCATCGACTGGGCGACATTGACATTGGCGAAGTCCTTTGCTTTCGTCATGTCGATGCTCGATACCGACCCGGTGACGAATCGTTTGCTTTCGGTTCCGTAACCTACCACGACCACTTCATCGAGCGCCCGAACGTCCTCTGTGAGTTGTACGTTGAGTACCGACTCACCGTTGAGTGTTCTTTCCTGCGTCACGTACCCAATTGCAGAAAAGACCAGGGTTACCCCAGATCCATCAGGAACGGAAATGCTGTAGTTGCCCTCAGCGTCAGTGACCGTTCCTTGAGTACTTCCCTTAATGATGATGTTCACCCCGGGAATCCCAAGCCCGTCAGTTTGCGACGTCACTTTCCCTGATACAACCCTGTCAGCAGCACGTTCGAACTCTGGGTTCGCAAAGGCCACCGCGGGCATCATGAGCAGTGCAACAATCACACCGAACAGGCCACTACCATCAATTTGTATCATCCTATTCATATTTTGTGGGTTGGTATTTCAATTGATTTCACCCGACATTTTCACTTCTTCAACACAAGTATCAACTCGCCGGCCTCTCTACAAATATGCCTTAACTATCAGGACGTCAATTGTCAGTTTTTGCCAAAACATTATACTTTATTACCATGTTTGAATAACCGGTTTGACGCATTGTAGAATTGAAGTGTTGAAGTATTGAAGTGCCTCGAACTGGCACTGGAATATTAGTCCCAGGCATGATCGTCCCCCGCCACCCTCGCATCCTTAAAGGGAGCCGTCACAAACGAACAATCTCAAGCCCACATCAGGGGTTGTATCACACTTAAAAGGAAAGGGTCGGGATACCGATCTTCTCCCGCAGGTTCATACAATCTTTGAACAGCTTGTCGATGTTTTCCCGGACAGTCGCATCTACGACGTCCCTGGTATTTCTGCAATACGTGGATATTTTCATCCCACGCTTCTGAAGGTAGTATTTGGCAACGGGTGGATACACGGCGTGCATTACGTCCATGTTGTCGATAAGAAATTGCTGGACGATGCTGACCTCATCTGCCAGGTCAGGGTCATCGAAGTTCTCGCAAAGCCAGACGATAATCTCAGGGAAGAAGTTTCCCTGGATGCAGGAAAGACCGTCTGATCCCGCCGACAGCGATGCGACGGCATGCCCCAGGTAGGCATCATATAAGGCAAGGTCATAACCATTCGCAACCGCGATCTTTTCCCTCACCAGCTGGATATCGAGGCAGGTATCCTTGTGATAAATCACCCGTTTGGTTTCCAGGAAGAGTTTCAGCTGGTTGGCCTTCAATATCCGTTTATACGGAAGAGGACATTCATAGAACCCGATTGGAACTCCAGACGTGAGGTCCATGAGCCTGAACGCATTCTCCAGGAATACGTCGTCCGGATCGTCTTCGGCAGCAAGCAATCCGGTAACCAGGATTACGGCAGCAACCCCTGCATCGCCCATTCGGTTCACAAAATCAGCCTGCTCTTCCAGCGTGTGGCCGAAGTTTCCCGTCGCAACCACTGGCACATTCCCGTTAACCACACGCACAACATGCCGCGTGGTAGAAAGCCGTTCCTCCGGCGTAAGGTCATACATCTCACTCGAAAGGCAATTGGCAAACAACCCCACCGATCCTGATTCAATGTAGAACTCGGTAATGCGGGATAGTCCGTCGTAGTCAATTTCACCCGTGGCTTTGTAAGGGGTGAGCATAACAGGGATGAATCCCTTTTTCTTGCTTTTCATGCGGAAGGATCGGCTATGATTAACGTAGTTTATGCACTAAAATATCGCACATCGGGCCAAACATACCACGCTCCTCCGGTCGAAGATTGTATTATATTATCAAGAAGATGTGCAAAATTGCCATAAGCTCTATTTGCAACACGGTGGCACAACCTATGGCAGCCTGATCTTCGCCACAACCTTCTTCACCCGGGCACAAACCTTATCCTTCATACATGGCCGATGGGCATCGTTCGGGAAAAAGACAAAAAAGATATCCTGAGAAGCGCGATATACCTGTTCCTCAACCGCGTGGAGAAACACGATATCCTTCCTGCTATCATACGGCTTGATTACGCGCGTGTCCTTCAGGTTCGCGATCCCAATGCGCTCAGTGCCCACCGCAACGTATTGGATGTCGGCAAATTTCAGATGGGCCTCATATTGCGTTTCCGGAATTTCCCGTGTAGTATACTCCTGTACCATGACCATGAGTTTCCCCGGTTCAATGTCGTACATACCCGCATCCAGGTCCATAAGGTCCGTATTCTTTAAAAAGGCGAACGCCCGGTCCCAAATATCCGGATCACGGTCATAGTATTCGGAGAAGATTTGCCAATTGATGGTTGGATGCGGCGTCGCACGCCAGCCATGCCACAAACCCCTTTCCTCAAACCGCTTTCGCATCTCCCCCACGCTTCCTTCCCGCCAGTGTGCTTCCAACAAAGCCAACCACAAAAATTGCGATAGTCCCTATGACAATGGCGAGGTTTGTATGCAGTGTACTCCTGAACGAAACCCATCCCTCGGCCGTAAAATACGTCGGCGACAGGCTCATCCAGCAGATCACCAATATTCCGACCACGACACCCGCCTTTGCATGAATATTACGGGCGCTTCGGGCGAAGTATCCAAGCAACAACAGCCCCAGCATGCCACCACTGAAAATCGAAGAGAGTGCCCACCAGGCGTCCAGGGTGCTTTTGACTTGTATCATGGCCAATGCCACACCAATGCCTACAATGCCAATCGCGCCGGATGCGACATACAAAACAATCATCGACGCTTTTTCCGATGCGTCTTTTCGAATAAATCGTTTGTAGAAATCCGTTAAGATGATCGTCGCGCCGCTGTTAAGGCTGGTCGATACCGTACTCATGCCCGCCGCAAGGATCGAGGCGATCAAAAGCCCGGTCACGCCGGGGGGAAGCCCGTCGACAATAAAGTAAGGAAAAACCCGGTCGGCCATGTCAGAGGCATGAAGCGCTGCGGGCAGCCGGTCGCTAAATACCTGGTAGTACGCATACAACGATGTCCCGATGAGAAAGAACAACAACGAGACGGGAATATACATCAGTGCTCCCAACCAGGTGGAAAACACAGCATCCTTTGCCGTCTTTGCTGTCAGGTACCGCTGAACATAGTTTTGATCAATGCCGAAATTTTGGAGATTGATGAAAAAGCCATAGATCAGAATGACCCAGAAGGTCGATTCAGCAAGGTTGAAGTCCAGGCTCCCGAGACTGAACTTATGGTCAGCCGTGCCGATCGAGATCATCTGTGCAGGTCCTTCCGGAAGTGAGAACACGAGTACCACGAGGCACGTCAGCGCACCGCCGATCAGGACAATACCCTGAATGGCATCCGTCCAGACTACCGCCTGAATGCCGCCCATCATCGAGTACATCATTACCAGCACGCCCGTGCTGATGATGATCATGACAATGTCCCATCCCAATAAGGCGTTCAGCGGTAATGCAAGGAGGAACAGAATCGATCCACAACGCGCGAACTGGGTCAACAGGTAACACGACGATGCGTACACCCGCGCCCAGGGGCCAAACCGGGTTTCCAGGTAAGCGTAAGCTGATATGCTGTTGAGACTCCGGTATAGTGGAACAAAAAATTTCACCGCCACCAACGACGCGAACGGTATGGACAAGCTGAACACAAAACTGTTCCAGTCGGCCTGATAGGCTTTGCCCGGCAAGGCGAGAAAGCTAATGCTGCTTACGAAGGTGGCGAAGATGGACATGCCAAGCACCCACGCGGGAATTCGCCCGCCTCCCGTGGTATAGTCGCCGGACGACCTGCTTCGAAAATAAAATGAGGCCCCGAACGAAACCGTACCGATCAGATACAGCGCAATGACAACGATATCCAGTACCGGGAGACTCATTCCTCGTTAAATTAACCATCCATTCTTACGTCGCCACAAAAGCTGGTTACGATGCCGAACTCGTTCATAGCGGCGGCCTTTATCCGGCAGGCACGGTGTGCCATCAACTCATCGCCCGCGTAGACGACCTGAATGTGATTCGATTTGTGCCGTGCCATCAGCTGGTCGCGCGAAACGCCCCGAAGCACCGCATGCATCACCGGCCATTGCGGCGTGGTAAGCGACCACCGTCTTTCCGTTTCTTCCTCGGGGAGACGTACTACTTCGCCAACACCCAGATCGCAATGAAGCTTATCCTCCTGGACGAACACTCTGCTCCAGACGATAAATCCGGGTTTGCTCACCCCCTTAAGGGTTCCTCCTCCGCGAAGAAAGTACATCGGCGGCTGTCGTTCGCTACTTGCGCCTCCATAGCCGCCGATAAAATGAGACGGCGGTACGGCGCCAGAAATCAGGAAGACCCATACAAAGTTGTCTATATCATCGCTTCGAAACCACTCGCCCCACCGGATATCGTGCAATGTATTTTCCGGATCAAGGCCCAGATCGCGCCACAGCCGATAGGTAATCAGCGCATCAAGGCCAGCGCATTCATCAACTTCGTTGAAGTGCGGCAAGGCGTCTCCACGATAGAGCTCTCGTCCGTCCCGTGAAAACACCGGAGGACGCTCCCTGTTGTTCAGCAAACCTTCCGCCAGGTCGCTGGCCGCGACAAGATCCATAAGACCTTGTTGATACTGAATGCCGATGGTATCGCATCCGAAGCGATCGGCGATGCGGAGGGCGGCAATATACATCTTGCACTGCTCTCGGCTCTGCCCCCGTGTCAATTCGGAAGCGGGGTCGGTTCCCCAACTAAACCTAACACCCCTGTCTACCAGCCATTGGAGCACGCCCTCCGCCTCGCCATCGTCGGTATCGCGCATTTCAGCATACAACGCCGATTGACTTAACCGCTCTTTGAATACCCCTGTAGCGTGAAGCAAATTGTCAGGAACAATCGCATTGAACATGCCCATGCATCCCTCGTCGAAGACACCCATGATTGCCTTCCTTCCACGAAATACTTTGGCAAACTCAATTCCCACCTGGCGGTCGGCGACAGAAATCGCTGCGCCGTCGAAGGAGCGTACGTGACTAAGATCGTGGGTGATCCTTCCTGTTTGCAGCCACTCGTCAAGTCCCTTCAGAAAAAACGCATCGTTAAATGTTTCACTCCACAAGGTGCTGTACGGAACGTTCGCCTTGGTCAGCGAGCCGTTGAGATTGAGCATACCCACAAGTCCCGGCCATCGCCCACTCCAGTTCGCCACGGTGAGTATCGGCGCCTGGTGCGTTGTCAGTCCGGCAAGCACATGATGGCTGTACTGCCAGACACTTTCGGCCACGATCAGCGGAACGCCCGGATCTAACCTACGGAACACTTCCATGCCCATCTTCTGCGAATCGATAAAGCCGTGCCCCTTTACTTCATCAAACGCGTGGCCGCGTACAACCGTCCATCCCCGGGATTCCAATGCCGTTGTCAGACCCGTTTCCAAATGCTGTTGCGCCTCCCACCCGGCGCGGTCCGCTGATAATCTAAGGTCGCCACTGCAAATGAGATAAACCTTCTTCATGCTCATCAATGCGCTATTGCTTCTTTCGTCATGAGCCAAAGAACGCCGTTTTACTATGGCCGGTATTACCGCTTCTTACCAATTTATTATACAATATTATCAGTCCCTGGTAAGGACGCGAGATCACGTGCGCTCGATGCCTCAGCGGAAAGTGCCCTTGTGATTAGACAAAGCTGCAGCGTTATCGTTCGGCAAAGACTGGCGAATTGGCCGGGAGGTGGTGTGTGAGATATCGGCTCTTGTATTCGTAAGGTGTGAGCCCGGTGACCTTCTTGAAATGGCGATAAAAATTTGAGATGTTGTTGAAGCCGCATTCGAAGCAAATGACTTCCGTGGGCTTCTTGTTTTCAACGAGGGCATGGCAAACGTGGGATATCCTGATCTCGGTAAGGAATTCGAAGTAGGTCTTGTTGGTCATCAGCTTGAAGTATCGGCAAAAGGAAGTCTTGCTCATATTTGCCTCGGACGCAATTTCACTCAAGCTGATTTCCTTTTTGTAGTTCGACAAAGTGTAAGAGCATATCTTGTCGAGGCGTGCCATTTCCTGCTCATTGGATTTCGTGAAGGTATAAGTCGATGTAATGGTCTCAGTTTCAGAGGCATGACTAACCAACACCTGAAGAATGGACAGCAGCAGCACCAGCCTGTCAAGCCCTGACGAGTTTAGCGACTGCTTCAACAGGTTCACCACACGCAGCTTGGTGGTGCCGCGAATGATGATACCCATTTTAGCTCGTTCAAATAGCGCGCGGATGGCAACCGACTCAGGCAGGCTGAGAAAATCGCGCCCGAAGCAGGTCGGCAGAAAATGCATGACCAGGGCTTCCACCCTGCCGTCCGGATTATCTTGTGAATAATCCTTGTTGCAACGCCAGGTGTGGGGCAGGTTTTCTCCGAGCAGGATCATCTCGCCCGCAGAAAAGTTGCGAATGTTATCGCCAATAAACCGCACCCCTTCTCCCTTCACCACATAATGCAATTCAAGCTCCGGATGATAATGCCACACGGAACCAAAATCCTGCTTGATGTCATGCCTGAGACTAAACGAAGTCTCTGGCTTGACTGGCACCTTATGGAAGTGAGGTTTCATGGTGGTTCTAAAATATAGAAAAAATTACCCATCTCCGAAATCGTTTGTGCTGGCCATGAGACGCTTTTTTATAGACGGCGACGAATTCACAAATGAGACCGGGAACACACTTGCATCGATTGCGAAACAGCCCTCCCCGATTCACGAGAAAAACTATCTTTGATCAGACCTGCAATCTTTCGACAGAGCTCCATGGCAACTCTCCAATACGCTGTAAATGGACACACGATCCGATATGACACCGAAGGCCTGACTACCATCGGCCCTGATCACTGCCTGCTTGACCGCGACGCGGACCTGACAGCGGGCAGCGACTGGTCGGAACAGGGGTACACCATCGCGCCGCTTTTCACTTCCAATATTTACGATACCTTTCATCGTCAAACTGTCGACCTGTTGCATAGTTGCTGGCGCGCGGCGGGGTTGAATGTCCCATTCGGGTTTCAACCTGAATTGTATCACACGATCGTACCCAATCAGGCAACACACCTTCAAGCCGTTGAAAAAACGAAGTTGTTGCCAACAGACCTCTTCCCGGGCGGAATCAGCGCTATGGAAGAACGAATTTCAGCATTGTGCGGCAGGAAGCTGATTGCCAGAAATCCGTTCGACAGTCAACGCATATTCCACTTCCGGGTGATACGTCCAAAACAAAGTGACAACAATCCGCTCCACCGCGATGTCTGGCTCGAAGATTATTCCGACTGCATAAACCTCTACATACCCGTGGCAGGAAGCAACGCGCAGTCCTCCCTGATTCTCATACCCGGAAGTCATCGCTGGAAAGAATCCGCCGTCGAGCGTACGGTGGGAGGTGCCAGAATCAACGGACAAAAGTTCAATGTACCCGCGGTAACCCAGCTACGGATAGACCACGAATTCGTGCGTCCGGATCCCGCCGCAAATGAGGTGCTCGTTTTTTCACCTTACCTCATTCACGGAGGCGCAGTCAACCTGAACGAAGATATCACCCGAATCTCCATCGAACTCCGGCTTTGGGCAAGGTAGCCAACACGATCAGGGATATTTTTCGCCTTGCGCTCCTTGTGACCCGCAAGGGATCGCTGCGTGTCCCTCCCCCAGACTACGCGGGCATGCGGGCACGCATCCTGGAAGAAATACCACGAACGATTTTTGATCCCGACATCATCCGGACGAACCGCCGACCGACGGCCATCAAGGCGCAACTGCTCTCCATCCCCTTTATACGACTTGCTGCCGGCAACATCGCCTTCATCCGGAACCCTGAAAAGTCGTACGCGCAGTATTTTGTTTCCCACGAGAAAAAACTTGTGTACATCCGGATTTTCAAATGCGGAAGTACATCCATCCTCAAAAGTTTCCTGCCCCTGGTTCACCAGCCATTTGCCACTTACCCTCTGAAAACGTCCAGCATCGATTCCGTAGCACATCACCTGGTGCAGCACACGCTACCCGACTTTTCAGGCTATACTATCTTTGCTGTTACGAGGAATCCGCTGGAACGACTCGTGTCCGCCTACCTCGACGTGTTCAACCCGCCGCATCAATATCCCGACACCCTTTTCAATATCTTCAGAAACTGTCGTACGTTAAAAGATGTGGTAATGCTTCTGGACCGAATTCCCGACAGGTACCGAGGTCCGCATTTCGTATCACAAACCACAATACTAAACTCGGTCAAGTCACAAAACGTGCTGCGCTTCAACCTGGATTCTGCAGGACGCAATACCCAACTTGAAAGCTTCCTGAATGATTACGGTATGGCTATGCATCGGGAAAACCGGACGGCATCACCGTACGACTTCCGCAGCTTTTATGACGCCGAGACGCTGGACCTCGCTTACCGGATCTACAAGGAAGACTTTGAGATACTGGGATACAGGGACGCTTACATCGACCTCAAGAAGGCGTTCGAAAGCGGATGGCATGGTAAACTTTCCGAAGCCAGTTCAGGGGAACGCCCGATCTCTTCATGATTCTGAAAAGACGGTCAGCAGGAGATACCGCGCCCAGTTCCTTCAGGAGGGCAAGAAAATGCTTTGCTTCCGTACGATTGTCGCTCAGCACCGACTGGCGGAATTCATAGCGCACCCTTCGTACCAGCGCCGCGCGATCCTGTTCATCCCGGCAGAGCGATAAGGCCTTGCGACAAACGACGTAGGTGGAATGCAACTGCCGGTCCCCTTGCTTATACCAGCCTGCCGACATCGACCGGCCGGTTCGCCTGATCTGGCTGAGCGGCTCATCAACGTACGCGTATTTAAAAAAGCGCGATGACCGTACCCAGAAGTCGAAGTCCTCGTACGCCAACGTTTCATCATATCCTCCGATCGCGTCCAACACAGAACGTCGCATAAGCATTGTCGGGGCGGCGATGAAGTATCGCGATAACACGTCGCGAAAGACGTCGCCCTCGGGAACATTCTTCAGCAGCCGCTTACGTCGAAGTGCGGCATAGTGACGGTAAAGCAGAACGCCATTCCCGTCGATGTATTCAGCATCGGTGAAAACCACCCCGTAGCCTTCATCGAGCGCTGCAAACTTATTGACTTGCTTTTCGATGCGTTCAGGGTGCATGCGGTCGTCGGCGGCAAAGTCAGCCACAAACAAGCCGCGCGTCTCACGAAACGCTGCATTGAACGCCGCACAGTTACCGCGGTTGACGTCCGACAACATAATCCTGATGCGGGGATTGCGGTCGTGTATGCGTTTGATCACCTCCTGGCTTCCGTCGGTACTTGCGTCGTCGGCAATGATAAGCTCAATGTTCGGATACGTCTGGCGCTGCACGGAGTCGACCGCATCTTCAATCCAGTCGCGCTGGTTATAGCACAGGCACACCACGGACACAAGGGGACGCCGCTCTACCATCGCCTGACCAACGTAAATTTTGACGTAACGGTTGCGCCCACCCCCATCTTGAAATTGAGAAGTCCAAAGTTCGGTTTTCCCTCTACGGCTGAAGTTCCCAGGTCGAGCAGCCGGTATCCTTTTTCCCGAGCGTATAGGGACATCCCTTCCAATAGCAGTACTACGGGGCTCAGATGATCATAGTCATGGGGATGCGCGGGGTGAAAGTTCACAA
>DASVCT010000009.1:0-4228 GCA_036381475.1 Cyclobacteriaceae bacterium
ATCATCGATGTCGATGGCGATGTGTCGCAACAACAAGTCGCCGGCATAAAGGATATTGAAGGGGTGATATTGGTGCGGTTGCTGCCGAAAGTGGGGCAGTGAGGGATAGGGAGAAAAGGAGATAAGGAAATAAGGAAATAAGGGTATAGGGGAGATGATTAGTGATTTTTGATTTTTGGATTTTTGATTTAGTGCCTGCGATTAGGGTGTCTGACTTAGGTCACAAGCGTCGTCATTGATGGAAAAATGTGTTCTGTGGGGTATAAATCACAAATCAAAAATCACTATCACAAATCACAAATCATCGAGGGCTCCGAAGCAGGCCTCATGGGGTCGGCCGCTTCAGGGCAAAGGTCCAAGGATTAGGCGGCATACTGTGTCGTAGGGTAATCGTAGGAAGTGTTGACGACAACTTCGGGCGAGACCAACTTCAACCCGCCTGCCCGGCTAGCGTACATTAAAATGTGTAATAGTATGTTGGGCAGTCGGGCAGACACTCCAACACTTCAACACTTGAACACTTCAACACATTTCCACATGAAAATCAAACCATTCAAAGGATATCGTCCCGTACCGGAGTTGGCTAAGGCAGTGGCGTCGAGGCCGTATGACGTGTTGGATTCCAACGAGGCACGTGAAGAAGCAAAGGACAACCCCTACTCTTTTCTCAACGTTGTCAAGCCGGAAATCACCCTTCCCCCGGGTATCGACCCGTACAGCCCTGCGGTGTATGAGGCGGCTAAAACGAACTTCGAAAAGCTCATTTCCTCCGGGGTTTTCCGCCAGGATGAGAATGAATGCCTGTACGTCTACGAGCTCACTAGGGACGGACGAACACAGGACGGCATTGTGGCATGCGCTGCTGTCGACGACTACATGGAGGGCCGGATAAAAAAACATGAACTTACACGACCCGATAAGGAGAACGACAGAAAAAATCACGTCCGCGTGGCGATGATGAATGCCGAACCCGTCTTCTTTGCGTACCATGCGCTTGATTCGGTCGATGCGCTGGTCGCAGCAATAAAAAAGGATCGACCGGAGTACGATTTTGTCGCAGACGACGGCATCGCCCATCGCCTGTGGGTTGTACACGACCGGAGTATCATCGACGGTATCGTAAAAGCATTCGCCACCCTTCCCGCCACTTATGTCGCCGACGGCCACCACCGGACGGCGGCAGCAGCACTGGTAGGTCATGATCTCCGCCTGGAAAACTCCAGCCACAACGGCACCGAAGAATACAACTACTTTCTTGCCGTGCACTTTCCTGACAACCAGCTGCACATCATGGATTACAACAGGGTCGTCAAGGATCTGAACGGACATACCACAGCATCTTTCCTTCAGGCGCTGGAAAAATCGTTCACGGTTGGAGCGCCGACAACCGTCGCTACCCGTCCCTCGCGTCTTCACGAATTCGCGATGTACCTCGACGGCAAATGGTACCTGCTGAACGCCCGACCCGGAACCTACGACGACAATGACCCGATCGGCGTGCTGGACGTCACGATACTCTCGGAACAAATCCTGAAGCCGCTCTTGAATATTCACGACCTGCGCACCGACAAAAGGATCGATTTTGTCGGCGGCATCCGCGGCCTGGGGGAACTCCAACGCCGTGTCGACAGCGGCGAAATGAAAATCGCGTTTGCTCTATATCCCGTAACCATGCAACAACTCATGGACATTGCCGACAGCGGAAACATCATGCCGCCCAAAACCACCTGGTTCGAACCCAAATTGCGCAGCGGACTGGTTGTTCACTCACTCGAAGGTTGACGTTGGCAGCAAACGTGCCCACTGCCGCCCTCACAATTGGGTACAACCCGTTGAAATAAATTCGGCCTATATTCGTCATACCAACCGTATGAAGAAGAAATCGCGTGTTACCGTGGGGCAGGTGTTCAAGACGATCATCTGGCCGCGGCGGAGGCTACTTTTGATTGGTCTCATCCTGATTGCTATTAGCCGACTTTCCGGGCTCGTACTTCCCTGGGCCAGCAAATACCTTGTCGATGAAGTGATTGCCAACAAGAACATGGAGATGCTGCGTCTTCTCCTGGCAGGCGTCGTTGGCGCCATCATAGTGCAGGCCATCACATCCTTTGCGTTGACACAAATCCTCAGCGTGGAAGCCCAGCACCTAATATCCGTCCTTCGCGCACGTGTACAAAAACAGATTCTGCGATTGCCCATACGCTTTTTCGATAACAACAAGTCGGGTGCTCTTGTATCCCGGATCATGACGGACGTGGAAGGTGTCCGAAATCTCGTGGGCACAGGCCTCGTGCAACTGGTCGGCGGAGTGCTTACCTCCATCCTGTCGCTCATATTGCTGATCCGCATCAGCCCGATGATGACGCTTTACACGCTCGTCCCCGTTCTGATCTTCGCCTTCATTTCCATGAAGGCCTTCAGTTACATCCGCCCCATTTTCCGGGAGCGAGGCGTGCTCAACGCGGAAGTTACCGGTCGGCTTACCGAGACGTTGAACGGCGTCCGGGTAATCAAGGGATTTAATGCCGAAGCGCAGGAGATAAAGACCTTTGAAGATGGCGTCAACCGCCTTTTCCTGAACGTGAAGAAGAGCCTTACGAGCACGAGCCTCGTGACCAGTTCGGCCACCTTCCTGCTCGGCATCTCCAGCGCGGGCATCATGGGTATCGGCGGATACATGATAATGCAAGGCAACATGACGTTTGGCGATTTCCTCTCCTTCACCCTCTTCCTTGGTTTTATGATCGCTCCCATCGTACAGATGAGCAACATCGGAAGTCAGCTCACGGAAGCGTTCGCTGGTCTGGACCGGACAGAGGAAATCATGAATTTGGACCCGGAAGACGACGGGACGGAGCGTACGATCACGATTGGACCTATACGGGGCGATATCGAATTCCAGAATGTGGAGTTCGCCTACGAAGAAGGCAAAACAGTTCTGCACAACATCAGCTTCAAATCGCCTGCAGGAACTGTGACCGCATTGGTGGGAACATCTGGCTCCGGTAAGACAACGATCGCCGGGCTGGTCGCGACCTTTATCGCACCCATTGCCGGAAAAGTCACTGTCGATGGGGATGATCTCAGTAAAGTGTCACTGTCGAGTTATCGCAGCCAGCTAGGCGTGGTCTTGCAGGACGACTTCCTGTTCGAAGGTACTATCCGCGAGAACATCCGGTTTCCACGGCCTGATGCAACGGATCGGGAGATTGAAGACGCCGCGACGGCAGCCTACGTAGACGAATTCGCTTCGCGTTTTGAAAACGGGCTCGACACGGTCATCGGCGAACGCGGCGTGAAGCTTTCAGGGGGCCAGCGTCAGCGCATTGCCATAGCGCGGGCCATCCTCGCCGATCCCAGGATACTCATTCTGGACGAAGCCACATCCAATCTCGACACGGAGAGCGAGTCGTTCATACAAAAAAGTCTGTCGATGCTTATGAAAGGCCGCACGACGTTCGTGATCGCCCACCGTCTCAGCACCATCCGCCAGGCCAACCAGATCCTCGTCATCGAACAAGGCCGCATCGCGGAACGCGGTACTCATGAAGAACTCATCGCCGCCAAAGGAAGGTACTTTGACTTGTACACGTATCAGGCGAGGATTTGATGTTGATGTGCCCGTCTTTGAATTCAACGCACACCTACTTCATACGACACCTTCCTGTGAAATAATCTTGATTCGAACCGGTGTGCGCGTTGGCCCCCTTTAGGGGTAAGGGGCGCGCGAGGGGAGATACACTCGAGCGTCATTTCCGTCAGTGTCGTTCCCCACCGCACGCCCTTTGATTCCCTAAAGGGACCCCACGCGCGGGTGACCCCATGAACCAGACGGTTGGTGTAAACAAGTTCGTTGTCCGTCTGATAACACCGACGCATACTCCAAAAAGAAGATCGAGTACCTAGCCCGCGCGTCAGCCCCTTTGGGGGTAAGGGGCGCGCGAAGGGAGATACACTCGAGCGTCATTTCCGTCAGTGTCGTTCCCCACCGCACGCCCTTTGGTTCCCTAAAGGGACCCTCGCGCCCAGTCCTTGAACAGGTTGCGTTTTTGTCACCAACTAACGATAATGGTATTCGACTTTTTGACCCTCAACGCCACGTCGCTATGACCGATCGAATAATGTTCTATGGTGCCAATCGAAATACATTCAAGAAGGCTGAGATGCTCCGACTCTCCATGACGTCAGCCGAAAGGCATCTGTGGGCGCGATTGAGAAAAAATCAATT
>DASVCT010000010.1:0-18448 GCA_036381475.1 Cyclobacteriaceae bacterium
ACCACTTCGATTGGTTCCAGATCTTGTTGCCGATGGAGGCAAACATGTACGTTTCCAGATCGAATCCCTTGTAATTCACCTTGAAGGTAATACCGCCCGTGAACTTGGGAACGGGGCTACCCAGGTACGTCCGGTCATCGATAGTGATTTCACCATCGCCGTTCAGGTCTGCATACCGAAAGCGTCCGAGGCCTTGTGCCTTGTTTTCAGCATCGGCGTCTTGTGTCCGGATCACGCCGTCTTGTTTAGGTGCGGCGTCGATCTCTTCCTGGCTTTGGAACAGTCCCAACACTTTGTAACCGTAGAAGGCCGAGATAGAGTATCCAAGCTGGTTCCGGATCGGCGTAATGCCGCGGAATTCGGGGTTTACCGTAGTCAGATAATTGGCACCAGGATTCAAGGCGACAATTTCGTTGTGCAGGAATCCACCGTTAACGGTAAGCTCGAAGGTGGCATCAGGCGTGAGGTTTCCTCTTGTAACGACCTGGATATCTACCCCCTCGTTACGCATCTTGCCCACGTTAACCGTAGGAGCCTGCGCTAACCAGCCATTGCCGGCCGTGATGGGAACGGCAAACAGAAGGTCTTCCGTATCTTTTCTCCAAACATCGAATACAACATCCAACTTCCCGTCAAAGAAGGTTCCATCGAAACCAATGTTTGACGTCACTGCAGTTTCCCACTTCGCTTCAGGGTTACCGATGCGGCTACGGTAGAAGCCTTCTGCACCACCTGAATTGTCGATAGGATACGACGAGTTGTCAACACTGGTCGCAAACAAACTGTACTGGTTGAAAGGGTGCACATTTCCCGAGTTACCCATTTCGCCATAACCACCACGAATCTTCAGATCGTCGATCCAGGTTACGCCGCTCATGAAGGGTTCGGACGAAATGCGCCATCCCAGTGATACGGCCGGGAACACACCGTAGCGGTTCGCAGCACCGAAGCGGGATGAACCGTCGCGCCGAACTACTATGGATGCCAGGTACTTGTCGGCATATTGATAATTGAGGCGGCCGAAGTACGAGGAGAATCTTACACCCTTGAAGTAGTCGCTATTAACCACCCGAGTGTTACCCGGCGTTGTCGTGCTAAGGGTTACAAAGTCACGATCTTCGGAGAAAGGATTGAGACCACTACCGTCTATGTTACGGCCAGTGCCGGTATCCAGCGCTTCCTGACCGACGAGGAGATCGAAGGAATGTTCTCCAAATTCCTTCTTGTAGTTGACCGTATTGGTAAACGTCCAGCCAAATTGGAATCCGGCACCTTCACCATAGGTTACCGCCGAGTTGTTTTCCGAGTTCTCATACTGGCGGGCGAAATAATTCCAGTAATAGTACCCTGCATAGCGTCCCCCAATGCTGGTGCGGAGGACGAGATCCGGAATGGGTTCATATTCGAGGTACATGTTACCGAAAGCTGAGCTTTCATAGCCACGGTTGTCGGCCTGGCGGTCAAGGTTGGCGACCGGGTTGCGCGGGTTGTTGAATCCCTTGGCACGCGTACCTGCATAGCCTCCAAATACGTCATACACGGGGATGATGGACGGCATACGGAACGCGGCAAGGATATCATTCTCGTCGTCAGCAACCCCGGCTCCGCCTCCGCCACCCATAAGCAAGGTAGTCTGACGATAGGTGAACTGAAGGTTTTCGCCGAACCGAAGATTTTTCAGAACATCAAACTCTGAATTAATGCGTGCGGCATAGCGGCGGAAGTGTTGGTGTATGAGTATACCATCTTGTTCCTGCATGCTGAGCCCGAAGTAATAACGGCTCCGCTCACCATTACCGCGTATACCCAGAGTGTTCCTGAAGATCGGAGCCACGCGGGTGATTTCGTCATACCAGTCAGTACCGGCGAGGTTGGCGCGTACCACCTGGTAAATGGGGAGATCAAAATTCGTTACGTTGTATTTTTGCCTTTCCTCTTCCAGGTTAATGCTGCCCACCTGGGCACCTGAAAGGTCCCCTACGAGAAGATACTCAGGCAGTACAGGAGTGGACCCGGTACCAAACTGAGGGTGGTTGAATGTCGGCGTAACGCCGTTGGCATTCGCCGTATTTCTTACGGCATTCCATGTCCAGGTCGCAAAGTCCTGCGGATTCATCATGGCCTGGCCTTCACCCGGGAAGGTAAAGCCGAACATGCTGTCAAAAGTGACTTGCATGGGCTTACCACCCTTCGTTCCTTTCTTTGTTGTGTAAACGATCACACCACCTGCAGCCCGCGCACCATAAATAGAGGCGGTGGCGGCATCCTTCAGAACGGTAGTCGACTCGATGTCGTCCGGGTTAAGGAAGTCGGTGGATTCAACCGGCAGACCGTCCACAACGTACAGAGGACGGTTGTCTCCAAACGTACCAAATCCGCGAACGCGAACCTGGCTGGTCGTACCGGGCTGACCGTTCGTTACAACAGTAACCCCGGCTACGCGTCCCTGCAATTGTTGTTCGATGTTTCCGGATGGAACCACGGTAAGGTCCGTGGCCTTCACCGTCGAAACCGCACCCGTTACATCCCGGCGGTTATCGATGGAGTAACCCGTCACAACCAGTTCCGTGAGCGTTTGGATGTCAGGATTCATCGCCACGTCCACGACCGATCTCGATCCTACCTGCACTTCCGAAGGCGAATAGCCAACGAACGAAAATACGAGAACGGCGTCATCTCCGGGTACTCTCAAGGTATAGCGACCATCCGCATCGGTTGCCGTACCCTGCGTTGTCCCCTTGATCACAACACTCACACCGGGCATGGAATTGCCCGACTCATCCGTTACCGTCCCTGAAACGCTGCGTTCCTGGGCCAGAGCGGAAGAGGTTAAAATCAGCGCGATAGCCGACGTTAACCAGATCCTTTGGTAAAGTTTTCTCATAGGGTTTTAGTTGGGTTAATTTTGGACTGTAAAATTCACTGCCAAATCCAGGTGAATTATTACGTATTTGAAATGTAGCCAAGGTTACTTTCTATTTCACGCGTTTGCGCGATTAAATTTACACAATCGTTACCGCAATCGTTTGTGGAAAGGCGAACTTCCAATGTGTGTGCGATAACACATTGAAATCTGCGGTTTTTTCCTACGCAACAAGCAATTCGGGAAGTTGCATTCAGACTCTAGTCCCCTTCACCCCGGTCCATCAGGCGCTGAACCACAAAATGACCGACTTTCCGGCCCTGTTCGACGCCGATCATACAGGCATCCCGGTAATGTATACCCCCATAAAGGCGGGAAATGGCTGCCTCATCGGAGGCTTCGTAAAACGACCCGAACTGCCGCTCGGGCAGGCCGAAGTAGACCTCGGTATCATCGACGAAGCTGAAGCCATCACCAAAAAAATGCGTTAGTACCACCGCCGCCGAGGCCGACGCGACACTATGGCCACTGGTATATTCGGGAAAAGGAGGTGTCTGAAGGAGTGGACGCCAGTCAGGATCAACGTGGCGGTTAATGACGGTTTCGGGCCGGACCCTGTCACTGTTATACTTCTCCTGCCAGCAACTGATGAAAGCGTCATGCAGGGTCATTGCCACGATGGTGTGCACGTATACCGCCGAGTCGAGGGGCAGGCCTGCAGTCTCACAGGCAATACTTGCAATGCCCATCCAATGACCACCCGGTGAAATCTTTTTCAAGCCGATCGCCATATGCCCTGAGAAACGAACCGCAAAAGGATTGCAGTCCCAAAAGCTTGCGATAAGCCGCTGCTCCTCCGACAGGTTCGTGCCCGTATGGTACACCTCCAGAACCTGTGCAAAAAACGAACTCGTCGTGTCCTTGCTATACTCCGTGGGAGGCGCAGGAACAAATTGTTCTGATGATTCCAGAAAGAATGGCCTCACCGTCGACCAGTGAGGTTCCACCGCCTCCATAAATACCGGTGGCGTTGGATACCAGTAGGCCTCCCCCTTTTGTGGTGTGTAGCGCGTGAACGTGCTAAGCTTACCATAACCATCCGTGCTTGCGTACGCCAGGACCTGGTCGGCTACCTCCACAGCATACTTCACGTTCTGCGCGATTTGTCGGTCGGACAAACCAAACGCCTCCTGGCAATCTCTGACGAGGTTCTCCTGACGTTCACTCAGCATCCGTCCCGACGGCATGATTCTCTTACCCACTTCCAGCATGGCATATTGCGCGGCGAGAGCCGGGGCGAACGACTTGGGCTTTTTCACGTATCTGAATTGAGGATTCTCATGCAACCGCGACGTGATGTCGGGCAGCCGGTCCTCTGCCATGAGTAAGGCAGTGTAAGCACCCATCAAAGAGTAGGCATAAAAGCGGGCCGCCGCCGGAGGATTAGCTACATCATGCAGCATCACCTCGGAAAGATGGAACACGTTGTCGCTGAGTTGCGACGTCTCATTTCGCGTTTCCTGACCATACGTCCTCCCGATCGTGATCCCCACGAGCGCACACAAGATCAATACGCTAGTTCTCATGCAATTTGTACGTTTCGATGCCTACATTATTGATGCCGATCAGCAAATAGGGCTTCCCTCCCACCGTGATCATCGCCATCGACTTCACATCACCCGTCGTCGCCAATCCAGAGGCAGCCTGACCGACATAGCTGAAATTTCCCTTTCCATCGTTCTTGAACACCTGACCAAAATTCGCGTCAATCACACCCATCCGTATCCGGATCGCGCTCTGATTCCCTCCAACAACAAGGTCCTGACTTCCGTCGCCGTCTACATCAGCAATAGCAAAGGCATGAACCGGTGAAAACTGGATCTCAGGAGGCAGCTCGCGAATAACCAACTTGCCGTCGCGATTTTCCAGATAGGTGGTCTCCAGTCGATTGATCTGAAGGCGCTGTGCGTTCTTTAGATCGCCTTTTGAGAAAATGTCCTCGAGGCGTGCGTTCGCATAGGACGCGTAGTCAGTGAACTTCGAGCGAAGGCTCCGTATCTGATCGAGCAACTCGTCGCGGCTGGCGAAGGGATATGACGTTCCCTGGATGTAGTAGGTTAGTATGGGATCCACCGAACCGTTCTTGTCGAAGTCCTTATAGACAAGTTCAACGGGTTCCTTCTCACTTGCGCGAAGTTGTGTGTTCAATCCCAGGTTCCCTACGATGAGGTCCTGGTCGCCATCCCCATCAAAATCACCGCTCACAATGCGCGACCAAAATCCTTTGAGCGGCTGGTCAAAATAACGGTTCGTGGCATGCTCAAGCAGTTTTCCATTGCGATTAATAAACACTTCAATGGCCATGAACTCGCCGGCAACCACCAGGTCCAGCCATCCGTCGCCGTTGATATCCACCCATTCGGCGTCCGTGACCATCCCGATTTTTTCGAGGCGAGGCGCAACTGACGCGGTGGCGCGGGTAAAAGAACAGTCTCCGTCATTGATCAGGAGAAAACTTTCTGGGGTGACGGGATAGCTTCCCGGGATTACGCGTCCCCCGACAAAGAGATCTTGATCACCGTCCTTATCGAAATCAGCAAACGCTACGCACGACTTGCTCGTGGCACCCGGTAAACCATCCGGCTTGTAGGTGAAATTTCCATTACCATCATTGAGAAAGAGACGGTCCTGCAACGCCGGGTCATCCTCCTTATAGTTGTTATATCCTCCGCTTACCAGGTACAGGTCGAGGTCGTCGTCATTGTCCACGTCGATGAAGCGCGCATCACCATCTGTGAACCTGCGGCCATCATAGGCCTGGGCGAATTGCTTGGACTCGATGAACGCTCCGGTCTCCGTCTGAAAGTAAAGTTTTCCCGGATTATCCTGCGCGCCGCCAACGTAAACGTCATCAAGACCGTCTCCGTTGACATCACCCGTGGTCATTACCGGGCCACAGTTCGTTAGCATGGTAAGCAACAAAGGTTGTCGCTTGAAATCGTTGAACCCATACTCCGCATGGGTGTATGGTATCTTCGTATCCACCCGGCTAAAAAGAGGATCTGTCGTGTGCTCCGACATGGCCCCGGATCCTCCCGATACCTCCGGTTGTTCAAGTACCAGCAGTTGTCCGGCGGGAACCGCGTGTTGAACTGTCCGGGCACCATTGGGCCACAGCACCACGAGTGAGTCCGCACTGGTGTTTGCGCCGAGTCCCACGTGAATTCGTTCCGTGACGCACGACTGAAATCCGCGGGTGTGCATCTTTTCAAAGTACTGAACCTGGCCGTGGGTGTACACCATGACCTTGCTGCCAATAGCCTCAGTGTTGCCTCCGGCGCTCTTCAGCAGGATCGCGAGAAAGTTTCGATCCGGGTAGCGTTGTCGTGTCTCATTACGGTAAACGGAAGCAAATTCATTCTGATTGTTAACTACCAGGTCGATATCGCCGTCGTTGTCGAAATCAGCGTACGCGCTGCCGCTGGAAAAATTCTTGTCGGTGAATCCCCAGGCCGCGCTCTTGTCCGAGAATGTAAGGTCGCCGTTATTCTTGAAGATATAATTCTGGAGCGGCGTGGATGTCATGGTGGTTACCAGCTTGAAGGTGTCGGCCTCCTGATTTGCCTTGGCCATCTCGAAGTAGTAGTCGCCCTTGAATTTGAGAAAGTCGCGATTGGTATAATCGCGGTAATAGCCGTTGGCAACAAACAGATCTTTCCACCCGTCGTTATCGAAATCGACAAACAGCGGTGCCCAACTCCAATCTGTGTTGGATATCCCGGCAAACTGTCCGATCTCGCTATAGGTTCCGTTGCGGTTGTTCAGGTGCAACATGTTGCGCATATTCTGAAAATAGAATCCGTTGAGCACCATGAGCGCGTAGTGTTCGTAGTTCTCGGGACCATACAGCAACTTCTGCCGTTTGTTGTCTTCGGGCAGCATGTCGAGGGTGTAAATGTCCACCCATCCGTCGTTGTTGATGTCGCTCACATCGCAGCCCATGGAGAAGTATGAAATATGCTGCATGTATTGCGTCATCCTATCGGTGAAGGTGCCGTTCCCGTTGTTGATGTACAGATAATCCGGTTCGACGTAGTCGTTGGATACGTAGATATCCGGCCATCCATCCTGGTTGACATCAGCAACGGTGACGCCCAAACCAAATCCCAGTGGATTACCCTTGATACCCGCTGCTTCTGACACATCCACGAATTTCCCGTTGTCATTGCGGTACAGTTTATCTCCGGCATAGGGGTCACGTTTCTTTTTGGCGCTGGCAAATTCGAATTCGTTGATCACCGTCACGTTGTGATTGAGCAGATACATGTCGAGATCTCCGTCGCGATCAAAATCAAAGAACGACGCGTGCGTGCTGTGACCCGGATCGTCAAGACCGTATTCCGCCGCACGTTCAGTGAATGTAAGATCACCGTTATTGATGAAGAGTTTGTTTCTGCGCTTTTCCGGATCGCCCTTGCCGGAGTGACAAACGTAAATATCGGGGAGGCCGTCGCCGTTTACGTCTGCCATGGTGACGCCTGTTTTCCAGCCTGTGTCACAGCTCACGCCTGCCTTTGCCGTGATGTCCCTGAATTTGAAGTTGCCTTCGTTCAGGAAAAGCGAATTAGATCGCATGTTGGCAGTAAAATAAATGTCGTCCAGGCCATCGTTGTTGATATCACCTACGGCAACGCCACCGCCGTTGTAAAAGTACTCGTATGTCAGCACGTTCGCTGTAGGCGACTCGTCCAGAATGTTCTTGAACGTAATCCCAGTTTGGTCAGCCGGGAGCTGGGTGAACAGTGTAGTCTCCTGCGCATGGAGGCCGGTACTGACCAGGAAAAGAATCGACACGCCCAGTCGGAGTGCCATGATCTGCAGGTTTTGGTGTGGAAGACTTGTTTGTAGAAATTTCGCCATTATCGAACGTACTAACAAGCCGCTTCGCAACTAATAATTGGGATTATATATCGATCAACCCGATGGTGTCTCCGTCGGGAATCGCACGCAGGTAGACACACATTAAGCGACGAGTTTGGAAATTGATATAAATGGCGTTATTTGTATGATTCCCCTGCCCTGCTTATGCGTAATCCCCGATGGTATCTTTTTCTCACGCTGCTCGTACTTGGCTGCGCCCGCAAGAAAACCGAGCTCGCCTGGGAAATGAATTTTCCCGTCATTGGGTCTCAGTCCTCGCCGAGGTCGGCCGACCTGAACGGCGACGGTGTGCTAGACCTTGTCATCGGCGCGGGCAAGAACGAATATCAATACAGCAAACAGGGGGTACTTGCCCTGGACGGAGCTACTGGCGCAGTGCTTTGGGAGCAGGAGGCCAACGACCAGGTATACGGGTCGCCGACGTATTGCGACATCAATGGCGATGGAACCCTTGACGTTTTCATCGGTGGACGCTCTCCCCACCTGAAGGCGCTGAACGGAAAGGATGGTCGCGTCATCTGGGAATACCATCACGATCAGTATGCTGACCACCCCGTGTTGAAGTACGCGCGCTTCAACTTCCAGAACAGCGTGCTGGTGCCGGACCAGAACGGGGATGGAATTGACGATCTGTTTATCGTCAACGGTGGAAACGCTCTGGCACCTCCATATAATGAAGACGAGCGTTACCCCGGCGTTCTGATGGTTTTCGATTCTCGCACAGGAAACGTACTGGCGGCAGACACGGTGCCTGATGGAAAAGAATCGTATATGGCCCCTTTGTGTTTTCGCCAACCCGGGGCCACGGATCACACGATTGTATTTGGCACCGGTGGAGAGACTATAGATGGTCGGCTTTATGTCACAACTCTTTCTGACCTGATGAGGAATAACGTGTCGTCGGCAAAGGTTGTCGTTGCGGAATCAGGTCATGGATTTATTGCCCCGCCCGTAGCGGTGGATATTACCGGCGACGGATTTCTCGACATCGTCGCGATCTCTCATGCGAGCACCATCACGGCAGTTGACGGAAAAAGTCTGCAACCCGTGTGGCAACGAAAGATCGAGGGGACCGAATCGAGCAACAGCTTTGCGGTAGGATATTTTACAGGCGACGACGACGTACCTGATTTATTTACGTTTGTCAGCAAGGGTGAGTGGCCGAACAATACCGGCACGCTCGAAGTTATGCTGGACGGTAGGAACGGCGAAATTGCATATACCGGCGCTATGGGTTGCACGGGGTTTTCTTCCCCGGTTGTTTATGATCTCAACGGCGACGGGGTGGATGAAGCCATCATCAGTATCAATGACTTTGATTGTGCGCTTGGATTTGTCGAGGAGACGATACCGCAGATCGAGAACAGGCTCATCGCGTTGGATTTTCGCAGGGGATCAGTGAATGTCATCGACCAGGCCAGGGGCTTAAAGAACATATTCACTACACCCTGGATTGGCGACATCGATAACGACGGCTACCTCGACATCGTCTATTGCCAATACTACAGTCGCGGAGGTTTGCTAGTCTTTTTAGGCATGCGTATGCGACGCATTTCGACCCACATCAAAGTAAAGGCGCCGCCGGTGTGGGGGGCATACCGGGGTTCGGCAGGCGACGGCATCTTTCGCTCGAAGTGAGCGGCACCCTCTGATATTCCCCTTTGCTATCAAAAGAAAGAAGGCTGCCCTATCGCGGCAGCCTCCATGTCTAAGCAATGCACAAACCGATCACTCGGAACCGCCATCCCACCATACCGGACTGGTATAGTTGTTCTTGGCGTCCTGGTTGAAATTCGGATTTGCGACAGTCTCAGCTGTAGGGTAGCGAAGCCGTACAGGGATCTTTCCACCGGAGATATTATTTACGTCATCGGTGTATTCGACCAACGTCGGATATCCCGTTCTTCGCCAATCGCACCAGGCTTCCCACCAGTTGAAGAACTTGCTGGCCCACATTTGATAACCTATCTGTTCCAGCGGTGGCTCGTCGCCTCTTACACCGCCACCTCCGTAAGGATACTTCGCCAGGTAAGCGGCTACTGCTGCGTCGGATACATCGAAGGACTCCTCATTGTTTTCGAAGTAAGGCCCATACATCTGCATAGCTGCCTTCACGCCCGCGTTGTAGTGTCCAGCCGCGTCGGTGACTCCTCCGATGCCACGTTCAGCGGCTTCGGCGAGGAGAAGTTCTGCTTCAGCATAGTTCATGATCATGTATGGGTCATCCCGATCCAGCATGAAGGGGTTGATTCTACTGTATGTCGTGTCCGACAGGAAGTCGGTAACGCCAAGCAGCTGAGCCTGGTGGTCGAAGAAGAAGCCGCTCGGCATACCCATTTGATCCAGCGGATCCTGTTTCATCGGCGCCCAGCCGGCCGCATCCCACATTCCAATGCCATCCGTAAGTACCATCAGGCGCGGGTCATCGTCGGAGACGTCGTCAGGGTCAGACCCCTTAAGAAAGTCCACCAGCGTTTTGCTCAGGAAATTCTTGTTACCACCGTCTCCTGGGATGAATGCACGCGAAATACCGTTTTGGTTGGTCCAGAGGCTTGGTTCTATAGCCATGGGAACAAACAAGTTGTCGTCATTGCTTTGAAACACACCGCCGGCCACAGCCTTCGCCACGTATTGTTCAGTGACCGACATGGCGACGTTCGAGATACGCATAGCCATGCGGAGCATAAGGGTATAGCCAAATCTCTTCCATTTCCCTATATCTCCATTATAGAGGATGTCAGCCGCAGCAAAACCCTTGTCGTCAGCCGCATCGCTCAATGCAGCCGTGGCCTCGTCCAGTTCCCGGAGAAGATCCGGATAAATTGCCGACTGGTTATCATACACAGGGAAGAAGACACCCTCGAGCCCTTTATTGGCCTCGGTGTAAGGAACGGCCCCGTAGAAATCCGTCAGTCGCTGAAAGCTCCAAACCCTGAGAATGCGGGCTGCATTTCGGGTGTTGGGCAGCTGCCCTTCTGAATACCCGCCTTCATCCGTCTGACGAATGATTTCCGCGATGTTCTTCAGCTGGTCCTGGTACGTCATGTCGAACGGTGCAGCACAAATTTCCTCGTTGTGACGGTAGTACATACCGGCCGAACTGATGTCACCCGTAGTTGCCAGATGCTGGATTGCGGTAGACATCATACCGATGTTGGTCCGCCAGTCGATGTATCGGTTATCTCCGGAGGACCCACTGCTAGCGATACCCAACTCGGCGGACGTAAACAGGAAGTGCAAGTCCATCTGGTTCACTGCCTGTGGATTGATGTTAAGCTCGTGAAGGGTATCCGTATCGCAGCTGGTTCCAGCGCCGGCCGTAATCAGCGCCGCCAGTGCGATCGATTTATATGCCATTTTCATTTTCATGCCAAATTCTTTAGAGTGAGTAACTAAAGCTGCAACTTCAGGTCGAAACCATAGCTCCTTGTGGAAGGGAAGCCGAAGTATTCAAGACCCTGTCCATTGCCGCTGGAGTAGGACGACTCGGGATCGATGTTCGGCGTATTCTTGTGAATGATCGCCAGGTTTCGACCGATGAAAGCTATCCGGGCACTACGGAAAGGTGTCTTGTCCAGGATCGAACGCGGTATATTGTAGCCCAATGTTACCTGTCTCAGCTTGACAAACGAGGCATCGTAGACAAACAGGTCTGTTTTGGCATTCGTTTCACCACCAACATCACCCCAGTAGCTGCGTGCTTCCTGCGGTGTCAGGGTTTTTTCGAAAGCCTCGTATATGGGCTCTTCGTTCGAGTCTGTTCCGGTCTGTATTGCACCCGTTACGACCAGGGGTTCCTCTCCTTCACGACCCTGCAATGACATCTTGGTGAAGCCTGCCTGGGTCAGCCGGGTATTGGTTCCGGAAAAGATATCACCGCCGAACTTGAAGTCGATAAGAACTCCAAGATTGAAATTCCTGAATGTGAAACTGTTTTGAAGACCTCCGGTAAGATCCGGAACACCATTGCCTATGATCTCAAATCCATCTGCCATTACGGGCCGGCCGCTGTCAAGAAATATTGGACGGCCTTGAGGATCCAGTTTCTGTACCCTGCCTGTAATCGTACCAAAAGGATGTCCCACCATATGCTTGATCCACACGTTTCTGCTTCGCGGCTCTTCAATCAGAAGCTCTTCACTTCCTTCGATGAGCGAGACAACTTCGTTCGTGTTCTTAGCCAGGTTCAACGACACATCCCATGCGAATTCTCCGGTAATTGGCTGACCCGTAATGAGGACTTCGATCCCCTTGTTGGTCATTTCACCCAGGTTCACCGATGTGTAAGTAAAGCCACTCGACTTGGATATAGTTGCGTTCAGGATATCCTTGGTCGTCTTCTTGTCATAGTACGTGAAGTCGACGCCAAGTCTGCCGTTTAAGAATCTCAGGTCAACACCCAATTCCAATTCGGTCGCCTCAAGCGGCACCAGGTTGGGATTCGGGATAAGTCCGTTCTGTCCGCCAGCCGTTGTAAAGGACGCTATCGGTGCGCCTACGTGCGATGCGCCTCCTATGAGTGAATAGGTGAGGTTGGTGTCATAAGCTCCGATGGTCGCATTCCCTACCTTTGCCCAGCCAGCTCTCAGTTTGCCAAACGAGAGGAATGACGGCATCTCAAATGCGTCTGAGAACACGAAGCTTGCTGAAATGGACGGATAAAATACGTGGTTGTTCTCCGGACTCAGGACCGAGAACCAATCCTGCCTGCCAGTTGCCGTCAAGAACAGGATATTGTTGTACGCAAGAGCTATCGATCCAAACAGGGAATTGATCCCGTTTTCTCTGAATCCATAACCCCATGTACGCGTAACGGAGTTGTTGATCACTTCAAAGAACGGCACGTTGAAGTTTTCGCCCCGTGTATTGATGTCTTCCTGGGTATGGCGCATGCTTTGTCCTCCGACAAATGCATTCAACGTGAAGGTTCCAAACGTCTTATCGACACCGGCCATCCAGTCGATGTTAATTTCCCGGACGCGGGTTTCGTTTTCGTCTACAGAACCATTAGGACTATGCTGAGTTCCCTGAGGGCTTACGTTGTGTTTCCTCCTCGTGTACCAGTCCATTTGAGCGCGACCTTGTACCCACAGCCAGTCCGTGAGATCGTACCGTGCCTGGCCGGAGGTAATAATCCGGTCTCTTGTATCGTCGTTATCATATTGATAAGCTACCCAGAAAGGATTTTGATGCCAGAGGTGTTCGCCAACCGGCATTTCCCAGCCTGGCTGCACACCCCAAATGGCAAGACTCGTCGCATCCTGATCCGCCGGGACGGCTCCGAGCTTGTTCGGATCACCCCGGTACCAATCGATATTCGTATTTGTCGGTACATAATACATCGATAGGTGGGCGTTATTCGGTGAATCCGAGAGGCTCGTACGATTGTCCGCAAATTCATGCGAGTACATGATCTTGGAAGTGATCGTCAGCCTTTCACCAAATTTGGAATTGGTAGCAAGAGTTGCCGTCGTCCGATCAAAGCCGGTGTTTGGAACTATAGACGAGTTGCGGAGATCGGAGAAAGACAACCGGAAGTTTTGAGACTCACTTCCACCCGTAAGGGCCACTGTATTGGTAAAGTTGTATCCTGTTTCAAAGAAGCGCTTAAAGTTGTCACCAGCGTCAACATAGGGCCGTTCTATCCCATCCGAACCAACAAACGTACCGCTGCCCAGACGCGGTCCCCACATCGTCGTGTTCCAGTTCTTTCCTTCCTGCTGTGTGCGCGGCGCTACGGCAATATATGGCGAGTTCGGATCTGACGGGTCACTGCGCACATAATTGCCCTGACCAAATTCCTTCTGGTAATCCCGGAGGTCGTTCACCTGTTCAAACACAAAGTTTGACGTGACTTCAATACCTAACCCCTTTCGTGCACTCCCCTTCTTCGTTACGATGTTAATGACACCGTTCGCTGCGCGGGCGCCATACAGCGCGGCGGCGCTGGCTCCCTTCAGAACGGTTATCGATTCGATGTCGTCCGGGTTAAGTGAAGTCATCCCGTCACCCTGGTCGGAACCACCCCAAAGGCCGGCATTTCCAAATTGACTGTTGTCCATCGGAAGACCATCAACCACGTAGAGCGGTTGGTTGTTACCGAGAAGGGATGTGTTACCGCGGATAATCACGCGCGACGACCCAGCCGGTCCACTGGCAATCTTGCTGGCATTGACGCCGGCAATCCGACCCGTAAGCTGATCGCCCAAA
Organism: Cyclobacteriaceae bacterium; assembly: GCA_036381475.1. Taxonomy (GTDB): domain Bacteria; phylum Bacteroidota; class Bacteroidia; order Cytophagales; family Cyclobacteriaceae; genus ZC4RG29. Next base: position 14,015 of record DASVCT010000010.1, read on the forward strand.
TTGTTGGTACGGGCGTCTTGAAAAGCCTCGCCGCCCACTTCAGTGACTGAGTATCCCAGGGCCTTGGTTTCCCGTTCAATACCCATCGCAGTTACAAGCACTTCGCTGAGTTGTTGAACGTCCTCCTGCATAGTAACATCAACGGTACTGCGTGCCCCTACTTCAACTTCCTGTGATTGATAACCAATGAAAGAAAAAACTAGAACCGTTCCGTTCCCGATATCGAGCGCATACCTTCCGTTGGAATCGGTCGTCGTCCCCGAAGACGTTCCCTGGACGATCACATTGACCCCAGGCATCCGATTACCCTGTTGGTCAGTGACCGTCCCTGAAACTGTTCGCTGCGCGTACGCCGATGCACCGGCGAGCACGAGTAACAATCCCAGCATGAAAACTTGGTATCGTTGTTTCATAGAAAATGATAGTTGTTTGGTGGAAATTAACTCGCCCGTTGTAACACGGACATTCCGCACAAAGACGCCTGGCGTCCCCGGGGAAGAGGCATGGTAGTGGAGTCTATTGCATAGGGGTGATAGGGGTTAGTTTCTGCAAAGGGTCCTCGCGAAAACGTGACAAAAACGCACGCTTGTTATGAAGATAAGGAATGAAAAATACTTTTCACAGAGTAATTTTTACAAACGGTCAAAACGTCAGTGTTTTTTACCGTTATCGGTAACTTTGGCTAAAAATGCAGAAATTAGTGTCAGACTCACACTTGTTTTCGGCTCCTTCGCAGGTATTAAGCCCTGGTTTCAGGTGCCGTTTTCCGAGCGAAGACCGACGTGATTTTTTCTGCGGCTTTTAACAAACTTCCTGTTAATTTCGGCGCTTTATGCTGCGATGAAAAAATACGAGCAATACCCCGTTACCGTCACCAACTCGCTCAAGGGCACTAAGGAACACTTCCAGCCCATAACACCAGGATATGTTGGACTCTACGTTTGCGGACCCACGGTGTACAATGACGTCCACCTCGGCAACGTCCGCACCTTTCTCACCTTCGACGTCATCACCCGATACCTGCGCTTCCTGGGCTACCGTGTGCGTTACGTCCGCAACATCACCGATGTCGGACACCTGGAAAACGACGCCGACGAAGGCGAAGACAAAATCTCTAAACGCGCCCGCCTCGAAAAACTGGAACCCATGGAAATTGTGCAGCAGTACACCCAGGGCTTCCATGACGTGATGCGGCAGTTCAATATCCTCCCACCCAACATTGAACCGACCGCAACAGGACACCTCGTTGAACAAATCGAGATGATCAAGTCGCTGCTCGATAAAGGATATGCCTATGAGGTCAACGGTTCAGTCTATTTTGATGTCACTAAGTACGACAAGCAACACCATTACGGTATCCTCTCCGGTCGCAACATCGAAGAACTCATGGAGAGTGGACGCAAACTCGACAGCCAGGATGAAAAGCGAAACAAAATCGACTTTGCCCTCTGGAAAAAAGCCTCACCGGCACATATCATGCGATGGCCCTCACCCTGGAGCGACGGCTTTCCGGGATGGCATATCGAGTGCACGGTAATGAGCACAAAGTACCTCGGCCAGGTCTTCGACATCCACGGCGGAGGGATGGACCTCAAATTCCCCCATCACGAATGCGAAATCGCCCAGGCTACAGCCGCTACAGGGGAAGCACCCGTGCGATACTGGTTACATTCCAACATGCTCACAGTAAACGGACAAAAAATGAGCAAGTCGCTGGGCAATTCCTTCCTGCCACGCGAACTTTTCTCCGGCGATCATCCGCTTCTGCAAAAAGGCTACTCGCCCATGACCGTACGCTTCTTCATGCTGCAGTCGCACTACTCCAGCACGCTGGACTTTTCCAACGACGCCCTGATCGCGGCAGAAAAAGGATACAAGCGACTCGCCCACACGTTGTCAGCCGTCCGGGATCTCCCGGCAAACTATACCCCCACCAATCCGGACGCCGTCATCAACGAGGAACTGAAGAAGCTTATCGATGAATGCTACCGGTGCATGAGCGACGATTTTAATACGGCGACGACGCTGGCCGCCCTCTTCGAGATGTCGACGCGCATCAACGCCATCCGGAATGGCGAACTGCCATACGAACAGATCGAGCCTGAAACCCTTGACTTGCTCAAGACGACGTACGCGGGGTTCATGGAAGACGTGTTGGGATTGACGGAAGAACGCGCTAGCGACAACGATCTGATCGACGGTGTTATACGCGTGCTGATCGACATACGAAAAAAGGCCCGCCAGGATCGAAACTTTGCCCTATCCGATAAAATCAGGGACGACCTGGGCGCGCTCGGCATCCGGCTCATGGATGGCAAGGATGGAGAAATTACATACCGCATCGACTGACAATCGGAACCTTTGCCCGAAGTAAACCGGTTAACCTTTCAGCGGATGACTCAACGATGACGCGAAATATCACTCGGCTGGCGACTATCACTCAAAAAATTTTCATAGCCCCGATCCGGCTGTACCAGCTCACGCTTTCCCCGCTGCTGGGCACACACTGCAGGCATACGCCTTCGTGTTCCCAGTATACTATTGAGGCCATCCGCGAATGGGGCGCTCCCAGGGGAATGTGGCTGGGCTTGAAACGAATCGCGCGTTGCCATCCCTGGGGCACACATGGATACGATCCGGTTCCAAAAAAAGTCCGGACCAGCACACGTGCGAAATAGTACCATCCGGCAGTGTGCTTTTTCACACCCCAAATCTTGCACATGCCGGGTAACATTTTATAGTGGAAAAGATTATTTTTAGACCCACTCAATTACGCGAGCTGTATTAGACGCTATGTCAGTTTTTCAAATTAAAGAGACTCCTAAATCGTACGATGTCTGTATCGTCGGTTCAGGAGCAGGAGGCGGCATGGCCGCATACGTCCTCGCCAAGGCGGGCGTAAAGACGGTGTTGCTGGAAGCGGGGCCACTGTATGACCCCGCAAAGAATGTTACGCAACGCAAGTGGCCCTGGGAATCTCCGAGAAGAGGCGCTAGCTCACCCCAGCGTCATTTTGGCGATTTCGATGCAGCCTACGGCGGATGGGAACTCGAAGGAGAGCCATACACCCACAAGGATGGCACGCAGTTCGACTGGTTCCGCGCCCGGATGGTGGGCGGACGCACCAACCACTGGGGACGCATATCACTCCGTTTCGGTCCCAAAGATTTCAAGAGACGAAGCATCGACGGGCTGGGCGACGACTGGCCCATAGGCTACGAAGATGTCGCGCCATATTATGACAGGGTAGACCGCCTGATCGGTGTGTTCGGATCAAAAGAAGGGATAGACAACGAGCCCGACGGCATCTTCCTCCCTCCTCCCAAACCGCGGCTTCACGAACTCTTTATCAAGGAGGGAGCCAAAAAGCTGAACATACCGGTAATCCCTTCCCGCCTTTCTATCCTGACACGGCCGCTCCCTGACAACAAAGACCGGGGCGCCTGCTTCTTCTGTGCACAATGCAACCGGGGCTGCACCGTGTATGGCGACTTTTCTTCGTCGTCCGTGCTCGTAAAACCCGCCCTGGCTTCCGGGAACGTCGACGTCATTCCCAATGCCATGGTGCGCGAGGTGATCACCGATGACTCAGGCAAGGCTACCGGAGTTTCCTTCATAAACAAGGACGACCTCCAGGAATATACCGTGAACGCACGGGTCGTTGTCCTCGCAGCCAGCGCCTGCGAATCGGCACGCATCCTGCTCAACTCAAAGTCGCCCCGTCATCCCAACGGCCTCGCCAACGACAGCGGTGTGGTTGGAAAATATCTTCACGATTCAACCGGGGCAGACATGGGCGGAATTCTCCCGCACCTGGTCGGACGGAAACGCTACAACGAAGACGGCGTGGGCGGCATGCACGTATATACGCCATGGTGGCTCGACAATTCGAAACTTGATTTTCCGCGCGGCTACCATATCGAATACTGGGGCGGCATGGGCATGCCCGGATATGGATTCGGATCTGGCATTCAACACACCAACGGAAAGTATCCCGGCCGCGATGGAAAGATGAAGCCTGCCGGCGGCTACGGCGCATCGCTGAAAGACGACTACCGGTATTTCTACGGCGCTACATTTGGCATGTCGGGACGCGGTGAGGCAATAGCACGTGAAGACAACTACTGCGAAATCGATCCTAACACGGTCGACAAGTACGGCATACCGGTCCTGCGTTTCCATTACAAATGGAGCGACCATGAAATCAAGCAGGCCAAACACATGAAGGAGACCTTCAAGCAAATCATTGAAAGCGCTGGCGGGGTCGTCACGTGGGGACATACCGACACCGCAGAAAATCATTACGGCCTTGCAGCTCCCGGACGGATCATCCATGAAGTGGGTACCACACGAATGGGTGATGACCCGCGGAAATCGGTCGTGAACCGACACAACCAGGCGCACACTTGCAAGAATCTTTTCATCGTCGACGGC
>DASVCT010000011.1:0-22836 GCA_036381475.1 Cyclobacteriaceae bacterium
GGTTCCAAAAAAATATTTCCTCGCCGGGCTCAACAAGCTGGAAGAACTCGGCGACCCGGAAGTACGATACACCATTGAAGAGGACATGGGACACGATACCTGGAAACGCGTCTATGGAGGCGAGGACTTGTATCGGTGGCTGCTTGACCACAATCGTAGCGAGCGTGGCGGGAGTGATAGGTAGTAGGTAATTGGTAATTGGTAACCGGTAATCGATGATCGCTACCCAGTAGAGACGCCCGGCTGTGCGTCTCGGAATAGACCCACCGGTGAATTGTTGGTCGGTAATCGGTAATCGGTAATCGGTAATCGGGTCGATTTAAACACCCACAGAACACATTTTTCCACCAACGACGGCGCTTGTGGCTCTAACCCGAGGTTTTAATCGAAGGGATCAAATCAAAAATCAAAAATCGTAAATCGTAAATCAAATCTACCCCAACCCCATTCCCTGGACCCCCTATACACCCAATACCCCTATACCCCTATACCCCTATTTCCTTATTCCCTTATTTCCTTATTCCCTTATTCCCTTATTCCCCCCCTCCCCTGTCGCAGTTTCTGCTGCAACTCCATCCGCTCGAGTTCGAGGCTGAGTCGGTTGACTTCCTGCTCGAGACGACGATCACCTGCTGACCGCGCGGCCGATACGGCCTCCGCCAGCGCGGTGAGTTGCTTGTTGAGGTCCGCCGTTTCGGTTCGTGTATTGCCGTTGCGTTTGTATTCCCACGACAACAGTTGACCTGTTGCGGGGTCGAGACTCAGAGCGGCCGCCTTCCTGCCCTTGAAGAGCGTCGCCAGTTCTATTTGCCGAAGTGCTCCGTGTTGGGGAACACGGATGACCTCGTCCATGGCGCGGGCGTATGGAACGAGCCCGTTGCTATTGACGTCGACGAGCAGGCGATAATTGCGGGGTTCAATATAGTACAGCACGTCGGTGCGGCGCGTGGCGGCCGGTGTCGTCGTCTCGGCATCGTCAGCGGGTGTCAATGTGATCGTCACCGAGGGAATCGACGCCAGGGGAACGTCGAGATGCGGCGCTGCGACCGTCACGTGGTCGAGTCCGGCAACGGGAATGTCGATGGTTTCCGTTACAGTAAATTTCTGCTCACTGACGACTTTGTACGGCTTCTCCTCCGCCGCCGGGAGCAATCCATCCACAGGAGTCAGACCGGTGACGATGTTGGCGACGAGGCCTACTGCACCGGAGAGGACCTGGGCTGTCACGGGTTCGCGGGATGCATTCCAGCCGGTAAGAATTCCATTTCGATCGAGTTGGACCATCCAACCAAACCGCGCCCCGGCCGAGGCCAGTCGATCGGGTAGCCGGACTTCAAACCGCCGGTGGTTGTCGGGCACGACCACCTCTTCTACCTTCACGGGATCGCTAATGACCACGTCGTATTTCCTGTCGATAATCTTCCCGTCCGTTCCAGACGTCAGCACATAGCTGGTGAGTTTATAGGAGACGGTGACTTTCAGTTTCTTTTCAGGTAGATGATAGGCGATGGACTGCGCTCCAACGGTGGCACTATACGGAATAGACAATAGCGCTATCAGTATGAGGGTCTTCATAAAACTTCTTCAGGTCAACGAACCATATCCTTTAATCCATTCAATGCCTTATTCAATTATTCAATCCTTCAACTCTTCAACTCTTTTGTAAAACAAAAAACGGGAAACAGAATCAATTGCTTGACTTGTTTCCCGTCTTGTTGCAACGCAACCGTAGCCGGCTGCAACCCCAAGTGCCTTTATCAGAATCAACCCTGTACGCGGTACCTTGCGATATTCGCCCGCAGGGCCTGAACCCACACCAGGTTATCCCGAAAGATTCCTGACGTGAACACATTCTTTCGCAATCGGATTTTTTGTTCCTGTTCCCCGTAGGAAACGTGGATTTTGTTTACCGATTCCGTCCGATGAATCTGTAAATGACGACTTGGTGATATGAAGGTAATTGCACTCCCTTTATCCGCCAAAAAAAAGATGGAAAAGAAGTCCACAACTTTTCAACAGGTTTATCCACAGGAGCATCCTTTATTCATGGTTTTCTTCGTCAGTAAATTCCGGTTTAAACACGGGTCAATTAAATGAATAGTTGCAGACATTCATTACAAACTCATGATTGTCAGGGAACATTTCCGTATTGCCGGGTGCGCAAAAGGGGTTGGTTTTGGACACCGTAGCCTTTATATTGATTGCGACAATTCAAACAAAAACCATATGACCAGCAGAAGAGACTTTCTCCAACGCGCCCTGGCCGGGGCCGCGGCACTTTCCTTGACACCATCCGCTTTTGCAAATATCATTGTACCCCAGCGTAAGCAAAGACTTGGCGTCGCTCTCGTGGGACTCGGATATTACAGCACCGACCTGCTGGCGCCAGGGCTCCAACTAACGAAATATTGTCACCTGGCTGGCATCGTCACCGGCACCCCTACCAAGGCTGAGTCGTGGAAGAAAAAGTACAACATCCCCGACAAGAACATTTACAACTACGACACCTTCGACCGAATAGCCGACAACCCGGACATCGATGTTGTCTATGTCGTCCTCCCCCCTTCCATGCACGCCGAGTATTCGATACGTGCTGCGAAAGCGGGTAAACACGTGTGGTGTGAAAAACCCATGGCCATGACCGAAAAGGAATGCCAAAGCATGATTGACGCCTGCGCGAAAAACAAGGTGAAGCTCGCCATCGGCTACCGCATGCAGCACGAACCCAATACCCAAAAGATCATCAGTTTTACAAAAAACAGAACCTACGGCAAGGTCACGCACGTCGACGCGGCTGCCGGGTACCGGGAAGGCCGAACCGATCATTGGAAACAAAAGAAAGCAATGGGTGGCGGCTCCATGTACGACATGGGCGTATACCCACTCAATGCTGCCCGGTACAGCACCCAACTTGAACCTATTGCCGTCACGGCAAAGCAATCTACCACCCGCCCAGAAATATACAAGGAGGTGGATGAGACCATGCAGTTCGATCTGGAGTTCCCGGGGGGCGTGACCGCTTCCTGCGAGACAAGCTTTGGAAAGAACATGAACGACTTGATGGTAACGTGTACCAACGGATGGTACAAGTTATCTCCCTTCCAGGCCTACAGCGGGATCAGGGGGGTGACGAGCGATGGCGTAGAACTGAACGCCACCCTACCGCATCAGCAGGCACACCAGATGGATGACGACTCGCTGGCCATCCTGCAGAACAAACCGCTCATCGCACCGGGCGAGGAAGGCCTGCGCGACATCCGGGTGGTGGAAGCCGTTTACCGGTCCGTCGCGAAAAACGGAAGAGTAACCATCGACCAGGGATAAGCTATCCCCGGACGCCCCGCTGATCCAGGATGACTTGCAACTCCTCGCGGGTGAATTGCAGCTTCTCAGCCACCATGGTGATCAGCGCCAGTTCGGCCTCATCCAGTACGCCGTCGACGAGCGCCAGAGAAATCATTTCCTCCAGCTGCGTTTCGCGATCCCGTACATTCTGCGGTATCAGGTACGCGTATTCGCTTGCCTTGGAGAGCATAACGTTCACACGTTCAATCGGGATCCTTTGATTTGTCGCGATCCGCATCAGGGTCGATCGCTCCACGTCGGCTATCCTGCCGTCTGCGGCGGACAGGGCAACGAGGTTTCTGAAATGTTCGAGTTTAACGGGGTTAGGCATAACGTTTTTGTGATGTGACGAAAGATATAAAAAAAACACAATTCAACTTCAGGTGCATAGCATAAGCGTTATCATGCAATGACGGGCTTACGCAACATTCACGCAACACCATGAGGATTGCTTTCCGGACTCCGTTCCTTTCGGTATATTTCCTTCCATAATGAAGCTCGAGCTCAATGTCCTTGCGCCCTCATTCCGATTAACGGACATATTCGGAAGGATCATTGACCTGCAGGACTATAAAGGAAGAAAGGTTCTCGTCGCTTTCTTCAGGCATGCGGGTTGTCCCTTCTGCAACCTGCGCGTGCATGCCCTTACTCGACTGCACGCGGAGTTGAAAGGTGCGGCGTTTGACATGATATTTTTCTTTGAATCCAGCGAGCGTGTCCTGCTTCGCAGTAGTTTCCACAAAGGAGTGTCCCCCATCCCCATACTGTCCGATCCGGACAAGGTCTGGTACACCACTTACGGGCTTGAACCTTCCACATTCAAGTCGGCCATGAGTCATCTCACCTCCTTCATCCAAACCGCGATGCGCGCACGGGCGGCAGGAGTACCCGTACATGCCATGACCGACGGCGAATCGATCAGCACAATGCCCGCTGAATTTCTTCTCGACGAAAATCTCGTCATTAGGAAGTTGTACTACAGCAACCGGCTGAATGACCGGCTCGACCTCGATGAAATTCGGGCCTTCGCATCCTAGCCGTCGATCAAAGTCGGTCAACTCTGCTCTAAATCGGTACGCTAGTGACTTACGGGCGTCGCAACTCGAAAACTTCGTAACTTGGCGGCTAAAACCTAAACTCGAGGCATTTGAATCTTAGATGAACGCACTCATATATTACGTGGTCCGGCCCCTACTCATGTTGGTGGCATCCCTTCCCTTTAGGGCGCTGTACCTGTTTTCCGATGTCATGAGTCTCGTGTTCCGAGTCATTGGATACCGGCGGAAGGTGATCCTCACAAACCTGCACGCGTCCTTTCCGGAAAAATCGGAATCCGAGATCCGGACGATTGCCACCCGCTATTACCGGCACATGTGCGACGTTATCGTGGAGTCGCTCAAGGCCATGAAGATGGACGAGGCCGAGACCCGCGAGCATGCGACCATGAAACCACCCGACTGGCTGAACCAATTGTACAACGAGAACAGGAGCATCATCGTCGTAACCGGTCACTTCGGAAATTGGGAATGGGCTAGCGCATGCTTCATGCTGAACTCGCCCTACGATCTTTCTGTCATCTACCGCCCGCTTTCCAATGAGCACTTCGACAAACTGGTGGCGCGGATGCGCAGCCGTTTCGGAATCAAGATCATCGCCGAAGGGCGTACACTTCGTGAAATGGCCGCCGCAAGAAAATTAGTTACCGCAACAGCATTCGTAGCCGACCAGTCTGCGCCCCGAGATGCGTATTGGACCACGTTCCTCAACCAGGACACATCCATTTACATCGGGCCGGAAAAGTTGGCAAAGAAATTCAATTTTCCCGTGGTGTATGTAAACATGCACAAACTCCGCCGGGGATATTATGAAATGGCCGTAGAACTACTCTGTGAAAATCCGGCGGAAACCGAAGATGGCGCTATCTCTGAAGCCTTTGCACGTCGGCTCGAACGGGACATCCTTGCAAGTCCCGTTACATGGCTGTGGTCGCACAAGCGCTGGAAGCATAAGCGGCCGGACGACAAGCGGCAGCACGTCTCAACTCCTGCGGCGTAGCTCGATAACCGTGATCTCGGGCCAGATCCCAAACCGACCTTCATAGCCAAGGACCCCGAAACCCCGGTTAATGTGCAGGTATTGGTTGTCCTTTCCGGTAAGTCCCGCCCAATGCGAATAGCGGTATTTCACGGGGCTCCAGCGGACGCGTCCCAGTTCTATTCCGAATTGCATACCATGAGTATGGCCCGCTAGCGTAAGATGAATGTGCTGATTATGGTCGCGCACCTCGGCCGCCCAATGCGACGGGTCGTGCGAGAGCAACACTTTGAAACTTCCTGGGTCTACTCCCTCCAGCGCCCTTTGCAGGTTGCCGTACTGACTGAAACCGTGCCCCCAGTTTTCAATTCCGATCAAGGTGATAAAAGATCCGTCCTTTTCGATCCGCGCGTTTTCATTCATGAGAAGCCGGTGACCCATGGCAACATGATGAGACGCCAGGCGCTGCAGGTTGGCTTGTTTTTCCGCGAGGCTGTTCCACGCGATATAGTCGCCGTAATCGTGATTGCCCAGCACCGCATACTTTCCAAAAGGTGCATCGATCCGGGAGAAGCTCCTGATCCAGGGCTCAATCTCATCAGCACGGTTATTCACAAGGTCACCTGTGAAGACAAACAGGTCGGATTTCTCCGCGCGAATAAGATCAATGGCCCTTTCGACGGCCTTCTGGTTGCGTAGGCTCCCTGCATGAATATCCGAAACCTGTGTGATTCGAAATCCGTCAAATGCCGGAGGAAGATCGTCAAACCAAATCGTGTGACGATGCACCCGATAGTCGTGACGACCGCGCGCGACGCCATAGATCAGCGCGAGCATCGGCAAAGCGGCGAGCGTGACCCCGACCTGACTGACCAGGCGACTTCTGTCGGGAATACCGCTATCCGTCAACGCGGCGACGAGTACGCGGAAAATATCTTCTGTGAACAGCACGGTCATAAGCACCAGCTGGGCGACAAACAGGATAAGAAAGGTGTGAAGGACGATGCGTACGATGGGCGGTGTAGTGCCGTTTCGCCGGATGAACGCGACCCCTGCAAACATACCGAGAGTGACAACGAGCAAAACAACGCCAAGGCCGACGCCAAGAATACCTCCACCATCGGATTCTGATCCGTAGACCAGCGTTCGGACGCCCTGAACCGTGTACCAGTCCACCACAAACAGCAGCAGACCCATCGTTGCCATCGAAAAAAGATATCCTGTGCGATGCATGTCTCCTCTATAGTCGCGCTACGCGACTGATTATTGTAACCAGCGCCTGAGCCGAATAATTCCGAACGTGCTGCCTGATGCCAGGCCCGCCGAGGTTTGCGAAATGAAGGGGCCTACTATTGGTATAGTTCTTGATTATTATTCAACAGAATCCCAACCCTCTGTCATGAAACGCCTTGCCTGCGGCTTAGCCGCGTCACTGCTTTCGGGATGCGCTACGCTCTTGCCAACAGCCGACCAGATTCCGGACGATGCAGGTACCGGTTCGGTTATTTACGGTGACAACGCGACGGTATCCATCACGTATGCCGGAAAAAAATCCTCCCGCCCCGTCTTCCTTGTGACGGTTACCAACGAAACCGACGACACGCTGTTTCTTGAACCCCAAATCCTCCGTTATTTCGCTTCTTCCACTCCCTTCGTTGCGGTTGAGGACGCGCCTGACGACTGGATGGAATTGTCGGCCAGGAACTCAAAATTGCCAATGACAATGCAGTTTGCAGTGGATCCGCGAACCCTTGCCGCGCAGAACAGCCAAAGCACACCGATAACATCGACATGGAAGACCGTGCTGCCGCACGAAACGATAGAGGAACGGATCCATCTTCAGCCTGAGACGCTATACAAGTACTACCGTCTGGTTATGACTGTGTCAGACGATTACTACGTTTTTGATTTTGTCCGAAACGGCCGGGGTAATTTGGCGGCTGGGTTGGTTTTGCTGATGTTGGAAATTGGTTGCTCGTGGGCGGAGATTGGTCTTGAATGATCTGTATCAGTTCTTCAGTGTTTCCAGTCAGCCGCGTTAATGTTCCTGGCTGCACGAAGTATGTCGCGACGGCTCACCTGCCCCAGGAGCACACCGTTCTCTACGACGGGCATCCTGCGGATAGGTGTACTCAGAAATTCGTTAGCAGCAGTAACGACGTCGCTATCTGGCGACAGGGTCTTGACGTCCCGCGTCATGTAATCCTTGACCGTACGGAACGGAAGCGGCATGTTGTGATAGGCCTGATCGACGATAATTCGAAGACAATCCTTTTCGGATATCATGCCGATCAGCTTTTTTTGTTCATCCAGAACGGGCGCACCGGAGATCTTGCGCGCAATAATCGTATCGATCACTTCATAGATGCTTTGGTCCGGATGGAACGTCACCAGGTTATGCGCCTGTACCATGTACTGGACGACGGATTCGTATTTCGCTTTAGCGGCATCCCTTTCGTCCCGAGTCTGAAAATGGGGCTTGAAATTCATGCGGGAACAGGTTTAGGTGTGGAAGGATAGTGAATGTAAGGATTTGGCGCCACTTTACCAAGAGTCCCCCGGAGGGGGGAAGGGGGGATGGGAGGAGATAAGGGAATAGGGAAATAGGGAAATAGGGAAATAGGGATATACGGGGGTATAGGGTATATAGGGGTATAGGGGTATAGGGGCAGCACGGAATACACTTGGGTTGCTTCTTAGGGTACCGATTACCGGATGGGAGTCTTTCGCGAGACGCACAGCCGTGCGTCTCTACCTGGCATCTGCTACCGATTACCCTATTGCCCTATATCCTTATTTCCCTATTTCCCTATTTCCTTATTTCCCTATTTCCCTATTTCCCTATTTCCTTATTCCCTTATTCCCTTATTCCCTTATTCCCTTATTTCCCATTTCCCGTTTCCCGTTTCCTTTAAGGCTTACGAACGTTTGCTATTTCGCCGCACTTCGTGTAGTATTGGAACAGCGTTTTGGGGTATGATCCAGGATTACAGCAAATACACCCGGGAAGACTTTGAGGTCTGGAAGCTTTTGTATGAACGCCTGATGCCTCACCTGCCGGGTGCGGCCGTCCCGGAATACCTGGAAGGGATCCGGAGGGTAAATTTCGTCCCGGACCGCATACCCAACTTCGAAGAAACGAACGGCCTTCTTGCATCCTGGACCGGCTGGCGCCTGGAGGTGGTCCCGGGACTCATTCCCGATAAAGACTTCTTTGAGCTGCTCTCCAACAAGAAATTTCCCGCCAGCACCTGGCTTCGCAAACTCAGTGAACTGGATTACCTGGAAGAGCCCGACATGTTTCACGACGTGTTTGGCCATGTACCGCTGCTTACCAATGCACACCTTGTTTCTTACCTGCAGGAACTCAGCAAAATTACCCTGAAACACATCGAAGATCCATACGCTATCGAATTGATGTCGCGCATTTACTGGTTTACCGTCGAGTTCGGACTCATCCGGACCAACGGTGAACTTCGAATTTATGGTGCAGGAATTCTGAGCTCAAAAGGGGAGACCTGGTATTCCCTACACGATCCCAAGCCTGAACGGCATCCCTTCGATGTGTCCCACATCCTGGACACACCCTTCCGCAAGGATGAATTCCAAAAGGAATACTTTATCATAAGTGGGTTCGATCAGTTGGCGGCGTGCATTCCTGAACTGGATCGTGTGCTGAACGAAAAGATTGCTGCGGCAAAATCCTGATTACGCTGCCTTATCCTCCGGCTGTTCCGCCGGTAACTTCAATCTCGGTGCGGCGATTGATCTCGCGGCCCCCTTCTTCGTCGTCGTTCGATACGATGGGGCGTTCGGATCCATAACCCTTGGCCGTGAGCCGCGACGCGTCAATGCCCTTTGAGACCAGGTAGTCAACGACGGCGGTGGCCCGTTGAAGGGAAAGCACCTTGTTGGCAGCGGCAGTTCCGGTGTTATCAGTATGCCCGTTAATGCGAACTTTTAGGCCCGGGTTAGCCGCGAGCAGTTCCCGAATCTTTTCGATTTCCGCAATGGATTCCTGACGTAGGTTCGCCTTGCCTGTATCGAAGAAGATATTCTTTAGCACCACCTTATTACCTATTTCGGCGCGTACCATGATGATATGCGTATCGATCTCCTGGAACTCAGCGAACTTCGGAACATTGAAGTTGATCGAGTTGAACAAGTATCCCGATCGTTCTGTAGTCACACCGTAATTTCCACCGTGCGGGATCGTCAGTTCAAAGTCGCCCGTAACCGGATCGGAACTGATCCGGGAAAGAACCTTTCCTGAGGTGTTGTCAATAAGCGACAGCGTTGCCCCCAGCGGTGCGGCGGTGTTTTCGTCGATCACCTTACCATGTAGGACCGTGACGATTCGTTGCGCCTTATGTTGTTCGACAATAGGGTCGACGAAGTCACCTGCGGGTTTTTCCTTTTTTGGCGGAGGTGCAACGGGCTCTGGTTTTGGCTTAGGCTTCGGCTTGTATTTGGGCTCCAGGAACGTGATCGAGTAGATGTCTGCGTCCCCCATGCCGCCTTCCTTGAGGGTGGAATAATATCCTTTCTTCTTATCGGCCGAGATTGTGAAGAAGCCGTCGTATTCCCAGGTATTGATAGGCCACCCGATGTTTTCAGGTTTGCTCCATTTGCCGTTCTTGAACTCGGTGACATAGATGTCGCTGTTGCCAAGCGTGGGATGACCATCCGAGGAAAAATACAGGGTAACCCCGTCGGGATGTATGAACGGTGCATCTTCGTTTCCCGGTGTGTTAATGAGCGGTCCCAGGTTTACCGCCTTTCCCCAGTCGCCCTTTGCGTCGAGTTCGCTCTTATAGAGGTCCAGCTCCCCATACCCGCCGGGACGGTTGCTGGCAAAGTAAAGCGTCTTGCCGTCGGCGGTTATGCTCGCGCTGGTCTCCCAAAAAAGTGCCGTGTTGATGTTTCGGTTCAGCGATTTGGGTTTCGTCCACTCGCCGCCCTCGAGATGCGATGTATAAATATCGCCTTCACCATCTTCGTAGTACAGGAACAACGTCTTCCCATCGGGCGATAGCGATGCGGCTGCATCGTTGTATTTCTGGTTGATGTTTGTGCTGATTTTTTTCGGTGGCGACCAGACGTCGCCGGTCCGCGTTGTGATGTAAATGTCTTCATAGTTCGCCCCTGCCCGTTCAGCGCGTTCGTCGTCGGTCCGGTTGGAAGTGAAAATAAGCGTGTTGCCATCACCGGAGATCAGCGGGGAGTACTCGTTGAAGCGGGTGTTCACGGCAGGTCCCAGGTTCTCGATGATAACGTTGAGCTCATATTGTGACAGGGAATCGGCGATACGACATTCAGCGATTTTCTGATCGGCGATCGAAGCCAGCTTCGCCTTCTTTTTCTTGAACTGTTCAAATTGTTCTATCGCTTTTTTGAACTCGTTGGTATTCTGGAAAGCGACGCCCAGGTGATAGTTGATTTCGTCGTTGATACGGGGGTTGAGGCGATATGCTTTGTCGATGTACCGTGCCGCCAATGATTTTGTTTCAGAATACAAATACGCCATCCCTACCTTCAGGTTAACCTCCGCGTCATCGGGGTTGATTTCAAGCGCTTCGAGGTAACGGGCGATGGCTTGCTTGTATTCCTTCCTTTCGTAGAGCTCGTCCCCTCGTTTTACGAGGTCTTTCAGGTTCTGACCGGAACAAGCGAACGCGATCTGCAACAGCCACAAAACAACTGGGATGCGCCACATCATGGGTCTTAGCGTTGGGGGCATGAACCATAAAAATAGGCTTCCCGCCCCACAATCCCGGGAAAGCCCTCCCGGGTATTAAACCCGTGTAGGTTTTTGATGAAATGTGCGGAAAATGTGCCGTAAAGCAGGCCAGGTTCTATTGTGATACAACTACGTTTCTAAATGAAGCTTATCAGGCTTTTGCGCGACAGTTGGAAATCTGGCCGCTTTACGGCTAGTGTTGATGTGTTGAAGTGTTGATGTGTTGGAGTCGGTGCGGCTCCCCCGTTTGTGCCTCTTTTGCTAGTGGGTGCGGAGGCGAGGTGATTAGGTGTTTATGTGCTTATGTGTTTACGTTGTCTGACATCCACGCTTGCACTTCGTAGCCGGGTGACCGCGTACGCCAAATGGTGTGAGGACCTACTTAACTCTTCAATCCTTTTCTTGCAGCAATTTCTGGATGGCGAGGTACTCGTCGCGGAGGCGGGCGGCTTCCATAAATTCAAGTTCACGAGCGGCCTTTTCCATCGCCTTACGGGTGCGGCCTGAAAGCTTCTGCAGTTCATCGCGGCTCATGTATGCGGTAACCGGATCGGCCGCAAGAGAAGGTTGCTCTTCCTCGATGTAGTATTTATGGGCGCCTTTCCCTGAATCGGCAATGCGGGTCTGTGTGAAAATTGCATCGCGTGATTTCAGTACGGTGCGGGGCACGATGCCGTGTTCAACATTATACGCTTGCTGTACGCTGCGGCGGCGATTCGTTTCGTCGATAGCGACCTGCATGGAGTCCGTTATGCTGTCGGCATACATGATCACCTTTCCGTTTTCGTTCCTGGCAGCCCGACCTATGGTCTGTACTAGCGAACGCTGGTTGCGAAGAAAGCCTTCTTTGTCGGCATCGAGAATGGCCACGAGCGACACCTCCGGAAGGTCCAGTCCTTCTCTCAACAGGTTTACACCGACCAGCACGTCAAATACGCCGAGGCGAAGTTCGCGAAGGATTTCCACGCGATCGAGGGTATCGACTTCGGAGTGGATGTATCTGCATTTTACTCCCGCGCGGTCAAGGAATTTCGTCAGCTCTTCTGCCATGCGCTTTGTCAGCGTTGTGACCAGCACCCGCTCGTTCTGCTTGACCCGTTCATCGATTTCTTCAAGCAAGTCGTCAATCTGGTTTTTGCTCGGTCGGATATCGATCTCGGGATCGAGAAGACCCGTGGGGCGGATCAGTTGCTCGACGACAACACCTTCCGATTTCCGTAGCTCATACTCGCTGGGCGTGGCGCTTACGTAGATGGTCTGGCGAACCATGGATTCAAACTCATTGAAAGTCAGCGGCCGGTTGTCCAGTGCGGAGGGCAACCGAAATCCATAATCGACCAGGTTCACCTTCCGGGAGCGATCGCCACCCCACATCGCCCGTATTTGCGGCACGGTAACGTGGCTTTCGTCGATGATGGTGAGAAAATCGTCCGGGAAATAGTCGAGGAGACAAAATGGCCTTGCTCCGGGCCGCCGGCGGTCAAAGTAGCGGGAGTAGTTTTCGATACCGCTGCAGTAACCCAACTCCCGCATCATTTCCAGGTCGAATTCCGTCCGTTCCTTCAGGCGCTTTGCCTCCAGGTGCCGGTGCTCCGATTCAAACATAGCCACCTGCGCTACGAGGTCGTCCTGTATTTCCCGTATCGCGAGTTGAAGGAGTTCCTTTCCCGTCACGAACAGGTTCGCGGGAAAGATGGTGACTACTGACTCATCCGATATTTTTCTTCCGGTTGCCGGATCGATGCGGTGAATGGATTCGATTTCATCGCCCCAGAAGGTCACGCGAATAGCGTAGTCGGCATAGGCGAGGAAGATATCGACGGTGTCTCCCTTAACGCGGAAAGTGCCGCGCTTGAATTCTGCTTCGGTGCGATTGTACAGGATATCGACAAGCGCGAACAGCAGCCGGTTGCGCGGTATGCTCTCACCGGTTCTCAGCTTGATCACATTCTTGCCGAACTCCTCCGGGTTGCCGATACCGTATATGCATGACACCGAAGCGACGACGATGACGTCCCGACGTCCCGTCAGCAGGGAAGATGTTGCGCTCAGTCGCAGCTTTTCAATTTCTTCGTTTATAGACAGGTCCTTTTCGATGTACAGGTTCGACGATGGCAGATAGGCCTCGGGTTGGTAGTAGTCGTAGTAGGAGATGAAGTACTCGACGGCGTTGTTTGGAAAAAACTGTTTGAATTCGCCGTACAGTTGTGCAGCCAGCGTTTTGTTGTGGCTGAGAACGAGTGTCGGCCGGTTACAACGGGCGATCACGTTGGCCATGGTGAAAGTCTTGCCCGAGCCGGTTACGCCTAGCAGGGTTTGATGCTGTTCTCCGCCGACGACACCCTGGACGAGTTGTTCAATTGCCGCGGGCTGGTCGCCCGTAGGCTCATATTCGCTGACCAGGTGAAATTCCATGTCAACTGTTCCAGATTTCCCACGACTTTTCAGCCTGTACGTATAGCATTTCCAGGCCGTTCTTGATCGTTGCGCCCCGCATCTCGGCCTTTTGAAGGAAAAGGGTCCGTGCCGGGTTGTAAATCAAGTCGTACACGTAATGCTCCTTTCCGATCTGATCGTATTCGATGGGGGGCATGGCATCGGTGTCGGGATGCATTCCCAAAGGGGTCGTGTTGATGAGAAGCCTGGACTCGCGTATGATGGCTGGGTTCTTTTTCAGGTCCTCGTAAGCATAATCGCCGTGACCTTTCGTGCGGGAAACGGTCTTGTACGGTATTTCCATCTTCTTGAGCGCTTTTTGCACTGCCTTGGAGGAACCGCCGGTTCCCAACACGAGCGCCTTCATCGTATGCTTCTCAGGCAACCAGGCTTTGGCCGTTTCGTAAAAGGCGTCTGAGTCTGTGTTAAAACCGATTCGTTTGCCGTCGCGGATCTTGATAACATTAACTGCGCCGATGAATTTGGCGACGGGATAAACCTCATCCAGGTGTTTCATAACCGATTCCTTGTATGGAATGGTAACGTTAAGCCCCTGCAGGTCCTTGTTCTCCGCGAACAGTGTTTCGATATCTTCCACCTTTTTCAGGGGAAACAGCTCATACCTGCAGTCGCGCAGGCCTTCCCTGAAAAACTTTTCCTCGAAATATGTTTTCGAAAATGAGTGGCTTATGGTGAGGCCGATCAGGCCATACACTTTCTCCATATCAGATTTTTGTTTTCATTCTCTCGGCCACCTTTTCAATAAGCAGCACAATAATCACCCCGATGGCGGCAAAGAGTATTGCCTGGAATACCTGGGGATCGCTCCCCGTGTTAGCCATATACTCGCCGGGCAGAATGCTCTTGTCGAAGGCACATACCTGCTCGCCATTGCTGTCGAGGCGATAGGTAAGGCATTGCTTCCAGGGCCAGACCTTGTTGAGTGACCCCAGCATGAAACCCGCCAGCAAGGCGATGGCCAGGTCATGGTAGTGATCCAGCACCCAGGTAAGTACCCATGAGAAGGCAATAATGCCTGTCAAACACCCCAGCGCAAAGGTAACAATGACCGGCATATTGGCGGCAAGAAGGGCCTGCATGATAAACTCATATTTGCCGATTAACAGCAATATGAATGCGCCGGAAATGCCCGGAAGGATCATTGCGCATATCGCGATGGCGCCGGAAAGGAACACAAACGGCAATCCTTCCGGGCTTTCGGTCGGAGAAAGCACGGTGATCAGGTAAGCCACGACAATGCCAACCACGAACGAGCCCATCGTTCCCACGTTCCACCGGGTTATCGTTCGCAATATCAGTGGCGACGATACCAGGATCAGACCGAAAAAGAACGACCAGGTCCGTATCGGATGCGTTTCCAGAAAATACAGCATCAATCTGGCCAGCGACAGGAGGCTTGTTATAATGCCGGCCACAACGGCGATCAGGAAGCCGCCATTGATCTTTTGCCAGAATTCCTTCAGTCTCAGACTGAACAACAGTCGCATGGCGTGGAAGTCAATCGCCTTGATCGAATGCACCAGCTCAGAATAGATACCCGTAATGAAGGCGATGGTACCGCCCGACACACCCGGGATGACGTCTGCTCCACCCATCGAAAGCCCCTTAAGGTAGAGCAATATGTAGTCCTTTGGTCTTCTCAAGGGAGCCGGTTATTCTGTAACGAAAGGAGGAGCGGTGCCAGCCTTTTTTTCATTGTTCAGAAAATGGAGGAAAGTGTCTCCGCGTAGACCGAGGCGAATTGTTTCCAGCGGGATCACCTCGTTAGGGGCAATGTTGCCGAGGTTTACGTTGGCGCCAAGCAGCTTGATGAACCATACCTGCTGGGCTTTTTGCGGCGCTTCCCAGATAATCTTTTCAAAAGGTATCTTAGTGAGTATTTCCTGCACCAGACCCGAGCGTACCTCACCGGTCGCGCGGAACAACCCCACGTTACCGCTTTCCCGCGCTTCCCCGATTACCTTCCATGCACCGGCGTCGAGCTCTTTCTGCATCAACTCTATCCACTTGTACGGTGGAATAATTTTTTCGGCGTCCTTGGACCCCACTTCGGAGAGAACCGTAACCTGTTCGGAAAGCTTCGAGATGTAGTCGCATTTCTTGTCGTGGTCCAAATCGATCGAACCATCGGAAACTTCTGCGAAAGCCATGTCGTACTTGTCCAGCGCGCGACGGTATTCGTCAAACTGTCCCCTGGCAACGAACGCCTCAAACAACGTACCGCCAAAATAAGTGGGGATGCCGGCTTCTTTGAATACCCTCAGCTTGTCTTTAAGGTTCGGCGTTACATAGGAGGTGCCCCAGCCGAACTTAAGAATGTCAACATGATCTGCGCATACCTCAACAAAATCTTCGGCTTCCCTGACGCTCATACCTTTGTCCATGGCCATGGTAAAGCCGTACTGCCTGGGCTTGGTTGTGCGCTCAGGCAGGTTGCTAAGCTCGTAGTTCATTAAGTGTTGTTCTTTCTAAATTGATCGATGATCTTGTACAACGCTTTCTGCGTTTCAACCTTCGGAAAAAATTCAAACAGGGTTGTATGACCATCGAAGTCCAAAATTAAGGCATTTTCCAAATAATTAAAGGCTTCCTTAAATTGGCCCTGTTCTATCAGATAGACCGTCATGCGGTAGAAAAATTCCGGGTCATCGGGAATTTCCTCGAAGCCCTGCAGAAGGGTATCGATCGCCCGGGCATAGTTGCCCTGTTCAAAATAGATATAAGACCAGTTGAGCCAGATTTCCTTATCGCCCGGATCAAGCTTTGCCGCTTCCTCGTAGGCGTCGAGGCTTGAGACCGTATTGCCGAGTTTGAACTCAGCATGGGCTACTGCCTTCCAGTATTCAGGATTTTCCGTGTTGAGTTTAAGTGCTTTGTTGTAGAAGTGCAGGGCCTGATACCATTTTTCCTGCTTTTCCAGACAGGCGCCTGCGCCAAAGAGCGCTTCATCGTACAGGTTGTCCAGCTTTGCGGCTTTCTGGAAATACTTCAGCCCCAATTCATATTGCTCCAGCGCCTCATATGCAGCGCCCAGGCAACAATACACTTCCGGACTCGGACCTTCAAGATCAATGGTCTTCTTGAAAGCGTCCAGTGCCTTGGTATATTGCTGAAGGTTCATGTACGTATTGCCCATGTTGAAATAAGCTGAGGCAAACGTATCGTCTATCGTTACCGCGTAGTCGTAGGCCTGCAGCGCCTCTTCATATTGCTCGAGTTTGTTGTGCACAATCCCCAGATTGTACCATGCTGCGGCAGAATAGGGATCTTCGTCAATGAACTTCTTGTAGTAATCGATGCTCTTTTCCAGCTGACCGGATACATCAAGGCAATAGGCCAGTTCATACAGCGCACCTTCATGATTGAGGTTTACTTCAATTGCCTTTTTGTAAGCCTCAACGGCCGCCGGATAGTCCTCAAGGTTCTGGTACGCCAGGCCGATATTGTACCACACTTCGTCCTTGTCTTCGGCGAGGTCGAGTGCGCGCTCGTAGCATTCAATGGCCTCATGAAACTTCCCCTGAAGTGCCAGGATGGAACCGGTTGTTAATGAAACCTCGGGGTCATTCGGCTGAAGGGCACCAGCCTGTTCAAGCAACTCAAGCGCCTGGTCGTATTCTTCGAGATTTGACAGGATCTGAGCCTTTACCGTCAGCAATTCGGTCGAAAACGGATATTGTGAGATAGCCTGGTTGACGGCCTGAAGTGCCTTGTTGTATTTGCTCCGGAACAGGTAGTAGTCTATTATCTGCTCATAGGATTCCAGGTCAAACAGACCCGGTTTTTTCCTGCGAAGATGATCCTCAAACCGCCGAATTAACTCATTTTCTTCCTCACGCTTACGATATTCTCTCGGCATTTGACCTGTATTCGATTTTTCTAAATTAGATATTTCCCCATTACCCTCTGAGCAAACTCCGGCTATTTTTTCCCGGCAAGCTGCCTCACGTAAGTTTCACAGCACCATTCAATCGTCTCATCAATCGATTGAAATTCGAAATTGAGGGCTTTTTTAATTTTGTCGTTCTGAAAAGAAACCGGGGAACGGATTCCTGTCAGAAGGTCACGCGTAATTCCCGGGGGCGTCCCCAACAGTACCGACCGCAACCGGTCAGCCCAAACCAAAACTGGCAAGAGCTTGGTACTCAGTCGTATAGAAGGAGACTTGCGGCTCAGGTGCCGGGCGATCTTTTCAAACACTTCCTTGTAAGAAATAGTCCCCGCACTAGCAATAAAACGCTCTCCCTTCTCTCCTTCACGTAACAACCTGTATATGATCTCGGCGGCGTCCTGAACGGAGATATAATTCATTCTTCCTTCAGGATAAAACCGCCTGCCTTTCCATACATACTGCAAAATTCGTGCGCTGCTTCGTTCTGGCAGACCGGGCCCCAGGATCACTGAGGGGTTGACAATAACCGCATCAAGGCCTTCCTGACAACCTCGCATGACTTCCAGCTCGGCGAGGTACTTGGATTCGCTGTAGGCTGTATTCGAGGAACCGGGCACCCATTTTCCCGTCTCATCAGTTGCACGGATGTGCTTTTGTCTCCCGATCGCACCAACCGAACTTACATGAACCAACCGTTGCACTCCATTTTCCAGACAACTGTTGACCACATTGCGGGTGCCGACAACGTTAGTCTCGTAAAGCTTTCTCTTGTCGGATGGATTAAAGGAAACCAGGGCAGCACAGTGAATAACCTTGCCTGCACCAGCCAGGGCATCGTATACCGCTTCCGAATCACGAACGTCGACATTATCCCATTCTATTCGCCCTTCCAGGTCGCTCAACAAGCTGACGTCGCTTCCTTCCCGCTTCAGGGCCCGGAACGACTCACCGGCTTCCAGCAGTTTGCGGATGACGTAGCTTCCCAACAGGCCGTTGGCACCGGTTACCACCACCATGGTTACAAATCGTGATTGATCAGCCCCAAATTTAGGGCTTTTTCAAGGTATCGCGACCGGGCGGATTTAGCAATAGCTTCGGCATGCTGCAAGGTATGGCAATCACTGCCCAGAAAATGAACCAGCCCCTGGTCGATAAGCCGTCCCGCCATGACCTGAACGGCCCGGGAATAAAAACCGGCAATTGACCCCAGGTTGACCTGAAACAACACACCACGGTTGGCGAGGTCTTCAATGCGCGCGAGGTTGTCCTGCAGATAAAGATACCGCTCCGGGTGAGCCAACACAGGCTGGTAACCCCGCGTGGTCGCAGCAAATATGAATTCGTTGAGGGTCAGAGGCTCGCTGATGAAATTTGTTTCAAACAACAGGTACCGGTTGCCGAAAGTGAGCAGCGGGCTATCGGATTCCAGCAACCTGATGAAGTTTTCGTCGAGATAATATTCCGCCGCCGCCTCTATCTTTATTTCGATTCCACGCGCATCGAGGTGATTGCGCAGCTGGTCCAGGCCGGGAAGGATCGTCTCCGGAGTATTCCGGTAGTGGTCCTGCATGACGTGTGGCGTGGTTATCAGTTTGCGATAGCCGAGTTGCATAAATACCCTGATGACAGCCTCTGCCTCGTCCAGTGTTTTTACACCGTCGTCCAAGCCGGGCAGCAGGTGCGAATGCACGTCCGTGATCAGGGCCTCTCCCGGGGCAAGACGTCTCTTTTTCAGCCAGTCGAGCACCTATATCTTAAAAATCGATTTGAGTTTGCTACTCGTGTCCTCTTCGTAGTATCCGTACCCGTATCCTTTTTTGTCGCTTACGGACATGGCGTTGAGGAGTGTCGCCATGTTGGTAAGCTTGTTGATGCTGACAATCCGTTTCAGGTTATGAAGGAATTCTTTCTTTGAGTAGTTCGCCCTGAAGAGGTAAATAGAGAGGTCAGCCTTCTTCATGGCCATAATGCCATCTGTCACCAGGCCGACAGGAGGGGTGTCAAGAATGATGACATCATAGTGCTCTTTCAAGCCAACCAGCAGTTTATCGAATTCCTTGTTCAGCAGCAGTTCGGAAGGATTTGGAGGGTGCGGTCCCGCAGGAATGTAGTCCAGGTTCTGCACGTCTGTGCGCACAAGACATTCCTGCCACGTGTTTTTCGCGATCAGGATCGTACTCATGCCCATGTGGCCGTTATTCAGTGATGTAGGCAGGTTGTGTTTTGGTTTGCGCATGTCGAGGTCAAGGAGCACAACCCGCTTTCCGGACAGGGCCGTCACTCCGCCAAGGTTCATGGCCACGAACGATTTGCCCTCGCCAGAAACCGTCGAGCTGATGGCAATGGTCTTTGTCGTGGCCGACGGATTAAAGAAGTCGAGATTCGTTCGCAGCGTCCTGAATGCCTCCGTGGCCATGGATTTGGGATGTGCGACCACGTGCAGCGAGCCGCCGTTCGAATGGTGAGAGGCGGGAATAATGCCAAGGAGGGGCACCTGGTGCAGTTGCTCCAGCTCGTGAACACTGGTAATCTTGTTATTGGCCAGATACAGGATCCCGATAAAGAAAAGGTTGAAAACAAGACTGAACACAAAACCGATGCCCATAATCATCGGCTTGTTGGGGGCAATGGGTCTGTTGGAAAGTGACGCTGATGACAGGATCTTGAAATCGGGAATCGATCCAGCCTGTGCAATTTCAAATTCGGATTTGGATTGCATCAGCATCAGGTAGAATTCTTCGTACAACTTGTAGAAGCGCTGGTTCTTGTTGAATTGCGTATTCCGATCCGGCATTTGTGCAAATTCTCGTTCAGCCTCCTGTTTTTGTTCGTTGAGGCGTCGGAGTCGCCTCATCCAGGCATCGCGCAGCTCGGTCAATTGCCGGGTCACTTCTTCTTGCAAGCGGCGGATTTCCTGTTCGCGTTCGCGGAAGGCAAAGGTCACCTCCGAATAGGAGAGTTTCAGACGGTCGAACGCCATCTGAAGCTGACTCAGCTTGTCGAGGTTATCGTTGATCGCCTGGGGAAAGTACAGGCGTTGCATGGGGTTAACGGAAAAATCGCCGGTAGAGAGGCCGTCAAGAAGTTCATTGATACCGGCTATACGGGTGTTCAGCTGGTAACGCTGAGAATCGATTTCATGAATGACGCGGATGGTGTTGGTCAGTTCTTCGTCGAGGTTGTTGGTCTTGTTGGCGAGAATGAAATCCTCGAAATACGTTTCATACTGGCTCATTTTTTCCTCAATCTGACCGAGTTCGTTCGTGAGCCACATGATCTTCTGGCGGTTGGCCTGCGTTTTCTGCTCGTTGCTGAAAATGAGGTACAGTGAGTCAATCTTGTTTACGACGGCCTGGGCTTTCTGCGGGTTATGGTCCTTGAATGAAATACGGATCGTATTGGCGTTGAAGTTGATCGGCTCGACGGACAGGTTGCGCATCAGGTAATTCATCAGCACTTCCGGGCTGTTGATGACGAAAAAACAGTTCAGTCCCCCTTCGCCAGTATAGCTCGAACTGCGACGGACGGTGACCGTGAGACCCTTGAGGTCGATCGGTTGACCGTATTTGCCAGACACGTACGGGCCATCCTGGTTCACACGCAGCCGTACTGTCTCGGGGTTATCGATGTCTATAAATATCGGTACATCGTAAAACGCATCGCGGGTAATCGTGTAGTCGACGTTGAATGGCTGATTCCCGAAAAATTCATAGTTGAGAATTTCGCCCTTATTGAAGTAGCTCACGTCGATCTTTAGCGAATCGAGAACGCGGGCAAGGAAGAGCTTCGATTGGATGATTTCGATCTCGCCCGACATGACGTTGAGGTTCTGGTCTTCTACCAGCGTGTTGATCCCCAACTCAGTCGCCTCGTTCCGGATATCAAGCTTGATTTCCGAATGCGATTCATACACGTCAGGCGAATAGCGAATAAATAAAAGGTAGGTAAGCAGGTTAATGGTGACGAAAATAGCCAGAATCCACAACCTGTTGTTTCGGATGATCGTTCTCAGCTTGCTGAAGTCGATTCCTTCGATCGAATTGCCGGACTTGAACGTTCCTGTTTCCACGGCCTTCAGTTGTTGCTGTTGTTGAGAACAATGATCAGCGTCACGATACTGGCAAGGATACTTACGAGGGGTCCATAATCGCGGCTTGCTTCGCTCAGCGGTTTGCGTATGGGCTCTACGTATACGATATCGCCTGGCTCCATAATCATGTTGCCCTTTCGATACCCGTCAATCGTGCTGAAATCGACAAGGAATACCTGGTCGTCGCGCACTACCCGGATGTTACTCGCCTTGCCATTGATGTCGATACCCTTGGCAAGGGCCAACACCTCAGCCAACTCCATGTTCTCGTTCATGAGTGGGATAACCTGACCGCCGGGCGCGCCCAGTACGATAACTCGCTTGTTGAGATACTTTACGACGGCGAGCGGGTTGGCGTAGTAGGCGGCGAATTTCGTTTCAAGCGCCTCTTCGAACTCGCGCAACGTAAGACCTTCGGCGTGCACATTGCCGACCATCGGTAGTTTCACATTGCCATCGAGGTCGACCTCGTACGTGACGACGGGACGGGTTTGAGCTGCCTGACCCTGAATGGTCTCTGCAAGCCTGAAGTCTGGGTCAATAATCCTTTCACCCCGGTTGGTATAAATGTCGATTTGGAGTTGATCGTTTTTTTGAACGACATAATTCTTTTCCGTTTGAACGACCGCCTCGGCAAGCTGGCTCCCTTCCGGAATACGGAACATGATATTCTGCTTGTACGCTCCGCATCCGTTGAGCAGAAAAGCCGCAGCCGGCAAAAGACACCAGATCGTATGAAGTTTCTTCAAGTTGGGTACAACTTACCGTTGTTAAATTACAGACTTTCTCAGGAACTCTTCAAGAGAGGGCAGTTCCTGATCTTTGGCTGAAATCACCGGATTATCTATCGGCCACGGAATGGCAAGCGCCGGGTCGTTCCATTTTATGCCGGTCTCGCATTCCTTGCGGTAAAAATCCGAACACTTATAAAAAAATATCGTGTCTTCAAGTGCTGCAAACCCATGGGCAAACCCTTCGGGCACATAGAGCATCTTGTGCTGTTCACTATCGAGCTCACACATGTAGTACTGTCCGAAGGTAACGGAACCCTCACGAACATCCACGACTACATCAATGATTCTTCCCGAGATAACCGACACGAGCTTGGCCTGTGCAGCCGGGGGTCTCTGCAAATGCAGACCCCTGACGCATCCCTTGCGCGTGAACGATTGATTGTCCTGCACAAACCGGGTTGGGATCCCGATTTTGCTGAATTCACGTTCGTTGTAGTACTCGTAGAACCAACCCCTGTTGTCGTGGAATAACGTCGGAATGATC
>DASVCT010000012.1:0-5761 GCA_036381475.1 Cyclobacteriaceae bacterium
CTCGGCTGTTGCCGAGCATGTCATGGATGCGTATCGTGCGGGAAAGTATGATAAGGTCATCCTGTTCTATAACGAGTTCAAAAACGTAGCTACCCAGATTCTGCGCGTTGAACAATATCTCCCTGTATTGCCGCCGGCCGCCGTTGAAAAGAAGGTGGTCTCCATCGACTATATCTATCAGCCCGATCACGAAGAAATCGTGTCTGGCCTTATTCCAAAGTCCCTGAAGGTACAACTGTTCAAGGCGCTCCTCGATTCCAACGCCGCGGAGAACGGCGCGCGTATGACGGCCATGGACAAGGCCACAGAAAACGCTGGTGAGTTGCTAAAAGAACTGCGCCTTACGTACAACCGAACGCGGCAGGCTGCAATTACCAAAGAAATCCTTGAGATCGTCGGCGGTGCCGAAGCCCTCAAATCGTCCTAAAAAAACCAGGACCTGCGCTCTTCTGTGCGAGTCGATTTCTTATGTCCTATGCACTGAAGATATACCGCCTGCTTAACAGCCTGAGTATCGACGTTGCCGCCGGGGCAGTGGTATGTGCGATGTTTCTCGCCGAAGTTCTCCGTTCCCGACCCGGGTCTCCCGCGCTGATGATGTTGGGACTTACCGTGTGGATCATCTACAGCTCCGATCACTTGCTGGATGCACGACGCATTACAACAGAGGCGGCAACCTACCGTCACAGTTTTTACCAGCGCCATTTCGGAATCATGGTTGTCATAACTGCAGCAGCGGTCGTGGCCGACTGTATTCTGGCGATGCGCATCCGGCCTGCGGTCTTCCAGGCCGGACTGATCCTTGCAGCTCCCGTGGCCGTTTACCTTGTCGCCCAGCGATTCTTTGTATCCGTCAAGGAACTACTGGGAGCAATCCTGTATACTGCAGGCGTGTCACTTCCTGCATACATTTTCATGGGCGACCGGTCGGTGACTGTCACGCAGGGAGGTTTCGTTGTCGCTTTTTTTCTAATCGCGTGGGCCAACCTGTTGGTGTTTTCATACTTTGACTGTGAGTCGGATATGAAGAACGCCCAGACTTCTTTCGCCACCCGGTGGGGTTTGCAGGCCACGCGTTGGGCAATCTTCGCGGTTATTGGCGCAGGATTGATTTTGTGCGGATACCTGTTGTTCGCGGCAATGGCCTTGCCGGCACTTATACTTCTGACCATGAACCTCGTCCTGTTTGTTCTGATGTCCTATCCGGGGTATTTTTCGAGAGGCGATCGCTTCAGAATGGTAGGCGATTCGATGTTCCTGATTCCACTGGTTGCGGTACTGATATGACGCGCACCGCCAACTTCGACCCGGTGGCATGGTTTTACGATCCGTTGTCGCGACTGGTGTTCGGAAACAAAATGAGGGCGTCGCAGGTTAGATTTTTTGATTCGATACCACCGGGCTCAACCATCCTCATATTGGGCGGTGGCACGGGATGGATACTGGATGCATTGTTTGCCCGCGTTCCCGACGGCAAGGTGTACTTTGCTGAGCGTTCGGGTGCAATGCTCAAAAGGGCGATGTCGCACGGAAAAGGATTTGATGTCAAATTTATTCACGCGGGTTGGGAGGACCTTCCCGAAGTAACCTTCGACGTGGCTATCACGCATTACCTATTGGACATTTTTTCGGACGAGACCCTTCCACGTGTTTGTGACGCCGTGAGTGCGAAGCTAAAGAAGGATGGAGTATGGCTTGTCAGCGATTTTGCCCCTTCGCAAATATGGCACCGTGCGCTCCTTTGGGTGATGTATCGCTTTTTCAGGGTGACATGCGGCATAGATGCAGGCCGTTTGCCCGATTGGGAAGGATGCCTTTCCCGAGTGGGCTTTTTTGCGCAGGAATATGAATTCTTTTACGGAGGGTTCCTGAAAAGCATGCGTTTGGCGCGCGAAAATGCGCGGTAGATGCGTCCGCTTGCTTCCGTTTGCTTCATGGTTTTGTGGTCCGTATGCGTTAAATTGCAAGGCTGAATACAACATCATGGGAAGCCGGGCTTATCGTCGCAAACGAATCGTGCGTATCCGCCTTTAAATTTCCGGTAACAGGCGGCCTGATGGGGGTTTTTTTGGAAATGCCGCCGATTGAACGCTGAACGGCGTTGACGACGCCCGGCATGTCGCTGTATTCACCTTCTTAAACGAGCCACAATTCATCGCTATCCATGCAGGATTTGATCGCGAATCTGCCGGCGGTTATTTATGAATACACCATCCTTCCCGATGGAAAACGGGCTTTCACTTTCGTGAGCCCTTCCAGCGAAAGGATTCTGGGCGTAGAAGCGCAAGAGATCATGAATGACGTGGCTGTAATGGAAAGGCTCGTACATCCCGACGACCTGGAATACCTTCAGCAGACTTCCTATGAGAGTGAGCAGTCGGGGAAGGGATGGTCCTGGCAGGGTAGGATGTTTGTGAGAGGCCGGCAGCGCTGGATCGAGATCAATTCCAACCACGAGGAGCTTCCTGACGGGAAGATCATCCGTCGCGGCATACTTCAGGATATCACCGAACGACGCCTGTCGGCAAAGGAAAGCGAGATCCGCTACCAGCTGATGGTTCGTCGGATTCCCATCGGCATTCTTATCCTCGATAGCGATGAAATTGTATTTGCCAACGATATGGCTATGCAGATCCTGGGAGCGCAGCGCGCAAGGGAACTCAACGATGCCGGGCGTTACTTTTTTGTTCGCGAGGCTGAACGGGATGCGATGACGCAGCGGATGGAGTCAGTGCGGGACGGCATCCCGTCGAACGCCGTCGAGCGCAAGTTTGTTCGCCTTGACGGCACCGAAGTCGACGTAGAAGAGATGGCCTTTCCTTTCATATTCAGAGCGCGAAACACGGTGCAGGTCGTCTTCAGGGACATCACGGAAAAGAAGCGCACCGAGGCTATGGTGCGCAAGAACGAGACGCTCTTTACCCAGCTCTTCAACAGCATCCCCATGGCAACGGTCATGCTGGATGAGGTGGGGAAGGTCCAACAGATCAACGAGGGTTTCAGGAAAATGTTCGGCTATGAACTCGAGGAATTAAAGGGCCAGAATCTGAATGAATTTATCGTTCCTGAGGAGTTGAGAAACGAGGGCATTGACCTGAACAACCTGATCACCGAGAATCGCATCATCAGCGTAGAAACCGCGCGACGGCATAAGAACGGACAACTGGTAAACGTAATCCTGTACGGGGTACCCGTGATGCAGGATGCGCAAACCATCGGCATCTTCGGCGTGTATGTTGACATTACAGACCGTATACGCGTTGAAGAGGAACTCAAGGTGCGAAACGCCGAGCTCGACAACTTCGTTTATAAGGTGTCGCACGACCTTCGGGCGCCACTATCGTCCATACTTGGACTCGTAAATCTTTCGCGCGTGCCAGACAATCCTGACAATCTCATGGATTACATCAGCATCATCGGTGAAAAAGTCGAACACCTGGATCATTTCATCAGTGATGTGCTAAGCCATTCCAAGAACCTCAAGATGGAAGTGACCATCGGCAAGGTGGAACTCGCGCAGATTATCGAGAAAGCATTCCGCGACCTCAACTACCTGCAGGGAGCGAAAGACCTGATCTGGAATGTTTCGGTGGAAGGTGTCGACTTTTACAGCGACCCGTGGCGTGTAGCGGAGATTTTCCGGAACCTCGTATCGAACGCTATCAAGTATCGCCACACGAAGGGCAACCGTATACCGGAGGTGGCAGTCAAGGTACATGTAGACAACCTGCGCGCCGATATCACGTTCGCAGACAACGGCATTGGCATTTCTGAGGAGAACCTTACCCGCGTCTTTGAAATGTTTTTCCGTGCGACAGAGCAGTCCGACGGTTCCGGAATAGGATTGTATATTGTCAAGAATGCCGTCGAAAAACTCGGCGGAGAAATCAGCGTTGCCAGCAAACAGGGGGAAGGCACGCGCTTTCACATTGTATTGCCCAACCGCATCGCCAGCGGAATTGTGAGACCATTCCCCATCGTGTATGACGAACAGTCGAAATGAGAATCGCAGAGGTGACCACGGCACGTGAGGCCAGGGACTTTTTGAATCTTCCGGTATACCTGTACAGGAACGAACCGCACTGGATCAGACCCCTCGACACGGACATCGAAGCGGTATTCGACCCAGAGAAAAATCACGCCTTCCGTCACGGCGAGTGTACACGTTGGGTGCTCTATGACGACGCGGGCAAGGCCATCGGTCGGGTAGCGGCATTTGTGAACAACAGGACGGTGCACAAGGGCAACGATCAGCCTACAGGCGGACTGGGCTTTTTTGAATGCATCGAGGATCAGGCGGCTGCCTTCACGCTCTTCGACCAATGCAAGACATGGCTTCAGGCACGTGGAATGGAGGCTATGGATGGGCCGGTGAACTTTGGGAGTCGGGACCGGTGGTGGGGTCTGCTCGTGGAGGGCTTTGATCACGACCCCGCTTACCAGTGTAATTACAATTTTCCGTACTACCGCAATTTTTTCGAGGCCTACGGGTTCCAGGTGTATTTCTATCAGCTCACTTACGGTCGTAAGATCACCGATCCCTTGTCCGAGCGTCTGGCTTATAAAGCCGAGCTCACGGCACGCGATCCGGATTATGAATTCCGCTACCTCCGCCGCGACGAATTGGACAAATTGCCCGAGTACATCGTGACCGTGTATTCCAGGGCGTGGTCCAACCGCTCGGAGAATCCGGAGATTTCGCTTGCCCAGGCCCGGAAGATGGTGCAGCAAATGAGGCCCATACTGGATAGAAAATTGTTGTACTTTGGCTTTTATAAAGGAGAGCCGGTTGCCATGTACCTCTCCGTGCCGGAGATCAATCAGATTCTAAGGTATGTCAACGGCAAACTGGACTGGATCGGCAAGCTAAAGTTTCTCTGGCATAAGGTATTGAAAACGAATACGAAGGCGTTGGGGGTACTCTTTGGCGTTGCGCCGGAGCACCAGGGCAAGGGTTTGGATGGGGCATTGGTAATGACCGGTGCAAAGGTGCTGCAGCACGGCGGGACGCCGTATACGGAATATGAGATGAACTGGATCGGAGACTTCAACCCGAAAATGATCCGCGTTGTGGAGCAGGTGGGCGCCAACGTAGTCAAACGGCATGCCACGTACCGGAAGCTTTTCGACGAGTCAAAACCATTCAGGCGTGCACCCGTACTGGGATAACATATGGAGGATCAAGAGTCACGGTCACAGTTCCTGTTCAGAAATCTGCTGAAAGGGTTTCTCTGGTTTGCTGTGATCATTACGGCGTTCATCCTGGTGGAGGATTATCTTCAGGAGAATTTTCAGGAAACAATTGAATCGATTTACGACAAGCCGCTGCCGCTCTTTGGGACCTTCTTTGCCTCGGAGGTAGTGTTCGGACTCATTCCACCCGAATTCTTCATGATGGTGTGGACGCTGCATGATATCACCCTGGTATCCTACGTAGTCAACCTCGCAGTGTTGACGGTTTTGTCCTACGTCGCCGGTATGATAGGCTATTGGATCGGGAGGCGGTTTTCTAAAACGGCTTTTTATGCCCGGTTGCATGAGCGCTACCTGTCGCGATATGACCGGAACTTGCAACGCTATGGAGGCTATCTCGTGTTTGTTGGTGCCGTGACACCGGTTCCTTTTTCTGCCACCTGCATGCTGGCAGGATCAATTCACTATAACTTTCGTGAATTCCTGCTGATCTGCATAACGCGCGTGCTCCGCTTTGCTGTCTACGGTTGGATGGTCTGGACCTTTCCGAATTGGTTTTCATGAAGGG
>DASVCT010000013.1:0-9850 GCA_036381475.1 Cyclobacteriaceae bacterium
TTTTTTTCTGTTGTTTTCGTGACACGCGACTCCGAGATCAGGATGCCTTTCTTGAATTCGGCCATCTTGCATTGGCCGTCGCGGAACGCCTGTACCTTGAAACGGTTGGAGAGCGCATTTACGGCTTTTGTACCAACGCCATTCAAGCCTACCGACTTCTGAAAAGCGCCTGTATCGTATTTCGCACCGGTGTTGATCTTGGAGACCACGTCAACGACTTTACCCAGGGGAATTCCGCGACCGTAGTCGCGAACCGTAACCTTCGAGTCCGTGATCTTCACGTCGATCACTTTTCCGTATCCCATCATGTGCTCGTCGATGGAATTGTCGATGGTCTCCTTTACGAGCACATAGATTCCGTCGTCTTTGGATGACCCGTCGCCGAGCTTTCCGATGTACATGCCCGGACGCAGCCGGATGTGCTCCCGCCAGTCGAGCGACTTAATACTGGCCTCCGTATATTCAAACAGGGATGAACCTTTCTCCGCAGCCTTGGCCATAAAAATTAAGGTTATACAACAAAAAAATGCGATAGCGCATGAATAACGGCATTTTCAATCGCATTTGCACTATGCCGCACGCCAACGCACCTACAAATATTTATCAAGAATCAACAATTAAACCGCTGATTATCAGCAATTAGTTCAGAGGGAGTAAAACTTCAGGATCTACCGGCAAGCCGTTTGAAACTTACGTAAACAGGCCACGCAAAACTCCACACGACGAGGAGTCCGACGCTGCCGTACATTACGGGCTGAAGCCTGGAGTAGTCGTATGTCTCACCGCTATTGTACAGGCTGATGAAGCCAATGCCTACGATGAAAAAGATGTTGAAGGTAATGACAAGGCCGTAGAACCACGATTTGAAATCCTCGCTCCGAACCATGATCCGGGCGATTATAAATACCAATACGTTGATGATCGTCAACAACGAGAGTACCATGTAAAAGAAGGTGTCCCGGGTTATGCGGACGCTGCCTTCAACGGCTTCCCGAACAATGATCTCTTCCCGCATGGAAGCGTATCCGTATAACAAGGCCGCCATCACGGCTAAAAGGGAAAGGAACCAGACGCTCCTAAAAATTCTGAGTATTACCATCTACGGGCGTACGGCGATTACTACCTGATTATGGGGACAAAATTGGGGATTAATTCGCAATTTAATAACGCAGTAGAACGAATAATTGAAAATTGAAGGATTTTGATCTACGAGCTGCGATTTTCAATTTTCGGGCTACGAAGTAGTCCCGGGAAATTATGAATCGCAGATCATAGTCATCATTCCCTTCGTATCTTAGCAAATCAGCCTAAGCGCCATGGATCCCAACCCCATCGTCCTTTCCGTTCCGCTGTTTTTCGTGCTCATCGGCGTGGAGTTGCTGGTCGAGCGGTTCACGAGGAAGAAGCTGTACCGGTTGCAGGATTCTATTGCAAACATCAGCTGTGGCATCACCCAGCAGCTTTCCGGGCTCTTTCTGAAAGTTTTTGCCGTCGGCGCTTACCAGTTCATCTACCAAAAGGCAGCGTTTTTAAAGCTCGATTCCAATACCTGGTGGTATTGGGTGAGCCTTTTTCTGTTGGTCGACCTGGCGTATTACTGGGCGCATCGGATGAGTCATGAGATAAACCTCTTCTGGGGCGGACACGTAGTCCATCACCAGAGTGAAGAATATAACCTTTCCGTAGCGTTGCGCCAGAGCTCATTGCAGATTGTGTGGACTTTCGCGTTCAATCTGCCCATCGCCTTGCTGGGATACCAAACGTTGCACTTCGTTTTCATTTCGGCACTCAATACGCTATACCAGTTCTGGATTCACACGGAGACCATCAACAAGATGGGATGGTTCGAATATGTGTTTAACACGCCCTCCCACCACCGCGTACACCACGGACGCAATCCAAAGTATATCGACAAGAATCACGCGGGCACGCTCATTATCTGGGATAAGTTGTTTGGTACTTTTCAGGCCGAAGAGGAAAGGCCGGTGTACGGGATAACCAAGCCACTGCAAAGCTGGAACCCGCTGTGGGCAAATTTTAGCCATTATGCCAACATGGCGAAAGACATGAAACGTATACCGAAATGGTCCGACCGACTGCGTTATGTTTTTGCCAGGCCGGGCTGGATGCCCGAAAGTCTCGGCGGCTACCACCCGGCACCTGAGATTGACCGCTCCACTGCAGCCAAGTACGACACGCCCGCATCGTTGCAACTCGGGCTGTACGTTCTCTTTCACTATGTCCTTTGTGTTATCGGCACGGCGCTCTTCCTCTTTAATCAGGATCATTTCACGCTTGTCGAAAAGGGTATCATCACGGGCATTGTGTGCTGGGTTGTCGTGAACTGTGGCGTTTTGTTTGAAAACCGACCATGGGTGATCCGCGCCGAATGGCTGCGCATCATCGTGCTCCCGGCATTGCTCAGCGCGGCTGCTTATGCTTATCACCTACCGAACTGGCTTCACGTAGTGGCCTTTGTCTACTTTATCGTTTCTGCCATTTGGCTGCAGGCCGTGCTCAGAGGCACCCCTGCTACGCTGACCGTTCACGAAAGCGTTCCGAAGGAATCATGACCGCGCGCCCATTGTTCTGCTTGCTTTTTGCGGTCGTTCTTTTTTCATGTCGCAACACGGAAATCAAGCTTGATGGAGTTGACCTGGAAGTATGGGCGCGTGATCCCGGCGGATGCAGTGGTCTGCGCGCTAATGCAGCGGAACCCCTGCAGCGCCAGCGGGAAAAGCTTCTCCGTCTTGATGAAATGGAAATTACCCGCCTTTTGGGCAAACCTGACGAAAACCAGCTGTATGTGCACGGACAGAAATTCTACCGGTATTATCTCGATCCCTCGCCGGTGTGCGCAAACGCGGGGGATAACGCCCGATCCCTAGTTATACGTTTCAACGCCGTTGGTCTGAGCAGCGAGGTGTACGTCGAATAGGTTCCGCAAACGTTTGATATATGGCAAATTGTGGGTAAATTGAATGATCATTCAAAATACCAGTGCCATGCAATTTCATCCGAACGAAATGTTTCTTCTGTACAATCCCCGGACATCCGTGGGAAAACAGACGAAAGCGTATGCGATGACGCTGAGCAATCACATCAATGAGATTGACGCGTTGCAGGAACGGCTTGGTCCCACCTACTGGAAAGAGGTGATCAACATGCTGGGAATTATTCCAAAGCGTTTACTCGACAAATCCCATCCTGAATACCAGGCCAAGGTGCGAGGAAACGCCTACACGATGAACGGATGGCTCGATGTTCTGATACACAATCCCCAATTGCTCAAGGCCCCTATTGCCATCTATAACGGCCGCGCCATCCTCTGCCAGAAGCCAACGGATGTGCTCAAACTCGAGACGGCGCCGAGAGCGGAGCATAAGATGCTGCCGCACTTGAGAAAGTGGGAGTAGGCCCTCGCAAGCTCGGGAAGCCTGCCGAAGGCAGGCTTGAATTTAAACCGCGGAGACGAGGAGGCGCGAAGGGAATTTTTTTGTTCGTCAAGAATAGGAAAGATAGAGGCACAGGCATCCAAAAGTTTACCACAGATAGGCACCGTAACTTCAGCATATCAACCCGCCTGCCGGGCTGACATACACCAAACTCCATAATGTCATTGGGCATCGGGCAGGCACTCCAACACTTCAACACTTCAACACTCCAACACTTCAACACTCCAACACTCCAACACTTCAACACATCCCTTATCTTTACCCCGACAAACGCATCGCCTATGAGCCAGGTAAAGAAAGTCGCCGTGGTGGGATCGGGGACGATGGGAAACGGCATAGCCCACGTTTTTGCACAGCATGATTTCGGGGTAGCACTCATCGACACCTCCCCCGATGCACTCAAGCAAGGGCGCGCTGCCATTGCGAAGAACCTCGACCGCCAGATCAAGAAGGGCGTGTTAGCAGAAAGCGACAAGCACCGAACGTTGGGTAACATAAAAACCTTTTCAGCCCTTGCCGATGGCGTGAAAGATGCTGACCTCGTCGTTGAGGCGGCGACGGAAAACACAGACGTGAAGCTCGCCATTTTTCGCGAGCTGGATCGACACGCACCTTCCACTGCGATACTGGCCACCAACACATCATCCATCTCCATTACCCGTATCGCGAATGCAACCGGGCGCGCCGGACAGGTAATCGGGATGCACTTTATGAATCCCGTGCCTGTTATGGAGCTCGTCGAAGTCATTCGCGGGTATCGCACGGACCAAACCACCGTTGAGACCGTGCTCTCCTGTTGTCGCACTATTGGTAAGGTGCCCGTCGAGGTAAACGACTATCCCGGCTTTGTCGCCAACCGCATCCTCATGCCAATGATCAATGAAGCCACCTACAGCCTGTACGAGGGTGTTGCAGGTGTGGAGGAGATCGATACCGTAATGAAACTGGGAATGTCACACCCGATGGGGCCACTGCAGCTTGCCGACTTCATCGGACTTGATGTGTGCCTTGCGATCCTGCGTGTTCTCCACGAGGGTTTCGGAAATCCCAAGTATGCCCCCTGCCCGTTGCTTATCAACATGGTGGAGGCCGGACATTTGGGAGTTAAGACGGGTGTTGGCTTTTATGAATATGCACCAGGAAGCAAGGAAAAAATTGTGGCCGCCCGCTTTCGCAAATAACAGGCAGCCACAACCATCCTATCCATCTTATCAATCCTAATCCATCCTATCAACCCTATCCATCCTATCCATCCCATAGATCCTATCCATCCTATCAATCCTATCATCCTATCAATCCTAATCCTATCAATCCTTCCCATCCTAGAAATCCTAGTCCTTCTTCAACAGATCCCTGATCTCCGTGAGCAGTTGTACTTCAGCCGGCGGTGGCGGAGGGGGAGCGGCTTCTTCCTTGCGCTTCATCGTGTTCATTACCTTCACAACCAAAAAGATGGCTACTGCAACGATGAGGAAGTCGACCACTGTCTGGATAAATAAGCCGTAATTCAAGGTGACGGCGGGAACGTCACCAACGGCATCTTTAAGTACTACTTTGTACTCACTGAAATCCATGCCGCCCAGGAGCAACCCGATAGGAGGCATGAGAATGTCGTTTACAAACGAAGTGACAATCTTACCGAAGGCTGCGCCGATGACGATACCGACGGCCAGATCCACCACGCTGCCGCGCATGGCAAATTCTTTGAATTCTTTCCACATAATGGTTGATGTGTTTGGTTATGTTAAAAGTAAGGCATATGACCCTGAGAAACAACGAGTATGGAAGTGCAGACAATTATCCACAGCATTGGCTTTCATCCATGCGTCGAAAAATATCGGAAACGTTTACGAACACGGAAATTTTTGACCTATTTTTAGGGAACGTGACATCCGTGCTATGATATCCACACAGCCCACCATCGCCTTGGTTGATGACGACAAGGTGTTTCAACTCATTGCTTCACGCAGCATCCGTGCAGGTAACTTCCAGGGGAGGATCCTCACTTTCAACAACGGAGGGGAAGCACTCGAGTATCTCGAACAGAACGCCGCCAACCCCGACGAACTCCCTGATCTGATCTTCCTTGACATCAACATGCCGGTCGTTGACGGATGGGCATTTTTGGAAGACTACATCCAGCTTAAGGCTCAACTCCGAAAACCCATGCGGGTCTACATGGTCAGCTCATCGGTAGATTCGCGCGACATATCCCGCGCCCGTTCGTTCGAGGACGTTCGTGAATACATCTGCAAGCCCGTCAGCCAGCAAAAGTTCGCAGAGCTTCTCGCCTTTTATGAGGAAGAGATTGATGATAGTCGACAGTAGCAACTTGCCATCATTCACTCATTCACTCATTCACTCAATCACTCATTCACTCAATCACTCATTCACTCATTCACTCATTCACTCATTCACTTATTCTACCAGGTTAACCGGGTTTCTCAACCCCGAATATGAAGTGAGCTCAACGCCAGCGCTTCCGATAAACATCTCGGCGTTGATCTTGAGGGGGATGCGGTTGGCGTCGTCGGAAAACCAGGCGGTCACTGAGTTCTCACCGTCGAAGACTTTATTCTTGGGCATAACGGGCACCACCCTGATTGCCCTGAATTTACCAGCCTTGGTCTTGACGATGTCCTTGCCCTTGTAGACGACGTCCAGGCTATAAAACGTATCCTCGAAAAATCCTTTGATCACCAGGGTATCACCTGGCTTTTTATCGGACAGGTCCATCGTGCGCAGGTACAGGAACCCGCCGATCATGTCCCGCACATTGCGGGGCGCATCGTAGTATTTGGGCTCCTTCATCTCGCCGGTCTTGTTGTCGAGTACCTTGACCTCAATCTTCTGATTCAAGTGGTCGAAGTTGGTCCATTCGTCCTTCTTGTACCGGCCTTCACGAATGCGGCGAATGAACTGGTGCGGAACCAAGGCGGCCGTATCGATATAAGCGCCCCAGTAATCATCAACGTCGGCAACCCAGTCGACTACCCCGACCGTCCTGCCGCGTACATCGACTTTGTAGCACTTGCGGCCATTCATCTCGAAGTATTCGGGTTGGATTTGAGTCGACCCGCGGCCCACTGTAAAAATGCCATACGTCATCTTGAAATTGAGTACCTCCCCACGGGTAAAGCTGTGGTTGGGTACACGCTGATAGACATCGTTGCGACTGATTTCAAAAGCCGATGCCGTAAGAATCAGTATAATACCGGGTAAAAATCGTCTCATTGGTGCATCATTTTACTCCGTACGGATCCTTGAAACCCGCTTGTATATACCTTAGGCAAATTTAAAAAATTCCTCTACCGGACTAATAACGTACTAAGCAACTCAAAGGTGATGCCAAAACACGCCTATCGAACCGCAAAGCGCAACGAAACCTTACAAAAACGCTTTAATTATACTGAATAACAATCTGATATTCAAACAGGAACGGAGTTTTCCCGAAGAGCGTCGTTAAGTGATGTCTTTTTGTCGGTGCTTTCCTTTCGTTGCCCGATAATAAGCGCACATGAGACGCCGAATTCTCCTGCCGGGAACTTGCGCAGCATCGAGCCAGGGATTACCACCGCACGCTCCGGCACGTACCCTTTATATTCAATGGGCTTGTCGCCGGTCACGTCTATGACCTTTGAGCTGGCCGTCAGCACTACGTTGGCGCCCAGCACAGCTTCCCGCCCGACACGAACGCCTTCCACGACGATGCAACGCGAACCGATGAAGGCGTTGTCCTCGATGATTACAGGTGCAGCCTGCACCGGCTCCAACACACCGCCGATGCCGACGCCTCCGCTGAGATGAACATTCTTTCCGATCTGAGCGCAGCTTCCTACCGTAGCCCACGTGTCTACCATAGTGCCTTCATCCACATACGCACCGATGTTAACATACGAAGGCATCATGATCACCCCTTTGCTCACGTAGGAACCGTAGCGGGCGATGGCATGCGGCACAACACGGACGCCCAGGGTTTGGTAGTTGCGCTTCAGGGCAATTTTGTCGTGAAACTCAAATGGTCCCACTTCAATAGTCTCCATTTGTTGGATGGGGAAGTAGAGGATTACAGCCTTCTTGATCCATTCGTTCACTTTCCAGCCGTCGCCGGTGGGTTCCGCAACACGGAGCTGACCCTGATCCAGTTTCGCGACTACTTCACGGATGGCGTTCTGGACGTCGGCCTCTTTTAATAACGACCTGTCTTCCCAGGCGCGCTCGATGACTTGCTGTAAATCCATTATTAGTGATTAGTTTGGCTTTGCTTGAATACCTCAGAGAATTCTTGGCGCAAGTAATAAAAAAAAGGAAAATAGTCATCGCTTCTGTGCTCAAGCCGGTCGATGACACCCGCATGTTCGAGAAGATGGGTCAGACACTCGCCGACACGGGCCGGTACGAGGTTCACATCGTCGGGTTTCCGGGAAGCACGGACACGAGGTATCCCGGTGTTGTATTCCACCCTTCGCCCTATTTCCCGAGACTCAGTCCCGCGCGGATTCGCGCCCCTTTTCGGGCCTTCCGGTTGATTAAGAGGCTTAGCCCGGATGTCATCATCGTCACAACCCATGAACTGCTCCTCGCAGCTGTTGCCGTCCGGATGTTCCGAAAGACAGTTGTCATCTACGACATACGGGAAAACTATTTTCGCAACATTCTCCACCTCCCGACATTCAATCCCTTGCTCCGGCCGGCACTTGCACTATGGGTGCGCGGCTGGGAGAAGCTGCTAACTCCCTTCGTCCGGAAGGTTATCGTGTCCGAAGAAGGTTATATCACCGAGCTCCCTTTCATCAGACGCAAGGCAGCGGTAATACAAAACAAAGTGAAGCGGGCCGCCATCAGGCCACGTTCGGGGCAGCCGCATCGGGGACTTTCCCTCCTATTCTCAGGAACGCTTGCGGAGTCAACCGGCGTTTTCACCGCCATCCACGTGGCGGGCGTGCTGCATGAACACGATCCCACGGTGCACCTGACGCTCATCGGCTACTGCGCCCACGCAGAAACGCTGCGGCGGATGCGGGAAGCGATACAAGGTCGCGACTATATCACGCTCGTGGGCGGCGATCGCCTGGTGTCACACGACACGATTATGGAGGCCGTCGCACAGGCGGACTTCGGATTTATTGCGTACCCTCCTAACCCATCCACCGAAAACACGATACCTACGAAGTTGTTTGAATACCTCGGTGCCTGCCTCCCTATCCTGCTCATTAACCATCCTCCCTGGATGGAATTCTGTGCTCCCTACGCCGCCGCCCTGGTGTTCGATCCGCGGCATATCCGCGCGGGGGAAATGCTCGAACGAATGCGCAACGCCGATTTCTACACCCGCACCCCTGGTGAGGAGGTGTTTTGGGAGTCGGAAGGCGACAAGCTGGTTTCGCTGGTCGATCGGCTAACGTCCCGATAAGCATAGACGCATATACGGATGCAGACGCAAAAGGCGTCCCCAAAAGTGGTTTTGCGTCGATTTGTGGCCGCAGTCGCGTGGGATGATTCGCCGAAATCTTCCAAAAATATTTGGCTAAATACTTTTTTAGATTAATCTAAATTTATATTTTTGTCGTAGTAATTCATCAGATATGCACCCCATATTGAGCCTGGTCGAGGAAAACTATCTCAAAGCCATCTACCACCTGTCGGACGCAGGAAAAAGCGCCGTTTCCACGAATGCGCTGGCGGACAATATGAACAACAAGGCCGCTTCCGTAACCGACATGATCAAGAAGCTGTCATCGAAAGGAGTGATCTCCTACGAGAAATACCACGGCGTAAACATTTCCGAGAAAGGACGGCGCGCCGCGCTACGAGTGATCCGAAAACACAGGCTCTGGGAAACGTTCCTGGTGGATAAACTCAACTTTAACTGGGACGAAGTTCACGAGGTCGCGGAACAACTCGAACACATTGAGTCGCCCCTCCTCATTGAAAAACTCGACAGTTTTCTCGGACACCCCAAAGTGGATCCACACGGGCACCCGATTCCCGACAAGGACGGCAAGATTCACGAAGTCAAGCAGGTCCAACTTTCGGAAGCGAAGGCTGGTACGAATGGGATCGTGCACTCCGTTAACGACGGCAGTCCGAAATTCCTTCAATACCTGTCCAAGATCGGCATCCGGATCGGCGCACGTATCGATATCGTCGAGCGCATGGAGTTTGACGGTTCGATGGAAATCATTATCGACGACAAAGAACGCGTGTTCATTTCCAGGCAGGCATCGGAAAACCTTTTGATCCGTGAAAGGCCATGAAAACGGCGAACCGTAAGATCACTCGAATCTTCAAGATCGTCATGCTGTTCGTTGGCATCCTGACCGCCGCGCTGATCGTCGCAGCGTGGTACATGAACTTATGAAACGAAAGGTGCTCCATACGGTGATGCTCAACCT
>DASVCT010000014.1:0-27606 GCA_036381475.1 Cyclobacteriaceae bacterium
GTGGATACCGGCGTTGATACTGCTACCTTGATCCTTTCCAAGCGAAATGCGTTTTTGTCTACTGACGGTTTCTTAGGTACGGCTATTCCCTTGCGCGGGTTTTGCTTTTTTTCTCAAAGTTAGGGGGGACGACCTCCGTTGCGGGTGTGCAATTCCGACAATCTGCGGGTCGATTGCGGCAAACTACCAGACCGACAAAATACTGAATCACGCCGCCTCGCAATTTTTGTAGAATGACAGCAATTTTTGACTGATCTTTAGTTAATCAACCACCCCACCTATGAACCGCCTCATACTCCTCCTCCCCCTGATTTTCTTTTTTGGCGCCTGCAATACGCAACGCAAAGAGCCGGAGAAGCCAAAGAAGTACACCATCGCCCAGTTCATGGACATCGTCCAGATGACCGGCGGGGCGTTCTCACCAGATGAGTCCCGCGTGCTCGTCAACACGAAGGAAAGTGGCATTTTCAACGCTTACGAAATCGACCTTGCGACGGGCGAAAAGAAGCAACTCACGCATTCCGATGCGAACGCCATTTTCGGGCAGTCGTATTTTCCCGCCGACGACCGGATCGTATACACCAGCGACAAAGGTGGTGACGAGATCAGTCATATTTACGTCCGCGACCCCGACGGCACATCCCGCGACCTTATCGCAGATTCGACGGCGAAGGCCAACTTCTACGGATGGAGTTATGATAAGAAATTTCTTTACTACGGATCCAATACGCGGGACAAGCGGTTCTTTGACACGTATAAGATTCGCGTGGATGCACTGGGAGAAGGCACTGTGTTCTCATCCACGATAGTTTACCGGAACACCGAAGGCCTGGATGCCGCTGCCATCTCCCGCGACGAGCGCTACATCGCCTTGGTCAAATTTCTGGCGACCAATAACAATGAAATGTACCTGCTTGATACCAGAACGGGAAAGATTACCCACCTTAGTCCTCACGAGGGTGACATCTCCTACCAACCCCAATATTTCAGTCTGGACGGCACCCGGATGTACTTTCTCACCAATGAAGGCAGCGAATTCATGTACCTCGACAGCTATGATATCGCCACGGGTAAACGCGAGAAGGTGCAGGAAGAGCCCTGGGATATCATGTATACATACGAGTCGCGCAACGGTAAGTACCGGATCGTTGCTGTCAACAACGACGCGCGCACCGAGACGAAGATTTACGATGAATCGGCCGGTGGCAAATTGGTTAATATTCCCAACCTGCCAGCGGGCGATATCACGGGAGTCAATATCTCCGATAGCGAAAAGCTCATGGTGTTTTACGTCAGCAGCTCGCAGTCGCCCGCCAATCTCTTCCTTTATAATTTCGATACCAAAGAGGTGAAGCAACTGAGTAATAACATGACGAAAGAGATTGATCCCAAAGATCTCGTCGCAGGCGAAGTGATACGGTATGCATCGTATGATGGACTGCAGATACCGTCATTGTTATATAAACCGAAAGGCCTCCGCGATGGCGAGAAAGTGCCCGCGTTGGTTTACGTTCACGGCGGTCCCGGCGGCCAGACCCGTCTGAACTATTCGGCCATGATCCAGCACCTTGTCAACCACGGGTATGCGATACTTGCAGTCAACAACCGCGGGAGTTCCGGATACGGCAAGACTTTCTTTGCGGCTGACGACAGGAAGCACGGCGACGTGGACCTGAAAGATTGCATTGCGTCGAAGAAGTATCTTGCCACGTTGCCGTACATCGACACGACGAAGATCGGCATCTTCGGGGGCAGCTACGGTGGCTACATGGTGATGGCGGCGCTTGCCTT
Source organism: Cyclobacteriaceae bacterium (assembly GCA_036381475.1). Taxonomy (GTDB): domain Bacteria; phylum Bacteroidota; class Bacteroidia; order Cytophagales; family Cyclobacteriaceae; genus ZC4RG29. The sequence goes on from DASVCT010000014.1 coordinate 1,792, forward strand.
TGCGCCAGAAGAGTTTGACGTAGGCGTGAATCTTTTTGGTGTCACCAACTGGCTTCGCACGCTGAAGAGCACACCGCCGTGGTGGGCATCCTACCGCGATGCACTATTTGCCGAAATGGGCAACCCTTTCACCGAGGACTCGGTGTCATTGTATGACAAGTCGCCACTATTTCACGCCAGGAACATCACGAAGCCCTTCATTGTATTACAGGGAAGCAATGACCCAAGGGTGTTGCAAGTTGAATCCGATGAGATTGTTAAAGCCGCACGCGACAATAACGTGCCCGTAGAGTATATTATCTTCCCTGATGAAGGTCACGGTTTCCTGAAAAAGGAAAACAATATCAAATCATCCCAGGAGATACTAAAATTCCTGGATAAGTACCTCAAGGGACTGCCGGATGATCAGGCCGGGGAACAGGTGGCCAGATTCAATGAGTGAATGAGTGAATGAGTGGATGAGTGGATGAGTGAATGGGGCCCTCCTTTCGAAAGGGCGCCCAATGCTAATAGGTTCCCCGATATTTGTAATCAAACCGCTTACCCTCGTCCTTTCGCAAGGGCATGCTCATCCCGTTGGTGCGCTCGAGCCAGCGAAACAACGCTGCGTCAAGGTCGCGGGCGATGTCCTGATGTTCCGGACTGCGGATCAAATTTCTCATTTCGTGAGGATCTTCCTGAAGGTCGAACAGCTCGTTGATATCCCAGACACCATGATAGCGTATAAACTTGTAGCGGTTCGTACGAACGGCATACACGGTAGGCGTTTGCGGAAAGGGACGCTCCCAGAAATACTCATAGTAAATGGTGTCGACGTCCCAATCCACATCCTCACCTTTGAGCAGCGGAAGGAACGACCGCCCGTCCATGTTAGACGGCGTAGGTATACCGGCGATATCAAGGATCGTAGGAGCAATGTCGATGTTCTGCACCATTTCCTCTACCGTCGCTCCCTTCTGGACGCCTTTACCCATCGCAAGCAGCGGAACACGCCATGACTCCTCATACGCCTGGCGCTTGTCGATGAGCCCATGTTCACCAAAGGAAAAGCCGTTGTCTCCCATGTAAAAAACAATTGTATTCTCCATGAGCCCGTGCGTGTCCAGGTATTCGAGTACCTTTTGTACGCTTTCGTCCACGCCGAGAAGCGTTTCGCAATACAGTTCATAAAATTTGTCGAAGGGAATGGCACCGTGATACATGTAGTCCACACCGTGCCAGCTGTACCGTTGCTCCTTGACCCAATCGGGAACGTCCTTGTAGTGATACTCAGTCGTATCGACGGTACTGCGCGGATGTCCCGGCGGAAACATAGTCGGTGGATACGCAATCTTGATGCTGTCGTACCGATGCGCGTGTCGTGGCGCGGGCATAAATTCTGCATGCACGCCCTTGTGCGACAGGTACAGGAAGAACGGCTTGCCCGGCTGGTGTCCTTCGAGGAAGTCGATCGCATAGTCCGTGAGCAGGTCGGAGATGTAGGTTGAATCGGAATACCGCTCCCGCCGGCCGTTCACATTGAGCTCGGGATTGTAGTAAACACCCTGACCGCGAAAGCTTACCCAGTAATCAAAACCTTTCCGCGGCTCGTCGTCATCGTGCCCCATGTGCCATTTGCCGATGAAGGCCGTTTCATAGCCTTTCTGCTGCAAATATTCCGGGAAGAACCTCACAGAATCCGCAATGGGCGATTGGTTATCAACGACCTGGTGATGGTGCGTTAGCTGACCTGACAAAATGCTCGCACGACTTGGCGAGCACAGCGCCGTCGTGACAAACGCATTGCGCAGGTGCACGCCCTCGCGCGCCATGCGATCCATGCCGGGCGTTTCAAGTCCTGGCACCTTGCCCATGAATCCCATGAAATCATAGCGATGATCATCCGCAAGGATGAAGATCACATTCGGAGGATTTGTCTTCTGGCTGGCCTGCCGTTCACCGCAGGCTGTGAGCAGTAACGCGATGGCCGCCACCGCGACCCTAAACCGGAATCGTATCGTTTGCAAGTTGTTTGCCTTCATCGTTCAGTAAGGGTAAAGCTGGTACTTATTACATCCTGAGAATTGCCTCCCACCATAACAGAGAATCCGCCGGGTTCGGCAACGTAGTCCATATTAATATTGTGAAATCTCAGATCGCTGTCAGACAACTTGAAGACAACGTCCACCGACTCGCCGGCAGGAATCGCCACCTTTTTGAACCCTTTCAATTCCTTTACAGGCCGCGTGACCGATCCAATCCTGTCGCTTACATAAAGCTGCACTACCTCTTCGCCATCGACTGGCCCGGTATTGCTTACAGATACCGTCACCTCAACGGTGTCGCCGGGCACCATCTCGTTCGCACTCAGCCTGAGATTGTCGTATTTAAAGGTAGTGTAACTTAATCCGAACCCAAAGGGATACAGCGGTTCGTTCGGAACATCAAGGTAGCGCGACTTGTATTTATCCTCGAGTTGCCCACCGAAAGGTCGTCCGGTGTTTTTGTGATTGTAGTACAACGGAATCTGTCCTACCACGCGAGGAAACGTCACAGGAAGTTTTCCCGACGGATTGTAGTCGCCAAACAGTATGTCCGCCACGGCGTTGCCTGCCTCCGTGCCCGGGAACCAGGCTTCGAGTATCGCGTCGGCATTCTCCTGCACCCAGGGTATCGCAAGCGGACGTCCGTTCATGAGCACAACCACGAGTGGCTTTCCTGTAGCCTTGAGTGCCTTGAGCAAATCTTCCTGCCTACCGGGCAGGGAAATATCGGCGCGACTCGCCGCCTCGCCACTCATCCCCTGGGATTCTCCCACTACAGCCACGATCACGTCCGCGCGTCGCGCTGCGGCCACCGCCTCGCGTATGAGCACCTCAGCAGGACGCGCATCGATCTGCAATTCGCCACCATGAGCGTTGAGGCGCGTGATCAATTGTGGGTCGTCCGTGATGTTGGCACCGTGGGCGGTATGAATCTGTACTGAATTCCCAGCTATGTTTATGATGCCCTGCTCCACACTTATCGCCTGATGCCAGTCGCCGGCACCACTCCAGTTGCCGATCATGTCACGCTGATTGCGGGCCAGCGGACCTACCAGGGCGATCGATCCCGATTTCTTCAGGGGAAGAATGCCTTCGTTGTTTTTCAGCAACACCATACTCCTTCTGGCGATGTCGCGAGCAGCATTCCGATGCTCCTCGCTTAAAAGCGCATGGGTGGCAAGCTCTTCGTTGACATACCGGTATGGGTCATCGAAAAGCCCCAGCTTGTACTTTGCCTCCAACACGCGGCGCGCCGAGGTGGTAATCCATGTTTCTGTTTCGCGGTCATCTTCTACGAGTAGCTCCAGGTTGTTCAGATAAAATTCCGACACCATGTCCATATCGACACCCGCCTGCAACGCCAGGGAGGACACAGTGGGTGCATCGCCTATGCCATGCTGCACCAATTCAGCGATAGCGGTATAGTCAGAAACCAGCAGTCCATCAAATCCCCACTGCTCTCTCAGCAGTTCTGTATTCAGCCACCGGTTTGCTGTAGCGGGCACGCCATTGATCTCGTTAAAGGAAGTCATCACACTCCCCGCACCGGCGTCGATGGCTGCCTTGTAAGGTGGAAGGTAGATGTCGAACATCGTTCTGTCGCCCATGTCGGCCGGATTATAATCGCGGCCCGCTTCCGCGGCACCGTAGAGCGCAAAGTGTTTCACACACGCCATTACCGTGTTGTACGCGGACAGATCGACTCCCTGATAACCGCGAACCATAACCTCGGCGATGCGCGAGCCCAGGTAAGGGTCTTCGCCTGCGCCCTCGGCAATACGGCCCCAACGCGGGTCGCGACAGATATCGACCATAGGAGAAAATACCCAGTTCAGTCCGTCCGCACTGGCTTCGATGGCCGCAATCCGTGCACTTCGTTCTACCGTTTCCAGGTCCCAGCTAGCGGACAGTCCCAGCGGGATAGGGAAAATGGTCCGGTGTCCATGGATCACATCAAAGCCGAACAGCAGCGGTATGCCAAGCCGCGTTTGGGTGACGGCCATCTCCTGAAGTTTCCTTACAGCCTGTGGTGTATATGTATTGAAGACGCCGCCTACGAGTCCCCGTTTGATTTTTTCTTCCACATTTTCACTTACGACGGGACCGGTAACATCGAAGCCAATCGAAACAAGATTCAATTGTCCGATCTTTTCTTCGAGCGTCATCTGACGGATAAGGCTGTCGACGAAGGCATCCATTTTGCGATCGCCACCTTCCGTTTCGGTGTCACGGGAGGGCTCAGAGCATGCGATCACCAACGCGGCTACAACTATTGCAGCTATCGATCTCTTCATTCGTTTCATCACTCTTTCTCGTTTTATATCAAATGGCCGGGCTTGTGAAACCCAGCTTCCGCAATCCTTCCTTAACCTCCGGGGCACCCATAAAGAGCTTCCACAGAAGGCCGCTCCGATAATTCTCTATCATAACCACCGGAGGACCCTGGTCAATGGCCAGGTAACGCGGTGTATACCAGTTCGCCTGCTCGCTGAAGGCGTCGTAAAAACCATATTCTCCCCACACCTTATCACCGAGGTCTTCGTACAAATGACGCATCACGGCCATCGACTCCTCGGGCGTATAGGGAATGGACGACAACGCCGCCGTGGGAGAGATCACGCCCAGGTCCTGGTCCGGACTGTGCGCAGCATAGCCTTTGATCGAGTAGCTGGCGGTTAGTCCCCAACAGTTTTCGCCGTAGCCTCTGTATCCCTTGGGATTTTCAATGCAGTACTGCCTGTTGATCAGGGTATGGTTTCGGTTTTCCTCCCAATAATCCGCATATCGGTCACGCAGTCCGCGTGGATCCAGACCCAAGTAGGAATAGTGGGCCCAAAACAGGGGTCCACCAAACTGGGGAGCAAAATTGTGTTTGAGCGCAAGGTGATAGCCGTACTGCTGATGCGTCGAGTCGTTCCGTATTCCGCCGCTTCGGGCCCAACCCTCGTGATACACTTCGGCGGGTACCCCATGTGTTGGCGATGAGGCCGCAAGGACATAGGTGATGAGGCATTCGTTGTACCCTTCGATGGGGAAGTTCATCTCCCAGGCATAGTGCGGCGACCAATGCCAGTACAGCACGTTTTCGTTACCCTTGCGATGCCAGTCCCACTCAATGCCCCGCCACAGGGAATCGATGGAATGCGCCAAAGCCTGTTCTTCCGGATTGCCATCCTTAAAGTATTCGCGCGCACAGAGCATACCCTGGGCGAGGTACGACGTTTCAACAAGGTCCCCTCCGTCGTCTTTGGTGCTGAACGGCTTTACTTTGCCGGTTTCTCCGTTAAGCCAGTGTGGCCAGACACCGTGAAAACGGTCGGCCTTCCCAAGCCAGTCCGTCAGCTTTTTCAGGTGCTCATAGCCCTCCTCACGTGTGATAAAGCCACGCTCGATTCCGACAAGCACTGCCATGATTCCAAAACCAGTTCCGCCGGATGTTACAATGTTCTTGTCGTTCTGCGGGTAGATGTTATCCGTATGAAATCGTTCCCTCGCAGCGCCTGAGACCGGCTCGGCGCCATCCCAGAAGTACTGAAAGGTCCGGTACTGCACCAGCGTCAGCAGTGAGTCGTCGCTGAGGCGCGCTTCTTCCTGAGTGGCCGCCCCCTCCCTTCGTCCACAGGAGGAAAGAACTGCGAGCACCAGCAAAGCGGAATAAAATGATTTGATCATGTTGACTACGGTTCTGGTTGAAAAATTTCAGAATTGAACGACGGGCCCACGCTCCGACACTCCTGTCTCACCGATGGCCTGAACGCTGGCATAATAGGTTACACCCTTGTTCAGGCCACGGAAATAGAAGGTTGTGTCTTCGTGAACCATAATACAGTTGTAAAGTTTGTCAGGATCTATGCCATAGTAGATATTGTACGCATAGGCACTGGGTACGGCCTCCCAATTAAACGTAGCATCACGAGTATCACTGTGACGCCTGGCCTGAAATCCTTCCACCGTTGCCGGGGGTTGTCCTGAGCTCTTTCCGAAGATACGAAAACCAGCTATCGCGAATTTTCCATCTGCCATGTGCACGTTCTCGAGCTTAAGGAACCGCGTAGTAAATGGCTCCACCAGTTCGACGTAATCGTGAGGAACGTCGGTCTTGTTTTTACTTTTGTCAATCAATATGCTCCAGTCTTCTCCATTGAGGGACTGATAAATCCTGTACTGATGGTAGATGTCCATAGGCTTATCGCGAAGCTGGGCGTCTTCGTCGGCGTAGTTTATTTGAATCGCGTAGATGTCGCATGTATGACCCAGGTCGACGGCCAGAAACTCTCCCGAATCTGAAGAGACAGCGCTCCAATAGTTGCGGATGTTTTCGTTGAAGGCGAGTGATGGATCCTTGCCGGGCAGCGATGACGAAGCCCATGCGCGCTTCTTGTACGACTGCAGTGTCCAACCCGTAAACGTCGACTCGCGGTGATTCCTCTTGCCGCTGGCGTGATAGTTTGGATAATCGCCGAATGCGGTGATGCAATACATCTGACCATCTTCGTCAAATCCCGCTGGAAAAATTCCGATGCGGCGCTCGAACCTATGCTTGATCCAGTTCAGCATCGTTCCGGCACGCCAGTAATTGCCGTACCGATCAGGAAACGTGCTGCCGTGACCTGCACCGGTGATAAATCCGCCAGGCTTGTAGGCCACCGGATTATAAGGTTGATAGGTGAACGGCCCTAATGGAGCGTCACCCACGAGAACGCCATCGGCATAGACGTTCCACTCCGTACCGGGTGCAGCGTACTGAAAGTAGTACTTGCCGTTGTGTTTCGTCATCCACGGACCCTCGGTATAAGGCCGGATGGTCGTGTCGCTGTTGTCTTCTCCAAAGCGTTCCCAGCCGTGCTCCTCCGGATGAAGAAATAACAACTCCTTACGCTCCCCTATCGGCGCAAAATTCCTGGAAGGGTCGAGTTCCATACCATACAGCGGATAGACATTGCTGCTGCCCCAATAGACATACATGCGGCCATCATCATCGCGGAAGAGTGACGGATCCCAGGTCGCCACCTCGAATGAGTCGGTAACGGTGGACCAGTGTCCGGCAGCAGGATTGGTGCTAACATACAGGGGCATGGGATACGGCGCAGCAAATGATGGAATGAACAGCAGGGTGTCTCCCCACGCCCAGGCTCCGGGCGCACATACATTGTCGCCTGACGGTCCGTTTACCTGAAAATCTTTCCGCACAAAGTTCCATGTTCTCATATCCGCGCTCCACCAGTACCCGAACTGATTGGTCGAGAAGAGATACAAGGTATCGCGAAGCAACACTACTGCCGGGTCTGCCGTACTCCGGTGTGACTGATCCTGCGCATAAGAGGTATGCGCCGAAGGAACGTATGCGTAGTCCAGGTTCATCGGGTTGCAGTAAGTAATCGGAACGTCGCGGTATGCAACGGGTCCCTTCCCTGTGCATGCAGCGAGCGCAAATACAACCAGCAGACCTGCGAGGCAGACATTAGGTGCGTTCCTATTCAGTAATACATTCATCGTATACTAACATCAATAGCTAAATCCCAACTTGGTAAGTCCGTCCTGAACTTCCGGGCACGACATGAACAAGTCCCACAGCAATCCCGTACGGTAGTTTTCGATCATGACGATGATCGGACCCTGGTCGATAGCCAGCCAGCTGTCAGCATACCAATCTTCGGTGATGTTGAAGGCGTCATGAAAACCGTAATCACCCCAAAGCCTGTCACCCAGCTTGTAGTAGAAGAACCGCGCCGCCTCCATCGATTCATCCGGTGTATAGGGCATGGACGACAGCGCTGCAGTCGGCGTAATGACGCCCAGGTCGTTTGTTGGCGCATGCGCGGAGTAGCCTTGATGGTTGTCGCTGGCCGTAAGTCCCCAGCAATCTTCACCGTAGGCAACATAGTTGAGGGGATTAGCAATGCAATACGCGCGATTGATCAAAGTATGATTGACGTTTTGAGTCCAGTAATTTGCGTAGGTGTCGGACAGGTTGCGCGGATCAAGTCCCAGGAACGAGTAGTGCGCAAAGAACAACGGCCCGCCGTAGTCCGGTCCCAGGGGCAACGTTATACCCTCGTACGAGCCGCCGTTGACGATGGCGCCGCCTTGCGCCCAACCTTCGTGATATACCGATGCATCGATCGAATGCGTCGGTGATGACGCAGCCAGAACGTAAGTGATCAGGCATTCGTTGTAGCCCTGTATCTGATGATTCATAATCCACTCCTTGTCGGGTGACCAGTGCCAGTACAGCACATCCTGCCCGCCGCGCGTGTACCAATTCCATTCCACCGACTCCCACAGTGTATTGATCCTTTCGATCAGCGCAAGCTCGGAAGGCATCCCTTCATCGAGGTATTGTCGGAAGGTAAGCAATCCCTGAATGAGGAATGATGTTTCGACGAGATCTCCACCGTTGTCGTTAGGGCTAAAGGGGATGACGTCCCCACTTGTGCCATCCATCCAATGCGGCCATGCGCCATGAAAACGGTCGGCGGTTTCGAGGAACGTAAGGATCTTGTCCATACGTGCGAGTCCCTCCGCCCGCGTGATGAAGCCGCGCTCCATTCCCACGATGAGGGCCATGATTCCGAATCCTGAACCTCCACTCGTCACGAGGTTGCCCGAAGTGTTTCGCTCACGAGCCATGCCGCTGACCGGCTCGGCGAAATCCCAGAAATACCTGAACGTCTGCTGTTCGATCAACGTGAGCAACGCGTCGTCCGTGATCAGAGGAAACTTGGGTTCGTCTGAGGCTGCCGTATAAAACAGACGGTTGTATCCTTCGAAGGTCTCGCCGTTGGCACCGCGAACCGCGTCGGCGATCACCAGCCTGTAACGCGTCAGGTCTTTGAGCGTCACACCTGTCAATGCCACACTCTTATTGTCTTCCGAGAGGGCGTACGTGGGGGAACCACCATCCGGGCCTTCCACCAGTATTGATCCCTGAAGCGAGGCTTCATCCAGGGGCAATGAAAATTCGACCGCCATTTCCGGTGTGGTCGACACATCGGTTAAGCGTCCGGCACCTGAAGCGTTTTTCCCGTCGATGAAAACGGAGACGATGGTAAGCGCACCGTTCACAGTCCTAAACCGGACCTCGGCACCTGAAAAACGTTCACCGCCTTCGCCGCTCAGCGCTTCGGACAAGCGTACCGTATACTCTGTATTATACTCGAGGGTGGTTGCAGGATGAATGACCAGGTTTGTGTTCTGGGCGGAAAGGGATATGGAGAAATCCACCGCGGCTCCGGCTGTAAACGTCACCGCATCCCCAATACCATTGGTGTTCAATGGTTTTGAGAAGACAAATGAAAGGCTTTGGTCGACCGGGATGTTTTCATTTATCGAACCATTCAGCGCGAGTTCTGTGGCCCCGGCAAAGGCACGAAGCAAGGTCAATGACGCGGACGACGGCTCGTTCTCGTTGCACCCTGCGAGGGTACAAAGGGACATAAATAAGATGCATGTGCCTCTCCGCGCCATAATCCTGATTGCGATGGAGTGTCATCATTTCGAGGGCATGTCACCCAGACAATACTTAGCCCCTCCCCGGGGAGGGGAGAGGCATAAGTAGGACCAAATTAAACTAACCCTGAATCTGGTGTCTGACCATCCGGAATTATTTTCCGGCCGTTGCCAATCAGTCGTTCATCATGGCTTGTATTTCTTCCTGTGTGAGGGCTCGGTTAAACAGGCGGAGCTCGTCGTATAGGCTCTGATCTGAAAGGTGTCCCCACTCCGTGAAGCGCGGTGCGCCTGACGCGATGGAAAGGACATCACAATCGGTCCAGTCCACACCGTCGAAGTCGCCTTCGCTCACAATATTGCCGTTGATGTATACCGTGGTGTGTCCGTTGGCGATGGTAAATGCGATATGCACCCATTCGTCGACAGTGGGATCGAGGTCGGCGGCAGCGCCTCCGTCAAACCACCCGTCGGTTTCTCCATTGCCCACGTTCAACTTGATCCGTTGCTTGTCACCTGCTGCTTCGCGGAACAGGCGGAATCCTTTCGTGCGGTTATTGGGTGCGGCGGGGTGGTCCGGATCGGGTGGGCTTATCGTAAGAATTCCCGAACGGTCCGGCGTACCATTGAGTTTGTACCAGAACACCGCGCTGAATTCGTCGGTGGCGATGTTTGCCGTCGGATAGGTAAGGTAAGCATCGGCGGCACCTTTATAAGCCTTGCCCGACTTACCTTCATCGCTGAATCCGGGTGAACCTACCTTGGTGCCTTCCACGATATTGACCAGATCGATAAAGTCGCCGTCGAACGGCATGTAAAACGTTTCGCCATCGTATACCGGTTGATACGGTTCAACCTTTTCGAAGTTGACCGTAGCGGACGTGCTCTTACCCGACATGTCGGTGGCCGTGACCACCAGCGTATGCGCGCCATTGGTCAGGTTGTCGTACGTAAAACTTTCAAGAGCTCTACGGTAATCTTTGAAATCGCTTACCGCTCCTATCTCCGTTCCATCGAGCGTCAGGGTAATCGTGGCAATCTCGATGTCGTCTTCGACCTGGAATTCAATGTTGACCGGTGCAACATCCTCTTTTACCCGAATGAGTGTTCCTTCCCCGGGATAAGATACGGTCACGGTGGGCGCAGCTACATCTTCGCCGGGCGGTACAGGGGTAATCGGATCGATACCCTCATCACAGCCAATTGCCAGAGCCGCCGTCATCGCGGCATAGGTTATTAATCGCAGTGCTTTCATCTTTCGTTAATTTTTTGGATCAGGGTACTTGTACCTTCAAAGCCGGAAGCTGGTCGACCTGGAACTGAGGATACGGAAGATATATCAGGCTTGGGTCAAACGTCCTTCCATCATAACTCAGGTCGTTATACCGTTCCAGCCGAACCATATCGTAGTAACGGGTTCCCCATTCCATAGCCAGCTCGGCAAATTTTTCATCCATTACCTGTTCGGAGGTTACGCCAGACAGCGTTGAAAGTCCCGCCCGTTGGCGTACGAGGTTCACCGCCTGATCAGCCGACATCGCTGAACTGGTAGCTCCGCGCGTGAGCGCTTCAGCATGCATCAACAGGACTTCGGCATAGCGGATGGCGATCATGTTCTTACTCGAGCCATAGTCGGTCCTGCCCGGCGTAAGCTGGGTTGACGGGAGGTAATGCTTTCCACTGGAAAACATCGCCCGGTTAAAGTCGTTGAACTGGTCGCCATCGCGCGTGGTATTCGATATCCACCCAGGCAGCGTTGCATATGCAGGATCGCTTTTCAGCTCATTGATACCGCGATTCGTAAAGATCACGCTGGTTTCGAGCCGTACGGTTTCGTTCCTGTCAAGCATGAACTTTATGAACTTCAGGCTGGGTTCAAAGAATCCCCAACCGCTTCCTGCCCCGGCCACAGCCGGCGTCCAGTTTTCCGGACCGAAGAAAGCAAACAGGTAGTTGTGTGCGGTTCCCGATCCCTGATTGTAGTCAGAGTACTGCAATTCGAGCAAGCTTTCATCGCTCAGTTTCCCTGGTTTCTTGAACAGTTCATAGAAATCCGGGTAGAGCGAGAACTTGTTTGAACTTATGATTTCGGACGTGGCATCGGCAACAGCCTGATAGTTCTTAAGCTCCAGGTTGGCGAGTGCCTTGATGGCAAGTGCCGTATAGCGCGTCACGCCGCCGGGAATATCGGTGCGTTCATTCGGTCGTACGGCCGGCAGCAGTGGAGCCACCGCAGTCATCTCATCGGAAATGTGTTGAAGCACCTGCTCCTTTGTGGCAACGTCCTGTTGAAGAAGCGCAGCGAGGTCGGACGACTCAGGAATGAAGACGTTCCCCCAAACACGGGCCAATTGGAACAGCATGAAAGCACGCAACGTCCGGGCCTCGGCGATGTACTGATCGGCAAGGGCCGGGTTGGGCGCGAACTCCTTATACTTTTCAATCTGCTCCATCGCAATGTGGCAAGTGTAAATGTCCTGATACAGATTCTGCCAAACGGAATTGTACATCCAGTAGTCCTGTGCGTAAACGTAATGGTCTGTATCCCAGAACGGCTGCTGGTCGCCCAGGCCGCCTGCATTCACATCGTCACCGCGTACGGAGATAAGCGGAAAGTCCTCCCACCCGCGTGCCTGGAACTCGGCATAAGCGCCGATGAGGGGAAGGATCATGTTGCTGGAATTCGTGTAGTCCGTCTCACCCGCGAAGGTCCTGTTTTCCGGACCCTCGTCGAGGAGGTCATGACAAGAGGTGGCGCTGAACACACCCACGGAGAACAGCGCAACCTTCAGAAGTATTTTTATCGATCTCATTTGTTTAGAACTAAAGATTTTTAGAAGGTCACATTCAGCCCAACCGTATACACGGCAGGTATGGGATATGTCACGATATCCACCCCGTCGGGAACTTCCGGGTTAAAGCCATTATAATCGAATACCGTCAGCGGTCGTTCTGCCGTGAGAATGATCCGCGTTGACGGCATCTCCGTACCGAACAATTCCTTACGGCCGAGGTCGTACGACAGGGAAACATTCTGTATTCTGAAGAACGCTCCGTCCTCTACAAAGTAAGTGCTCATCTTCTGGTTCCAGGCCTTACGTAGTCCTGCAGAAGACGGGTACTTGTTCGACGTACCCTCTCCATGCCAGCGGTTGATGGCGAGGTCGGCATCCATGTTTCCATCGGGCGTCCAAATGATCTCTCCACGCTTGCGGTTGAGGATCTTGTTCCCGGATTGACCCATCAGGTTGACCGAAAGGCTGAAGTTCCGGTAGGTCGCGCCCAGATTAACGCCGTATGTGAAGGTGGGGAAGTAAGATCCGAGGACCGTCCGGTCGGCATCGGTCAACTCGCCGTCACCATTGCGGTCACGGTATTTGAAATCGCCAGGAACAAGGCCATTGGCAACGGCGATGGGGTCGGCCTGAACCTCTTCGTCGTTCTGATAGACGCCCAGCACTTCATATCCATAGAATGCGAGCAACGGTTCCCCAACAATAGAGCGCTGACGGAACTCAGCCGTCCCGCCGTCCAGATAGGGCTGGCCGTAGAGGTCACGAACTTCGTTCTTCAGCGTGGCCAGGTTGACACCAATGGTGTAGGAAATACCGTTTGCGAATTCATCCTTCCAGTTCAGGCCTAGTTCATATCCTGAATTCCGGATAACACCCACAGGCCTTAGTACAGACGCTCCACCAAGCGGTGGTACCACGGTGATCGCGGCATTCTTCGTGTCGCGGATATAGTAGTCGGTTTCAATCGAGAGCCGGCTTCCCAGCAACTCCGCACTTAAGCCGAAGTTCGTTTCTTCATTCAGCTCCCACTCCAGGTACGAGAAATTATTGGTTGTCTTGGTTCCGCTGAACAACACATCGTTGATCGCAGTGGTGATCGGCGTGGTTGTGTTCGCACCATCGCTGGCCGGGATCTTGTCATTACCCAACTGGCCCCAGCTGGCGCGCAATTTCAGAAAGTCGATCGCACCGACGCCGTCCATGAAAGGTTCTTCAGATATCACCCAACCCACACCGACGGAAGGAAAATAGCCCCACGTTTGCTGGTATTTGTTCGAGCCGTCGGCCCGCATGGTTCCGTAAACCAGGTATTTGTCGTTGTAGTTGTATGCGATCCGGGCAAAGTAGGAAATACCATACTGCCTGAGCCCGTCGTCAGAAACACTGTTTACGTCAATCGTTCCAGCCTGATCGAGGTACCAGGCCTTTTCGTTCAGATCAACAAAATCGCTTCCCCTTGCCGTGAGCATTTGAAAAGACTCATCGCGGAACGAAGTTCCCAGCATAGCGGTAAGGTTGTGCAACTCAAAGCTCTGGTTGTAGGTAAGTACGTTATCCCAGATCTGATTGACCCACGTTTCCGTTTTCTTCGTCAACGTTGCCGTAGGCCGGTTGAAGTTGTCTCCTATATAATAAGGAAGGTCCATCTCCCTCTGGTTAAGGAAGGTGGAAGCCGAGTTATAAGAAGACTTGAACGACAGCTTGTCCGGGATCAACTGCAGGTCGACATAAAAGTTAGCCAGGATTTTCCGTATCCTCATGAAGTCGGTGTTGTACCGCATGGTGGGGAAAGGATTTTGACCCGCGCGATATCCGAGATCCTGTGCGTTCGCCCACCGCTCCGGCCAGGCGTTGACGTTTTGTTCGTCGATCACCGGCATGATGGGAACAGCATAGTATGTCTGGTTCCATACCGCATTATCGGGCGAGTTCTTCTTTGCGTTACTCAGGTTGATGTTGGCCCCGACCTGCAACCAATCGTTCGCGTGATAGTCGACGCGGGTACGCAGGTTAAACCGCTCGTAGTCGTTTTTCATATCCAGGATACCGTCCTGCCCGAAATAGCTGCCACCGACCAGGTAGGTGGTCTTGTCTGTCCCACCGGATACGTCGATGCTGTGATTCTGGATGGGCGCCGTCCGCAACACTTCGTTGTACCAGTCTGTATTTACATCGGGAACGTTCGGATTAATCCGGCTTCGTCCGTAGCGCTGCATCGCGTTGAGAATATTCATCGCGTCACCCGCAACACCCGATTCATTGGCCATGTTCGTGAACTGTTCCGCATTGGCCATCTTCAGGACGTTCTGTGCGCGTTGCACGCCGTAGTAGCCGTTGTAGGTGATCCGGGCTGCCTGATTGAATTCGCCCGTTTTCGTTTCGATGAGTACTACCCCATTAGAAGCGCGGACACCAAAGATGGCGGCGGCCGATGCGTCTTTGAGAACGCTGATGGATTTGATATCGGCCGGGTTGAGGAAGTCAATGTTGTCGAAGAACATGCCATCCACCACATACAACGGCTCAGAATTGATGGTTTCTCCAGCGCCACCACCGGTCTTGGGGTAAGAACCAATCCCCCGCACCCGCACGCTCGGCGCATCACCGGGCGAGCCGTTGCTAACGACCTGGAGGCCGGGAACTTTGCCCTGCAGGGCCTGCATGGCCTGCCCGGCAGGAGTCTTCACGATGTCTTCAGCCGACACCGTGGAAATCGCTGACGTAAGATCCCGCTCGCGCTGGGTACCGTACCCAACCACTACTACCTCCTCCAGCGCGGTAATGTCGGATTCAAGTGCCACGTCGATTACCGTCCGGCCATCCACCTGAATTACCGTTGGCTTGAAACCCACGAACGAAAACACAAGTGTATTCTCATTCGCACCCAACTGAATGGTATAGTTGCCGTCAACATCCGTGGTCGTACCACGCGTCGTCCCCTCAACCACGACGTTCACCCCGGGCACCGGGGTCCCGTCCTCCTGGGACGTCACCCTCCCACTAACCTGTCTGTCCTGCGCCCAAACCTGTGGGTGTAGCAGGACTGAAAACAGTACCGCAATTAGTAGTCTTCCTGTCATAAAGGTTGTTGTTAAAGCACGTTGATTTAATGGTGTGTGTGAAAGCAACAATTTGTATTTGTGCCAGTCAAAGCGCAATTTTTTCCGCCAAAACGGGTCAAAATGAGGGGGTACAGAATGCAATTCTCACAACGGCTTTTACCAGAAGAAAAACATTAATTTCAAACGATTTCTGGCATCTTTGTGGGTATCCGTGATCGGGGCGTTGCGGGAAAAAACCAAATCTTGGGGACTAGCTCCGGAGAGCGGGTTCCGGGGGATGGCTGACTGCTCCGTCGTGTGCTTTTTTCGTCGACCGGCCGTGTCGTTCCGGCACAAGGATGACCTCCTCCCACCGTGACGCGTGCGGTCTGCGATTGCGCTTTTCCATCTCGGTCAATCGTTCTGAGACCTTGCGTTTGAATGCCCACAAGGTGTTGACTCTGAGGTCTAACTCACCGGCCAGCGCCTCCAGGGTGTGGTCGCGGTCGCCGACGACGGTGAGATAAGCGATATAAAATGCCTTTTCTATCGGGAATTTGATTCCCTGGAAGATCGTGTGCGCCGTGATCGACTCGTTATAACCACACCGGGTGCATCGGCGGGCGAACTTCTGGGAA
This sequence comes from Cyclobacteriaceae bacterium, assembly GCA_036381475.1. Lineage (GTDB taxonomy): Bacteria > Bacteroidota > Bacteroidia > Cytophagales > Cyclobacteriaceae > ZC4RG29. The sequence goes on from DASVCT010000014.1 coordinate 17,739, forward strand.
CCGTCGAAATATTTCGTATTCGCGCATTTCTTGCAACAATAACCGGCCTCCCATTTGAGATTCTCCAGGAAACGGTAGCACGCCAGCGTATCGGGGTACAGGGTACGGAACTGCCGGTAGTCCATCGTTTTGTCCAGAAGCCGTTCGTTCAGGGCTTCCTTCAGACTGTTTTTCAGTTTCCAGTTGTCGAGGTCGAGAATTGAATTGATCTGGTTGATTTCGGCAGCCTGCCGGGCGAGTTTTTGATTGCTTTCCTCGAGCTCCCGGTTTTTTTGGTCCAGTTCCAGGGTGCGCTCGCGGACCTTCCGTTCCAGGTCGCGATTCACCTTGTCCTTGAGTTTCATGTTCTCCTCGTGTTGAAGGATAGTCCGCCGAAGCGCCCTGTCACGCATATCCTTGAGGATGCGAATACGGTCGCCCAACGCAAAGGTCAGGAACAGCATTTCCAGCACGAAGCTGATATGGAGGCTGTAGTGGGAAACCGTCGTGAGCGGCAGGATATTGAAGTAAACCAGCGCGCGGATGAAAAATCCCACGAACAACACGCCGTAGGCGATCACAAAGAAACGTGCCGGGCGATATCCCCGGATCCAGACACGTATCCCGGTATAAAAAATCAGCGACAGCGGGAGGACCTCGATGTTCCGATAGATGAAAAACTGAGGGAAAAACAGCAGTTCGACTAAAAACAGCGCCGTCCGCGCGATCATCGTCCATCGAAGCAACAGGTCCAGCGCAGGGGCATTTGCCGCCGTGCTCAGGAACTTCCGTGTGAACACGATGGCCCACATGATGACCATATACAGGGTAATGCCGCCTGCATAGTCGTTGAGGAACGGATGGTTAGGCCACAGGTACTGAAATCCGATACCGTCCAGGCTGAGGGTATACAGGGCGACGCTTACAATGAAAAAGATGTAATAGAGGTTCTTGATTTCCCGTATGGCGATGTATACCAGCAAGTTGTACAACGCGATAATGAGGATCATCCCGTAAAACGTGCCGTACAGGAAATACTCGGTCAGGCTGTAAAAGATAAACCGGTCGATGGCCTTGAATGCAATCCGGATGTCGGCAAAGTCGTGCGATACCACACGGAAGTAATAAACGGCCGTGCTTCCGGCAGGCATTTCGGCGACTGGTATTTCGAAATTCTTGTGAGGCAGCGTGCGGTTGGGGAAGGCGAAATGATCACCCATGACAATATGCTCGTATTCGCCGTCTGCCCGGGGCACGAAGGCGTCGATGTGGTCGATCGTCTGATCGTAAAACTCAATCAGCCAGATTTTGTCTGAAGGTGAGGCATAGGTTACGGGAAACCGTATCCAATAGGGGCGGTCGCGCAGGAAATCCTTGTTCTGGTACGATTCATACTTGCGGAACCCAACTCCCTGGCCTGCGCGTATGTCCTCGAAACTGGCCTTTTCGAGCGTATCGATAAAACATTCCAATTCCCTGAGGAAGAAAATGCGCTCCGGAATGCGGTCGTCGACTACTGCCGCTTTCCCGTACAGGTCACGATCCGCTATTTTCCGCGGTTCTTGGCATGCGAATAGACACACCAGCAGCGGTATGATCCAGGTCCATCGCCACATGATTCCTGCACGACAATCCATCCCCCGAATATCGCAATAAAATGGTATCGGGCGAAATGTCCCCTCTCAATGGTGGAGGGCGGAATCGGCACGGATCCCCTCCCTCCATTTCTTCAGTTCCTCACGCCGTCGACGCAGTTCAGCAGCATCGGGCGCATAGGCCATTAGTGAAACAAGGTCGGGCTGGCCGGCGTCTACCCACGCCGTATACCAGAGGCTGCCTGTCAGGTGAATTGCCGCGCGCATCTGGCGTTCCACCATACCGGACAGCATAGTGTGATAAGCTTCTGCATATTCCTGTGAATATACGCGCAGGGTCTGGCGACCTTTTGTTTCATAGGAATAGCGGCGGTCTCCCATCTGCGTTGCCAGCGTGCGCTCAAAATTCAGAACGGAATCCAGTGCGTGATGGGCTGAGGCGACGGCAGTCCAGGCCGCTTGTTGCGGATCGGTGACATACACGGCGCGGCCCACGACGTAATTGTAGCGGGTTGCGAAGAGCTCCGGCAACCGCGACTCCCAGAATGCGTGTATACCCGTCTGGCCGGTTAGCTGACCATCGTAGTTTTCCGTCGTGTGCAGCGGAACATGCGCATCGCCTACATAATGGCCCAAGTCTGCCGAGTACCTGAGGATTGCGTTCGGGTCGCGTACCAGGAAGGCTTCCCGTAGCCGTATGAAGGTGCGGTAAACCTGCCAGGGAACTACGCCGTGCTCCTGGAGGGTATCTTCCGGATATTGGGTACGAACAACATTCCATGGTACCGAGAGCTTCGCCAGGGCGCTATCGCCGTAATGATCCAGGTCGATGAAGTGCCGGGCCGCCTCTCCGTCGACTACGTACCGTCTCCGGTCGGGATTTACGGCCGCCTCGGTGAGATAACCGATGTTTTTCTTGTAAAACCCCAGCATTTCGGGGGGTAGTGTGAAGACTGCCATGCGGTTGATTTGTCTGTGGGCATAGAATCCCCAGGCGCAGTGGAGGGCGGTCGCGGCCGAAAGGGCCGTGAAAAGGGCTTTGAGAGGGGTGGTCATGGCCTCAAAATAAAAAAATCGCACGTTTCGGCTGCAGTTTGGCTTTTACATCAACAAAAATTACCTTTGCAGTCCTTTACAAACGCGACAGATGGCAAACCACAAATCGGCAAAAAAGAGGATACGCGCTAACGAAACGAAGCGGCTGCGGAATCGCTATCAGCATAAGTCTACCCGTACGGCAATCAAGAGGCTGAAGGCCGCCGGGTCAAAGGAGGAGGCAACCGCGTTGCTGAAAGAAGTCACGTCCATGATCGACAAGCTGGCCAAGAAGAACATCATCCACTGGAAAAAGGCCGCAAACCAGAAGTCGAAGCTTTCCCGCCTGGTGAACAATCTTGCCTGAGTCCGTTTCCTTCCGCAGGAAAACGATTGGGCTATGCATTTTTGGTGTTCATTTCCTGATCCTATTGTTATTTTTGGGTCATGGAAAAAGAGACCCCCACGTACCTTACCATTAAGGACTGGTCGCCTGATGACCGTCCCCGTGAAAAACTGGTTCGCAGAGGTCGCGCTGCGCTCACGGACGCTGAACTGATTGCGATCCTGCTGGGCTCCGGAACGACGACTGCCAGCGCCGTTGACGTAGCCAAGAACCTGCTGTCGAAAGTTGATAACAACCTCAACAACCTCGCGCGTCTTTCCGTCAAGGACCTTACCCGAATCCGCGGCATTGGCGTTGCACGTGCTATCTCCATTGTGGCTGCACTCGAGCTCGGGCGGCGGCGTAGTGCGCTGGATCATGGAGACCGACCGCGAATTACCTGTTCGCGGGATGTTTTCGAATTATTGCGTCCCTCGCTCATGGACCTGCCCCACGAAGAGTTCTGGGTGTTGCTGCTGAACCGCGCCAACAGGGTTATCAAACGCATGCAAATCAGCCAGGGTGGTGTCAGCGGTACGGTGGCCGATCCGAGAATTATCTTTAAATCCGCCCTTGAAGAACTCGCCAGCGGCATTATCCTCGCTCACAACCATCCCTCGGGGAATCTCACCGCGTCGCAGGCCGACAGAGACCTGACGCGCAAGCTTACAGAAGGCGGTCGCCTCCTCGACGTCCAGGTACTCGACCATGTGATTCTTGCGGGGCAGAGATACTATAGCTTCGCGGATGAGGGACTCTTGCCGTGAAGGACTCCTGCGGTTTGATTTTTGACTAGTGATTTGAGATCAGTGAGTTTTGATTTGATTTACGATTTAGCGATCTACGATTCGATGGCCTCACAGAACGCCATTTTTTGATCGAAGTCGACGCTGGAATTCCAGGGCACGACCGATAATCAACGGGCCAAATCGCAAATCACTAACCTAAAATTACTAGTCTAAAATCCATTGGTCGAGTGTATTTTGTACGATCCACCAAACCTTATTAAGTTGGACCTCCTAAGGGGTGTGGCCCGCTGAATTGAAGCGGTATTTTAAAGTGTGCGAATGAGATCAAAACGAGGCAAAATCCTTTTCCTTGGCGCCCTCCTGGCAGCCCTGCCCGTCGTAGTTGCAACATGGCATGGTGAGGGCGAAGCGCCCGCGGCGGTGGCCGACACCCGACCGGTGCAACGGGTGCTCCCTCCTAACCCGTATATCGACGAAGTTCTCGATACATACGATCAGCGAATGCGCGAGCTGATGCATGATACCGGCATTCCAGGCGCTTCCATTGCCATCATCCGCGACACCACCGTAATCTTTCAACAAGGCTACGGCGTGAAGTCGGTAGGCGGTACTGACAGCGTTGACCGTCATACCGTGTTCCGCCTCGGATCGGTATCGAAATGCTTCGCAGCCACACTGACCGCCATCCTCGTTGAGGAAAAAGTCCTGAATTGGGATGATCCGGTCATTAAATACCTTCCCGACTTCCAACTCAAGTCGCCCGAATATACCCGGCAACTCACCATCCGGCATCTGCTTTCGCATACGACGGGACTGCCGTATCACACGTACACCACCCTCGTCGAAGACGGCATGGACCTTCCCTCTATGATCGCCCGTTTAAAGGATGTCAACGACGGACCGGTCGGCGAACTGTACAGCTATCAAAACGTTGCGTTCAGCATCATCGGTGAGATCATCCACGCCGCTACGGGAAAAACCTATCAGCAGATGCTGGAAGAAAAGGTCTTTAGGCCGCTGGCGATGCGGGAAGCCTCTGTTACCTATGAAGGGATTTTTTATCATCCCAATGTCGCCCATCCGCACCTGCGACGTCACAGACAATGGAAGGAGATCGCCATTTCAGACAAATACTACAATGTTGCGCCCGCCGGAGGCGTAAACGCCAGCATCCTCGACATGACCCAATGGATGCAAGCCATGCTGGGCAACAGACCGGACGTGATCTCACCGGCGTCGCTGGATACGCTGTACAAACCTTTCGTGCGCTCCGCATCGCGGAACCGCGCCTACCGAAGGATTGGACGGATCAAGCACAATTATTATGGATTGGGGTGGCGCATCCTGCAGTTTCCTGACGACACGCTCATCTACCATGGCGGGTACGTCAACGGATACCGAAGCGAAGTCGCCATTTATCCAAAAGACCACATCGCCATCTGCATCCTGGCCAATGCGCCGGGAGATGTGACCGACACTGGCATCCCCATCTTTATGGATCTCTATCTCGACAAACGGGATTCCATTCAATGGTGGGACCACCAGATCGAGATCCCTCTGGCATTCCACAACGCGCCCTTGCGTCCATGAAACCACGAACGCTCCTTGCTGGACTCGCCGTATTAGCCCTTGCTGCTATCCTGTTTTACTCCATGGGCGGAAGTTCCTCGCGGGACTATCACGACCAGATCACCAAAGAGCGCGAGGAAAAGGATCGCTTCATGAAGACCGCCGAGGATTCCCCCTTCGCCTCATTGGATGAAACTTTCACGGGGCTGAAGTACTTTCCCCCAGACGAGCGGTACCGCATCCAGGCCACGCTGCATCCCATTCAAGGACGCCAGGTAAGGACGCTTGCGACATCGGACGGCAAAGAGAACCGTTACCTCGAATATGCCTGGGCTGCTTTTGACCTGGACGACAGAAAGAATCGGCTGCTCATTCTCGAGATCATGGACGGCCCCGAGAAGGGTACGCTGTTTCTCGCATTCGGCGACCGTACGAGCGCTTCCGAAACATACGGGGCGGGACGCTATCTCGACATCAAAAAGGTGCCTGGGGCGGCGACCGTTGAACTCGACTTCAACAAGGCGTACAATCCCTACTGCGCGTACAACGACGCGTATTCATGTCCCCTTCCTCCTTCGGAAAACCTTCTCGATATTGCCATCCGGGCAGGTGAAAAAAATTACAAATGAAAGCTATAATACTGATCAGCCTGGGGCTGGCGACATCATTGCCGGCCAGCGCGCAGGCCTACCGTGATTCGGAGCCGTTGACCCACACGTTTTCTATCGTTGCACGCGACCCTCGCACCGGTGAGATGGGCGTCGCGGTACAGAGTCATTGGTTTAGTGTCGGCAGTGTGGTATCATGGGGTGAGGCCGGCGTCGGAGTTGTCGCCACGCAGTCGTTTGTGAACAAATCATTCGGCCCGCGCGGGCTCGATCTCATGCGTCAGGGCATGGAACCCGCTGCAGCCTTGCAGCGCCTGCTCCAAGACGATGAAGGCAGGAACGTTCGGCAGGTCGCTTTGCTGGATGCTAAAGGGCGGGTAGCCGTTCACACAGGTGAAGATTGTATTGCCTTCGCCAGCCACGACAGCGGCGAGGGCTTTTCGGTGCAGGCAAACATGATGCTCAGCGACAGGGTGGTGCCGGCGATGAAAGCGGCATGGTTGAAGCATGACGACCTCCCGCTGGCCGAGCGCCTGGTAGAAGTATTAAAGGCAGCGCAGGCAGCCGGGGGCGACATCCGGGGCAAGCAATCGGCCGCCCTGCTCGTCATACGCGGTGAGGCAACAGGCCGACCGTGGGATGACCGTCTCATCGACCTTCGTGTCGACGATGCCGTTGAACCCATCGCGGAGCTCGAGCGGCTGCTGCGTGTGTTTCGCGCGTATCAGTATATGAATCAGGGTGACGTCCATGTTGAACAGGGTGATATGCCGGCTGCGATGGAAGCCTATGGCGCGGCCATGAAAATGTTTCCCGAAAATCTCGAGATGAAATACTGGACCGCTGTAGCGCTCGCCTCCCGTGGGGAGACGGATAAGGCGGCCGCCATGCTCCGTGAGGTTTATGCCAAAGATCCGAACTGGCGCGAGTTGACCCGACGACTTCCCGATGCGGGAATCCTCGACCTCCCGGCCCAGGATCTTGAAAAACTTGTACGTTGAATGTGCATAACCGCCTTTCCCCCGTGTACAAGTTGTGGATAATTTTGTGGATTAAATGGTGTTCGAACAACCCGGCGTAAAAGTCGCCGAACGGTTCAACTTTTGCATCGCGGGTGTACTGTTTATTATCACTACTTTGTTAGCTTTAGCCGATGACCATTTCTTATCATTGGCTGAAAGAATACATTGATATTTCCGAGTCTCCGGAACAGCTTGGAGACATGCTTACCGGCACGGGACTCGAAGTTGAATCCATAGAACCTTTTGACAGCATACGCGGTGGGCTTCGCGGTCTTGTGATTGGCGAAGTGTTGACTTGCGTCAAGCATCCGAATGCCGACAAGCTTTCTCTCACTACGGTAGATGTTGGTGATGGAAACGTGAGGCAAATTGTATGTGGTGCACCTAACGTGGCTGTCGGCCAGAAGGTATTGGTGGCCTTGCCGGGCGTCACGCTGTATCCGACCGACGGAGAACCCTTCGAAATTCGAAAGACGAAAATCCGCGGCGAGACTTCCGAAGGCATGATATGCGCGGAAGATGAGGTCGGCCTTGGCACGAGTCATGAAGGCATCATGGTGCTCGACGCGAACGCAAAACCGGGAACACCGGCATCGGAGTATTTCAAGGTAGCGTCCGATTACCGCATCGAGATCGGTCTTACGCCTAACCGTGCCGACGCCATGTCGCACACAGGCGTCGCCCGCGACATCCGCGCCGTCAAGGGGCGGGCATTGAAGATGCCGGATGTATCAGGTTTTCAGGTACATGACCGGAGCCTGACGATACCGGTTCAGGTTGAAAACGCCGAAGCTTGTCCCCGTTATTCGGGGTTGACCATTAGCGGCGTCGTTGTCGGGGAATCGCCCGACTGGCTGAAGCAGCGGTTGCAGTCAATCGGTCTTACGCCGATCAACAACATTGTCGACATAACGAATTTCGTTTGTCATGAGTTGGGTCAGCCGTTGCACGCATTCGATGCCGACGCGATTACCGGGAACAAGGTAATCGTCCGGACTATGCCGGCGGGCAGCACGTTCACCACGCTGGACGGGCGTGAGCGTACGCTGCTCGATTCCGACCTCATGATATGCAATGCCGAGGAAGGCATGTGTATCGCGGGTGTGTTTGGCGGGATCAAGTCGGGGGTGAAAGCCGGTACCCGAAATATATTTCTTGAGAGCGCCTGTTTCTCGCCGGACTATATCCGAAAGACGGTACAGCATCATCAGCTCCGGACGGATGCCTCCTTCCGCTTTGAGCGCGGCACTGATCCTGAGGGGACGGTGTTTGCCCTGAAGCGCGCCGCCGTTCTGATCACCGAACTGGCGGGCGGGCGGATTACGTCAGACGTAATCGACATCTATCCTCATCCTGTAGCGCCGCGTACCATTGTGATGCGCGACCGGAATGTCAACCGCCTCATTGGCAAGGTCATTCCCCGGGAGGAGGTCGCTTCGATCCTGGAAAGACTGGACATCACCGTCACGGGTCAGGGCGAAGATCAGTATACGGTTTCCGTGCCGCCCTATCGTGTGGATGTAACCCAGGAGGCGGACGTCGTCGAGGAGATCCTTCGGATATACGGGTTCAACAATATCGAACTATCCGACGTTGCGCGGACGGATTACCTTGCCGAATTCCCGGAAAGGGATATCAACAGTTTTCAGCTGGGTATCGGCGGAATGCTGGCTGCGAACGGGTATTATGAGATATGGACCAACTCGCTCACCAACCCGCTTTACCAGAATAAGTTCAACCTCTCCTTCGCAGGAGAACCGGTGGAAATTCTCAACAAGCTCAGCGAGGAGCAGGGGATCTTGCGACAGACCATGCTGTTCACCGGCCTGGAAGTTTGCGCCTATAATCTGAACCGGAAGCAACACGACCTGAAGCTCTTCGAGTTCGGAAAAATTTATTATCGCAAGGACGGAACATACGTAGAGGAGGATCGACTCGCCTTGTATCTTACCGGCTTGCTGGAAACTGAAAACTGGCAACGCGAGTCGAAGCCGGTTACGTATTACGACCTGGCGCAACAGGTATCACACATCCTCACGCGCGCGGGGTTAAGCGGTATAGAGCAGGTTGCACTTGACGATCCCATGTTCGAGTACGGAATGGCATTGGTGGTACAGGGAAAGAAATTTACCAGGTTGGGAAAAGTGAAGAATGCCATCCTGAAAGAATTCGGTATAAGGCAGGAATTATTTTATGCAGAACTTGAAACTGCCTTGCTTTTCCAAAGTGCAACCCCTAAGTTCGTAATCAAGGATGTACCGAAGTTCCCCGAAGTCAGGCGGGATGTGTCGCTTGTGCTCGACAGGCGGGTTACCTTCGCAGAGATAGAGAGTCTTGTTCGCGCTACTGAAAAGCGCCTGGTGCGGTCCGTCATATTGTTTGACGTGTACCAGGGTGACAAGATACCGAAGGACAAGAAAGCGTATGCCATAGGCTTCACCCTGTTGGATGAAGAGAAGACGCTGACTGACCAGGAAATTGAAAAGACCATGAACCGCCTGATGGCCGCTTTCGAGCAAAAATTAGGCGCTATAATCAGAAAGTAAGTTATTAGTTGGCCAATGTGAGTGGCAGGCTCATATTGTTATCTTAAATGCTGTACATGGACAAGGAATTACTCAAGTCCAATCTTAACGGGTTGGAACGCAAAATTCAGATGCTCATCGCAGAGCACAGGAACCTGAAGGATGAGGTTAAGAGCCTCAAAGCAGAAAATCAGGAACTTAAGGCCGCCTTGAAGCTCAGAGACGAACAAATTGCCGGTTTTCATAATCAGTTGAAAATAAGTAAACTTGCAGATAGTTTACGCCCGGAAGACGGAAGTGTTCCGGAGTTGAAGAAAAAAGTGGACGAATACATTCGGGAGATAGACAAGTGCATCGCTCACTTAAGTAGATAATGCAAGCAACCGGTAAGATGGAGGAGC
>DASVCT010000015.1:0-32901 GCA_036381475.1 Cyclobacteriaceae bacterium
GGCGAAATTCATGTATAGGTAGTATAATTACTCCTCATGTGTTAGCTTTGTATAAGACGAACCGGGTTTGAAATGGTAGAAGCCAGTCCTTTCAAATTCTATTTTGCTAAATATTTCTTCCTGGCGTTCGGCCTGTTGCAGTGGCTCGTCGCCTTGCTGATTTTCCTCCGCCTTGATGGTTCACCGCGCGGTGTCTTCGGTGCCCTGGTGTTTTTTACGATCGGACTGGTCCTGGTTTCTCTTTATGCCGTCTTCAGCGACAAGGTCAAGCGGGTAGCGATCGGCAAGAACAAGATCGTCATCATGGAGGGCAAGCGAAACTACCGGTTCGAATGGCCGGAAGTCAAGTCGCTCAAACTCATTCCGGTCTTCCACTTATACAAGCTAAAGCTCAAGGGAAGGAAACGGCCCATATACTTTTTCCCCGCGAAGAAAATCGACCCCACCTTCGGATTGCTGGCCAAGGATACCTCGCGAATGGGATCTATTGTAAAAAAGAGAAAGAAGCGGTTCAAGATCAAGTAAGCGATCTCGCCGGAATGACCCCCAACGCTTTGCCCACCTTTCGGAACGCCTCGACGGCGGCCTCCATGTGCGCCATTTCGTGCGCTGCAGAAAGTTGAACGCGGATCCGCGCCTGGCCCTGCGGCACCACGGGATAAAAGAATCCGACAACATAGATTCCTTCCTCCAGCAACTGCGCGGCGAACTCCTGGGCGAGCCTGGCGTCATACAACATGATGGGCACAATCGGATGGTTGCCCGGCTTGACGTCAAAGCCTGCCTCGGCAATCGCCTTCCGGAACCAGGCCGTATTTCGCTCGAGCTTATCACGCAATGCCGTCGTCTCTGATAAAATATCGAAGACCGCGATTGAGGCACCGGCAATTGCTGGCGCGAGCGTGTTGGAAAACAGGTAAGGTCGGGACCGTTGCCGAAGCATTTCAATAATCTCTTTCCTTCCGCTCGTAAATCCACCGGACGCGCCGCCGAGGGCCTTGCCCAACGTGCCAGTGATGATGTCGACGCGGTCCATTACACCGCAGTACTCCGGCACGCCGCGACCTGTCTTGCCCAGGAACCCCGTGGCATGACTTTCGTCGCTCATCACCAACGCTTCATAAGCCTCCGCCAGGTCGCAGATCTTGTCCAACTGCGCGATGGTGCCATCCATGGAGAAGGCTCCGTCGGTGACAATGATCATCTGTTCAGCACCGGCATCGCGCGCCTCGTTTAGCTTCGATTCAAGCGACTCCATCGAGTTGTGTTCATACCGGTATCGCCTTGCCTTGCACAGCCGGATGCCATCGATCACCGACGCGTGGTTGAGCGCATCCGATATGATGGCATCTTTTTCACCGAACAGCGGTTCGAAGACGCCACCGTTTGCATCGAAGGCTGCGGCATAAAGTATCGTATCGTCGGTGCCGAGAAATTCCGAAATACGTTGTTCCAGTGTCTTGTGCAGATCCTGCGTACCACAGATGAACCGCACTGACGATAAGCCGTAGCCGTGCGTATCGATGGCATGCTTTGCCGCCTCGATCACCCTGGGGTCGGACGACAGGCCCAGGTAATTGTTCGAGCAGAAGTTGATGACTTCCTTTCCGCCGGTACGGATCACCGGGCCTTGCGGCGTAGTGATAATGCGCTCCTCCTTATACAATCCCGACGACCGGATCGCTGCCAGTTCCTGTATCAGGACGGGTTTCAGTTTCTCGTACATGGCCTACATCTTGGGTTTGGGTCGGACTATGGGCCGGGCAGCCGGTCGGGCCGCGGGCTTCTCCGCAGGCTGCGCGACATTCGCAGGCGGCGCCGACACCTTGAGATGGTATTTTCTTCGAATGGCGTTAACCAGGTACAGCTTCTGGGAGGTAAAACTCGCCGGGTGTTGCTCCGCAAAGTCCCGCTCCCATGACGACCAGAGTGTGGGATCGCCTTCGCGAAACAGCACCGGATCGATCTTCTTGCTCACCAGGTATTCCTCAAACGTCATGTCTGACAAAGTTAGCGATCCAGGACAATCATTGCCTAACAGGTGGTAGGTAAATAACAAATTTATTTAATTTGGCGCTCCAAAGGCGATGGATTGCATACGAAAAAGCCAACCATATTGGTCATAGGAGCAGGGGGCCAGCTGGGCTCCGAACTCACGCAGGGGCTCCGCGACCACTACTCCAATGCTACGGTAATTGCTACGGACATTCGCGAACCTGCTGATCATTCCGGGGATTTCGAACATCTCGACGCGACCGACCGCGCAGCGCTTCACCGGCTGCTCGCTCGGTACAAGGTTAACCAGATATACCATCTTGCGGCCGTGCTGTCGGCGAAGGGGGAGCAGGATCCGCAGGCGGCATGGCGTCTGAATATGGACAGTCTTATTTATGTGCTGGAGGCCGCCGTCGAGTTCAGGATCGAGCGCGTCTACTGGCCCAGCTCGATCGCGGTGTTTGGGCCCATGACGCCACGGGACAATACTCCACAGCACACGATCACCGATCCGACAACCATTTACGGCATCAGCAAGGTGTCCGGCGAACGTTGGTGTGCTTGGTACCATTCCCGACACGGCGTCGATGTGAGGAGTTTGCGGTACCCGGGCCTAATCGGTTACAAGTCGCGGCCCGGCGGGGGTACTACAGATTATGCGGTTGACATCTATTTTGAAGCTGCAAAAAACGGACGGTATACCTGCTTCCTCGGGGCGGACACACGCCTTCCCATGATGTACATGGACGACGCAATCCGTGCGACACTCCAACTCATGGAGGCCGCTCCCGATCAGATCACCATTCGCTCCTCGTATAACATCGCCGGAATGAGTGTCACTCCGTCCGAAATTGCCGATTCCATTCGCCGGCACATTCCGGAATTCGAGATCCGTTACGAGCCCGACTACCGCCAGGCCATCGCGGACAGCTGGCCAAGGTCGATCGACGACTCTGCCGCGAGACGTGATTGGGGATGGCGACCCTCATATGGATTGGAAGAGGTGACGGCCGATATGCTTCAACGTCTTGGGCGGTGACCCTCCGATGTCATATCAAAAAACACATAACTTTGATTCCATGATCATCTCACCCCATATTCGATGCCTCTTCTGAAATCTCTTGATGCCAACGGTATTCTCATCGTCACGTTTTCCCGGACGGAAGCGCTCAATGCGTTGAATCGGGAAACGCTTCATGAGCTGGCACAAACGCTGGACGATATTTATACCGACGACAAGATTCGCGGGATCATATTCACGGGCGACGGCGAAAAGTCCTTCATTGCCGGGGCGGATATTCGCGAGTTGTCAGCGATGAGCCGCGAGGATGCACTGGCGTTGTCGGAATACGGTCAGGGTCTTTTCACCAGGATCGAACGTTGTCCGAAACCCATCGTGGCGGCGATCAACGGTTTCGCACTGGGGGGCGGCTGTGAACTTGCGATGGCATGTCATATCCGCATCGCCGTGGAACATGCGCGGCTCGGTCAGCCCGAAGTCAACCTTGGCATTATACCCGGTTACGGAGGCACCCAGCGTCTTACCCGACTGGCTGGCCCGGGAAGAGCGATGGAGTTGATCCTGACTGGCGACCTGATCGATGGGGCGGTCGCGTTCCGGATAGGTGTGGTCAACCACATCGTGCCGGACCGCGAAGCGCTTATGGCTTTGGCGCGGGAGATCCTGGAAAAAATCCTATCGAAGGCGCCGGTTGCCGTGGCAAAGGCAATCGACAGCGTCAATGCCGCGATGGACGGAAGCAGAGGTTATGAAGTGGAGGCGAGGAATTTTGCCGACTGCGCCACGACGGACGATTTCAGAGAAGGGACGTCGGCATTCCTGGAAAAAAGAAAGCCCAACTTTAAAGGAGCTTAATTGAGCAAGATAAAGCGACTCGCCGGGGAGACAGCCATCTATGGGCTCGGCAGCATCCTGCCACGTGTCATCAATTTCCTGCTGATCCTGCCACACACTTCCGTCTTTGATCCGGCGGAATACGGTGTTATCACTGACGTGTATGCCTGGGTAGCGTTCCTGAACGTGCTGTATACCTTCGGCATGGAGACCGCTTTTTTCCGTTTCGCGACAAAGGAAGGCGCGAATCCCGCCGTCGTGTTCAACACAGCGCAAACCGGCGTCACCCTCCTGACGTTGTTGATCTCGATCTTTTTCATTGCATCTGCGGGACCACTTGCCGCACAAATGGATATACCCGATCATCCGGATTATATCGTGTGGCTCACGTGTATCGTGGCAATCGATGCGCTCGTGGCCATACCCTTTGCGCGGCTGCGTCTCGAGAAGAAGGCGTTGCGATTTGCCCTGTTCCGGGTGACTAACGTCCTCGTGATTGTCGTCCTTAATTTTTATTTCCTGAAAGTCGACTACAACCCGGAGATTGGTGTCGCCTATGTGTTCCTCATAAACCTGCTTGCCAACGCCCTGTACCTCGTCTTCTTCGCGCCCGTGCTCATCCGTTGGCGTCCTGCGTTCGACAAGCATCTCTTGCATGCCATGCTCGTGTATGCTTTTCCGGTCATGCTTACCGGCCTGGCAGGAACGACCAATGAAATGTTCTCCCGGATCACATTGAGAGAGTGGTTGCCGGAAAATTTTTACCCGGGTAGGAGCAGCGCATACGCGCTTGGAGTTTTCGGCGCAAACTACAAGTTTGCGGTCTTCATGAATCTGGTGATCCAGGCGTTCCGGTTTGCTGCGGAGCCCTTCTTTTTCAGTCATGCGCGCGAAAAAAATTCACCTCATCTTTTCGCGATGGTGAACCATTATTTCATCGTGACGTGTTGCATACTGCTGCTGGCGGTCGGCGTCAACCTCGACGCACTGAAGCATCTCCTTCGCAGCGAAGCATATTGGGAGGGATTGTCTGTTGTTCCCCTGTTGCTTACTGCGTATCTTTTTCTTGGCGTCTACTACAACCTCTCCGTGTGGTTCAAGCTCACTGACCGCACCTACTACGGCACTATCATTTCACTTGGCGGGGCGGCAGTGACGATTATCGCGAACTACGCGTTGATCCCCGTCGCCGGTTATGTGGGCAGCAGCTGGGCCGCGTTGATCTGTTATTTTTCAATTGCAGCCGCGTGTTATCTGACGGGAAAGCGATTTTACCCGATACCCTATCGCGTGGGAATGGACATGACGTATATCGTGCTGACCGTACTTTTAGTGTACGGTGTCAACGCTCTTCCGTTCGAAGGAACGGCCGCCTTCGTTGTCCACAATCTCGTTGTGGTGGCAGTCGCCGGGCTGATTTTTCTTGCAGAGCGAAGGGGATTGAAGGAGGCTGTCGCCCTCTGATCCCTCCGGTGTGCCGCAGGGCGACGCGGTTGGTCCGGCCGCGTGATTGTCGCAGATTTTGGGGATTTTTGCTTAATTTTGTGACCTGACCTTGCATTTTGGGAGGTGGAGCGATTCGATCGATGGTAGAAGGTAACGCGCAAGAACATTGACTGCATTCAGGATCTTCAGTTTTTTCCTGGTGGGCGTGGCGTTGTGTCTCTTCCATTCGGTGGCGTATGGCCAGAAAAAGAAGAAGGCCCAGGAAGAAGAGGTTACCCACAGCATCCGCCAGCGGGAAGCCGAATTTTACTTTACGGAAGCTGAAAAGTATTTCATCCTCGAAGATTACGCCAAGGCCCTGCTCTATTATCAGAAGTCGCTTGATGTCGATCCGAACAACGCGACTGTTCACTACAAGATCGCCGAGGTCCTTTCGCGCAGCCAGCGTCAGGACGATATGTTGAAGGCCGTCGCCAGCATAGAAACAGCCTTGCGACTGGAAAAACACAACAAATACTTTTACCTGCTCGGCGTGAACATCTACAACAGCCTGGCACGGTTTGACAAGGCGGCGGCGTTATATGAAACGATGATGAAGGAGGTACCCGACACCGAAGAGTACCTGTACGATCTCGCCGTAGTATACCAATACAGCAAGAAACCGGCCGAAGCCATCCGCGTGTATGATCGTGCCGAAGATATATTTGGCGTCAACGAGATATCGTCCGTCCAGAAGCTGCGGCTATACCTAGAGCAGGGCAAAGTGGATCAGGCGATCGCGGAGGGCAAAAAGCTTCTTGAGGCATTTCCAGGAGAGGAGCGTTATGTGATGGGATTTGCGGAAGTAATGTCAAAGAATGGGCAACTTCCGATAGCGGTCGAATACCTGGAGAAGTTCGTTCAGGAGTATCCCGACGCAGGGAATGCGAAAATGCTGCTCGCCGGTTTTTATCGGGACACCAAGGAGGAAGCCAAGGCGCGCGCGTTGCTTACCGAACTCTTCGACGATCCTTCTGTCGAACAGGGCAGCAAGCTGATTATCCTCGGGGCCTATAATACCGAACTTCATCAGAACCGGATGCGCAACCAGTCCGACCCCGACAAGGAGGCTTATGTGTTATCGCTCTATGAAAAGCTGGTTGCCTTGTATCCCGGTAATGCCGACGTGTATGTCGTGGGGGGCGACCTGTACCTGTCGACGGGACGCAACGTCGATGCCATCAACGCTTATCAGCAGGCCATTCGCGCGGGTGATGTGTCGTTTGAGGTATGGCAGAACCTGATCTACCTTGAATCGCAGCTCAACCAGTTCGATAATGTCATTCGTCATTCGGACGAAGCGCTCGAAATGTTTCCCAACCAGGGCATGCTGTATTACTTCAACGGGTACGCCCACATGCGGAAGCGGAATTATGACGAGGCGTCGATGGCACTGGAACAGGCCCGGAAGATCATTCAGGATGATGTTAACCTTTTGGGAGAGATCAATGGCATGCTCGGCGACGTGTACAATTCGCTGAAGCAATATGAAAAGTCGGACCAGGCCTACGAGGAGGCCCTGCGGCTCAAGCCCGACAATGACGTTGTGCTGAACAATTACAGTTACTTCCTGGCCTTGCGGAAGGCCAACCTGGAGAAGGCCGAGCGAATGTCGACCCAACTGGTCCGGGACAATCCCGATAACGCGGTGTACCTGGACACGCATGCCTGGGTTCTCTATGCCCGGGAAAAGTACAAGGAGGCGCGCAAGTTTATGGAGCGGGCCATCGCGACCGGGGACGCAAACGCAACGCATTTTGAACATTATGGCGATATTTTGTTTAAGTTAGGGGATGTGAACGGGGCAGTTACACAGTGGGAAAAAGCAAAGCAGGCCGATGCGGACAATGAACTGCTGAACAAGAAAATCGCCAACCGGAAAATTTATGAATAGGCTTCCCAGGCTTTTGTTGTATTGCCTCCCCCTCGTACTGGCAGCATGCAGCAAGAAGTTAACCGTAACGCCCACAGTCGGCACTCCGCGCCCCGAGTTGGCAGTCGAACAGATGGATTTCGACTATTTCCAGGGCAAGGCGCGGATGGTTTTGCGGGATGGCAACAAGGTGCGGGATGTGAAGGCAAACATCCGGATTCGTAAAGACAGCGTCATATGGATGTCGTTTTCCGTCATTGGCGTTCAGGGAGGAAAAGCGTTGATCAACCACGACTCGATAACGATCGTCAACAATGTCGACAATGAATACTTCGTTTTCGAGTACGACGAATTGTCGCGACGTTTCAATTTCGACATTGACTACGACGTCGTGCAGGCAGCCATGCTGGGTAACCTTATCATGCAACGGCAAAGTGACGATCTGGTGGAGCAGATGTCATCCATGTTCGTGCTGAAACAACAATCCGGTACGGTAGACGTTATTAATTACGTCAACGCCGCCAGCATGAAGGTGGAAAAGGTCGAATTGCGGGAGAGTGATACCAACAATTCACTTACAATCGACTACTCAAACTTTCAGCCGGTCAGCGATAAGATATTCCCATACAACGGGACTATCAACTTGTTGTACAAAACGCCTGCCGGCCTCATTAATACAACAATTATCTTTGAATACAACAAAGCGGAAATTGAAGAACGGGAACTGAAGTTCCCCTTTAATATACCCAGGAAGTATGTTCGCAGGTAGAGGAGTACTGGTAGTGCTATTTTTTTGCCTCCTGTCAATACCGTCGGCCTTTGGCCAGAAGAGCAAGGCCCAACTGCAGAAGGAAAAGCAGCGCAATCTTGCCCGCATCAAGGAAGTGGAGGGCATCCTGTCGGAGACGGTCGAAAAGAAGGCCAACTCCATGGGAGAGTTGAACGCGCTCAACCAGCGCATCCGTCAACAGGAGAACCTCATAAACTCCATCCGGGGTGAAATTGGTCTTCTGGATGGCGAGATCACTGAGAACAACGACATCATAGAAGCCCTGGAAAGCGACCTTCAGCACCTTCGAAAGGAGTTCTCCGACATGCTGTACACAGCGCAAAAGACGCACAACAGCATCTCTCCCCTATCGTTCCTTTTTTCCGCTCAATCCCTCAACGACCTTTTGACGCGGCTGCGATACATGGATCAGTATGCACAGGCGCGTGCACTTCAGGCGGAGCAGATTGTCAAGGTACAGGAAGAGTTGGCTGGTCAGGTGAAAGCGATCGAAGGCAAGCGCGCTGAAATGCAAACCCTTCTTAACGAACAGATGGACGAGAGCCGGAACCTCGCCGAACTCAGGAAGAAACAAAACAACCTCGTGAAGGCGCTGGCTAAGGAAGAAAAAAAGCTGCGCAAGGATCTGGAGAGCACGAAGAAGACCATCGCGATGCTCGACAAGAAAATCGAGGAGATCATTCGCGAAGAGCTGGCCCGGGCCAAGCGCGAATCTTCGAAGGAAAGCGTCGCTCTTTCCTCCAATTTTGAAGAGAACAAATCAAAGTTTGCTTATCCCGTATCAGGATTCGTGTCGCTGGGTTTCGGACGCCAGCAGCATCCGGTGCTGAAGGGGGTCATCCTCCAAAATGAAGGTGTAAACATTCAGACCAAGAAAGGCGAAAAGGTCCATTCAATTTTTGAGGGTGTAGTCCGTGCGGTTGCTGTTATGCCCACAATCGGAAACTCGGTCATCATCAATCACGGAAACTATTTTACGGTTTATTCCGGCCTCAAAGAGGTCTTTGTCCGGACGGGGCAAAAAGTCTCCACCAATGAAGAAATCGGCGAAGTCATGACCAACAGCGACGGTGTTTCCGAGTTGCGGTTCCGCATTTACAAGGACAAAACGCCGCTCGATCCACAGCAGTGGCTGGGGCGTCTCTGATTTAGGCCGCACAGGGTTGGTTTTTGCCTTTCCTCACGAATAGAAACAGGAAAGTGCACCGATTTCCTCATTTTTTCGTTCCAACATTATACTCTATCTTTACACCCTTAATCCACACATTTTATGAACGGAATGAACGGAATATTGCTTATCTCCATGCCGGGAATGGGCGAATGGATTTTGATCGGTCTTGTTGTACTGATCTTTTTCGGTGCGAAGAAGATTCCTGAATTCGCCAAGGGTCTCGGACGTGGCATTCGCGAGTTCAAAGACGCCGTCAACGACGTAAAAAAGGAAGTTGACCAGGCTGGCAAGGAGGTCGAAAAACTGGAAGAGGGGAAATAAGTGCATACCCACGCCACCCTTCGTGACCTTCAACACGAACTGAAGAGCGGCACCCTATCCTGTAAAGACTTAGTCCAGCAAAGCCTGGACACCATCCACAAGCACGCTCATCTGAACGCCTTCCTCAGCGTTTATGAAGAGGAGGCACTTGTGCGCGCAGCACAGATTGACCAGAAAATAAAATCGAATACCGCCGGCAGGCTCGCGGGCCTGGTAGTCGGTATCAAGGACGTCCTTTCATACAAAGATCACCCCCTTCAGGCAGGCAGCAGGATCCTCGATGGATTTGTTGCCCAGTACACGGCCACCGCAGTGCAGCGGTTAATCGATGAGGACGCCATTATCATCGGACGCCAGAATTGCGACGAATTTGCCATGGGCTCGTCCAACGAAAACTCGGCGTTCGGACCGGTCCTGAACTCAGCAGACCCGACCCGTGTACCCGGAGGCTCTTCCGGGGGATCGGCCGTGGCAGTGGCTGCCGGCATGTGCCGCGTCTCCCTCGGTTCGGATACCGGAGGATCAGTCCGGCAACCCGCGGCATTTTGCGGTGTGATTGGCCTCAAGCCGACCTATTCCCGTATTTCCCGACACGGACTGGTAGCCTACGGCTCATCGTTTGACTGTATCGGCATTCTTGGAACCGCCATTGAAGATGTCGCACTCGTCCTGGAGGTGATCTCCGGACCTGACTCCTTTGACAGTACCGTGTCCCGTAAGGCGGTCCCACCTTACGTTCAGGAGTTGGAACAGCGTCCGGCGAGAAAATATCGTGTGGCCTACATGAGCGGCATCGAAGATGCTCCGGCCATCCAGCCGGAAATACGAAGCGCGCTGGCGGCACGGGTAGAACAGATCCGGGAAGCGGGCCACAGCGTCGAACCAGTAGAGTTGCCGTTGACCGAATACGTACTCCCCACCTACTACATACTGGCCACCGCAGAAGCGAGCTCAAATCTGGCCCGTTACGACGGGGTGCGGTACGGCTACCGGAGCCCGGCGTCGCATGACCTCCAGGCGCTCTACAAAAAGACCCGGTCCGAGGGCTTTGGAAAGGAGGTACAACGCAGAATTCTGCTGGGAACGTTCGTCCTGAGTGCCAGCTATTACGACGCCTATTACACCAAAGCCCAAAAGGTACGGCGCATCATACGCGACAAAATGAAGGAAATCCTTCGCATGTATGATTTCATGATTATGCCAATTACCCCCACTACAGCGTTTAAATTGGGGGAACACGTGGAAAAACCGGTGGAAATGTACCTGGCGGACCTGTTTTCGGTACAGGCCAACGTTGCCGGAATTCCCGCAATTTCGTTACCTTGTGGGTCTGATAATTCGGGTTTGCCGGTCGGAATGCAGGTTTTGACCGACGACTTTGAAGAGTCTAAACTTTTTAATTTTTCCAGGGAGATTCTGCGAATGGATCCCGGACGGTAAAGAGGACAGAGATAAAGAAAAAAATGCGTAGGGGGATATTTTTTTTACTGGCGACCCTCGGGATCCATGCCGCCATGGCACAGGAGCTCCCGGACGAAATGGTCCTTCAGCTGGATACACTTTCTCTCACGGCAGGGGATTCGGTGCAGGTTGACTCACTGGAGCTCGCCGCGGCGGAAGAGGAAATTCTTTCCAAGGAGGACACGGCCGACTTTGTTTATTTTGCCGCACCGGCCGACCTGGAGTATATTCCCGGCGACGACAGCCCGGCCCTGATACGCGATCGCCTGGCCTGCATTGAAGGAGAGATCCCGCTGCACTACAACGAAAGAGTACACGCCTTCATCAACTATTTCACGGTAAAGGATCGAGACTACACGCGGCTTATGATGCGCCGCAAGAATCTCTACTTTCCGATATTCGAACGCTACCTGGCGAAGTACGGCCTCCCCGACGAACTTAAATACCTATCGATCATTGAATCTGCTCTTAACCCGCGTGCAGTGTCACGCGTTTCAGCGGTTGGATTGTGGCAGTTCATGTCGGCAACCGGAAGGTTTTACGGCCTCCATCACGACTGGTACCTTGACGAGCGCATGGATCCTGAAAAGGCGACGGATGCTGCCTGTCGCTACCTTCGCGACCTGCACCGGATGTTCGACGACTGGGAGCTGGCGCTGGCCGCATACAATACCGGTCCCGGCAATGTACGCCGCGCCATCCGCCGTTCCGGCTACAAGAAAACATTCTGGGAGATCTACAACTATCTCCCCCGCGAAACGCGTTCGTACGTTCCGCAGTTTGTCGCCATGATTTACACGCTCAACTACCTCGACCAGCACAATTTCATCGACGAGGGACAGGAAATGCTAATGGCGGCCGACACGTTGATGGTAAACCGGTACCTCCACTTCGAGACATTCGCAAAACTTACCGGCATATGCCTGGAGGACATGCAAAAGCTGAACCCGTCCGTTAAGCATAACGCACTTCCGGACACGCAGAAGCCGTACGTCGTCTACATTCCTGTGCTGGCTAAGGAACAGCTGCATGACAATCGCGTCGCGATACTCGACTCCGCTTCGAAGGTCGGCAAGAAAGAACTTGAAATGCTGGCTCGAAATACGCCCGGCAGTACCTATGGCCGCGACCGTATTGTGTATAAGGTGCGCAGCGGCGACGTGCTCGGATCCATCGCGCTCCGTTACCACGTTCGCGTGAGCGACATCAAGAAGTGGAACAATCTCTCCAGCAACACCATTCGCATAGGCCAGCGCCTCAATATCTGGCTGAAACCATCCCAATCCGGCGCCGTAGCCTCCGCTGCACAAACATCGAACCCCATACCCAATTCCAAAACGTACGTGGTACAACCCGGAGACACACTTTGGGACATCTCGAGGAAGTTTGAGGGGCTCACTATCGAAAAACTGAAATCCCTGAACAATCTTAACGGCAATAAGATTCAGGCCGGACAAAAACTGGTATTGGGAATTTAGTTAGCTTAGGGGCAGCGCCTCCGCCCCGCGCGCAGCGTGACTATCGCCTAACCTTCGCATTATTTCGGAAAACGCTGTCAACCATGCTCAAACTGGTCCGTATTTGTTTTATTCTGCCCGTAGTATTTGCCGCCTGCAACTCAAAGCCCAACCCGGAAAATTTGCCACGGGCCACAGGGGCACCCGGTGACATCCTGGTCGTTATCGATACGACACAGTGGCGAGGACCCCTCGGCGACGCCATACGTGAAGTGTTTGCAGGGGACATACCCGGACTGCCTCACGATGAAAAATATTTCGACCTCATCCCCGTGCACCCATCGGCACGGATAGATTTGCTTACCCATCTGCGCAACATCATGTACGTGTTCACCCTTGACGAAAACACGCAGGGATCCCGCCGCATCATGAGCAACTTCACACCGGAATCCCTTAACAATATCCGCGCAGACACTACCTTTTTCCATACTACAGCCCGGGATGTGCATTCACGGGGACAGGTGGTGATGTACCTGTTTGGCACGAACGAGCAGCAACTGATAGGCCATCTCAGAACGCATGCGGCCACGCTTGTGAACTTCTTCAACAATGTAGAACGCGAACGGCTAGAACAAACCATTACGAGAACGCGATCGACGCGGGAACTCACAGATTTTCTTGAAAAGGAATATAAGGTATCTCTTCGCTTTCCTTTCGGCTACGTAGTGGCAGACCAGCAGCCGGACTTTGTGTGGTTCCGACGTATCGAAGTAGAAATCGACAAGGATGTGTTCGTGGCCGTCAAGCCTTATGAGAGCGAATACCAGTTGCTACCTGACAGCATCATTGCCTGGCGCGATGAGGTGGCGCGAAAATACCTGTACGCCGATCCCAGTAATCCGATCAGTTATGTGATGACGGAACGAGAGGTGCCGTTCCTTCCTGTCGTCGCCAAACAAACGACTCTGAATGATCAGTATGCCATGGAAGTACGCGGCATCTGGCGCACCAACAACAAGAGCATGGGCGGACCTTTCGTCGGAATTGCAGTAGCCGACCCGGCTGGTGGCAAGCTGTATTATGTCGAGGGCTTTACCTACAGTCCCAGCAAGGCGCAGCGCGAAATCATGCGCGAGCTTGAGGCGATTATCCATACGTTTAAGACGGTGGAGAAGGGGGAGAAGGGGAAATAAGGAAATAGGGAAATAGGGGAATAGGGGAATAAGGGAATAAGGGAATAAGGGAATAAGTGGTGCAGGGTGTGTGGGTGTATAAGGGTATAGGGTGTATAAGGGTATAGGGTGTATAGGGGTATAGGGGGTATAGGGGGTCCACAGATTAGGGGGATGGGTGAGAGGCCCTACGTGTATAGGTGTATAGGGTATGTGGGGTCCATGGATCAACAAACAACAACACTTCGAAGGTAGTTTTCTATCTTTGCTTACCGGACCAAGATTAAGCCATGTCAATTAAGATTCGCAGGGAGGATGCCCTGAACTATCACATACAGGGTCAGCCCGGAAAGATCGAGGTGGTACCTACCAAAATATTGAGCTCGCAGCTCGACCTCGCTCTTGCATACTCTCCCGGTGTGGCCGAACCCTGCAAAGAGATCGCCGTCACCAAGGATGACGTCTATAAATACACAGCGAAGGGCAATCTCGTCGCGGTCATCACCAACGGCACAGCGGTACTCGGGCTCGGCAACATCGGACCGGAAGCCTCCAAGCCAGTAATGGAAGGCAAGGGCGTTCTTTTCAAACGCTTTGCGGGGATCGATGTCTTCGACATCGAGATCAACGAAGAAGACCCGGACCGGTTCATTTCCATTGTCAAGGCGCTCGAACCTACGTTTGGCGCCATCAACCTCGAAGACATCAAGGCGCCGGAATGCTTCAAAATTGAAACTGAACTGCGACGTCAGCTTTCAATCCCCATCATGCACGACGATCAGCACGGGACGGCGATCATTTCTGCGGCGGCCCTGCTCAACGCTCTTTCGCTCATCGGAAAAAAAATCGAGGACATAAAGATCGTTGTGAACGGCGCTGGTGCCGCTGCGATCAGCTGCACGAAGCTGTACATTGCACTGGGCGCTCGCTGTGAGAACATCGTGATGTGTGACAGCAAGGGCGTACTCAACAAGAGCCGGAACAATCTCGACGAGATCAAGCGGCAGTTCGTAACCGACCGCGATGTTTCCACGTTGCGTGAAGCGATGATCGGAGCCGATGTATTCGTCGGGCTGTCGGTAGCCGATGCAATTACGCCGGAGGATCTGCGCAACATGGCGAAAGATCCGATTGTGTTCGCGCTTGCGAATCCGAATCCGGAAATCAACTACGACCTGGCGCTCCAAACGCGCAGCGACATTATCATGGCAACGGGACGGTCGGATCATCCCAACCAGGTCAACAACGTGCTGGGTTTCCCCTACATATTTCGCGGCGCGCTGGACGTCCGTGCCCGCGAGATCAACGAAGCGATGAAACTTGCCGCCGTCCACGCGCTGGCAAGTCTTGCCAAAGAACCGGTATCCGACATTGTCGCGAAAGCATACGGCACACCCAAGCTCCAGTTTGGTCGCGATTATCTCATCCCTAAACCTTTGGACCCGCGGCTGATCACAAGTATCGCTCCGGCGGTAGCAAAGGCGGCAATGGATTCCGGCGTAGCGACCCGCCCGATCAAGGACTGGGGTGAATACCACGTGGAGTTGCAACAAAGGATTGGGATCGACCAAAAGCTGATGTCGCACGTCATTGATCGCGCGAAGCGGAATCCCAAACGAGTGGTATTCGCGGAAGCCACACATCATAAAATTCTTAAAGCTGCGCAAATCCTGAAGGATGAAAAGATTGCCGAGCCGATCCTGCTTGGCAGTAAAAAGGAGATTACCGCCCTCATCCAGGAGTACCATCTTGACCTTGACGGGTGTCCGATCATTTATCCGACCGCGGAAAAGGAAATGGTGGAACGCTATGCAAAGATTCTTTATGAAAAGCGGCAGCGGAAAGGATTTACTTACCAGGATTGTCTCAGGCTCATGCGTGAGCGCAATTATTACGGCGCAATGATGGTAGAGACCGGAGATGCGGACGCGTTGGTATCAGGTCTCACGAAAGACTATCCGAAGACCATCCTTCCTGCGCTGCAGGTTATCGGTGTCGAAGAAGGCGTTGACCGTGTTGCGGGCATGTACATCATCCTGAACAAAAAGCGAAGCTACTTTTTCGCCGACACTACTGTAAACGTCGATCCAACTGCCGAGGAGTTGTCAGAGATCATCAACCTCACGGCGCGGGGTGTTCGCTTCTTCGACATTGAACCGCGTGTGGCCGTACTCTCCTACTCCAACTTCGGTTCATCGAAAGGTGACATCCCGGAGAAAACACGGAAAGCTGTACAGCTGGCACGTGCCAACAATCCCGGACTTATCGTCGAGGGCGACATTCAGGCGAACGTGGCGCTTGACACCGTCATACAGAAAGAGACCTATCCTTTCAGCGCGCTTGCCGAAACGGGCGCGAATACGCTTATCTTCCCAAATCTCGCCGCCGGCAACATCGCGTACAAGTTGCTGATGGAAATTGGTGGCGCAGAAGCCATAGGCCCCATTCTCCTGGGCATGAAGAAGCCCGTTCACATCCTTCAGCTGGGAAGTTCCATACGTGAAATTGTCAACATGGCGGCCATCGCTGTCGTCGACGCACAGAAACGCGACCCCGGCGCAGCGGTCTGAAATCCGAAGCCCGGTGCAACCGCTGAGCGCCGAAAAGGTCGGCTGGCCCGGCGGTTTTTGATTTGTGTGCGGTTCTCGTGATATTTCGGATTCAAACCCGGCTGTAGCATTTTTTTATGATTGCCTTTCTTGATGGAAAGTTGGTTCATTGCGAACCCACGTTTGTACACGTCGACGTCAACGGTGTCGGATACCAGCTACAGATATCCCTCCAAACGTACGCAGCCATCAAGAACCTGGAACGCGTGCGGATCCATACGCACCTGGCGGTACGCGAAGACGCTCACATATTGTACGGCTTCAGCAGCGTTCCGGAAAAGCGACTGTTTCAACTGTTGATCTCGGTCAATGGCGTCGGTCCAAACACAGCCATTGTCATGCTTTCCTACCTGACGATCCAGGAACTAAAGAGCGCCATACTTCGAGAAGATGTTACATCACTTCAGGCTGTGAAAGGAATCGGCGCGAAAACGGCACAACGGGTTATCATTGAACTTCGCGACAAGCTGAAAAAAGAATCCCTGGAAGAGGGAGCGACTATTTCAGTTGATCCCCGCAATACTTTGCGCAACGAGGCGTTATCAGCATTGCTCACGCTGGGCCTACCAAAAGCAGCGGCTGAGAAAAGTGTGGATGCCGTCCTGAAAAAATCAGGAATAACCATTACCTTAGAAGATTTAGTCAAGCAAGCATTAAAAAACGCTTAGTACGTTTGAAGGTTGAGTGTTCCCAGTATCAGGTTGGCCTTACTTTGAGACGACTTTGCATCGCCTGTCTGGTTGCACTGGCATTTCCTGTCACAACCTTCGCACAGCAACCTGATACAACGAACGTACCTGCGGATACGCTTGGTCCCTACACTCCCAGCACGCGCCCGACCTTCACGCCTTCCGATCGTTACGGCGATCCCTTCTCGAACCCGACGTACGAGACGCCATTCTTCCTGATGAATCCTGACCGCCTGAACCTGGAATTGGAAATCGACACCTCGCTGAACTACTCCATCCGAGAGCGCATGGGCACCGTGCCGTTCAGGCCACCATCTACGATGTCGTTCGAGGAATTCAACCAGTACCAGGAACGAACGATGTTGAAGGACTACTTTCAGACACGCTCCCGGGCACTCGATGGTGAAAGCGCCGTAAGCGGACGAGGCTTCACACCGAAAATATTCATAAGCCCGGTACTCGACCGAATCTTCGGCGGCAGCTACATCGAGCTGATTCCGCGCGGAATGGTTACACTCGACTTCGGCGCGTCATTCCAGCGTATCGACAACCCGGCGATACCCATTCGTCAGCAACGCAACGGTGGGTTCGAATTCGATCAGCAGATCAACATGAACGTGACGGGGAAGATAGGAGAAAAGCTCGCCGTCACAGCAAATTTCGACAACAACAACTCATTCGACTTTCAAAACAATATGAAGGTCGAGTACACGGGCTATAAGGAAGACATACTCCAGAAACTTGAAATCGGGAACGTGAGCCTTCCGTTGAACAACACGCTCATCCAGGGTGCCCAGAACCTGTTCGGCGTGAAGGGCCAGTTCCAGTTCGGCAAACTCAACGTTACGGCCATCGCATCAACGCAGCGCGGAAAGGTGTCGTCGATTGAAATCCCCGGGGGCTCAAGCGGACAGGGACGACCGTTCGAGATCATTGCATCAAACTATGACGAAAACCGCCACTTTTTTCTGGGTCATTTCTTTCGTGACAACTACCGAAAGTGGATCGCGATACCACCGCAGATCACTTCCGGCGTAAACGTAACGCGCGTCGAGGTGTATATACTCAACCGCAACAACGACACGCAAACGCTGCGAAATGTAATCGGCCTCATGGACCTGGGCGAAGGAAGCCGGGTTTACAATGCCAACGT
Organism: Cyclobacteriaceae bacterium; assembly: GCA_036381475.1. Classification (GTDB taxonomy): domain Bacteria; phylum Bacteroidota; class Bacteroidia; order Cytophagales; family Cyclobacteriaceae; genus ZC4RG29. The sequence continues at coordinate 18,032 of DASVCT010000015.1, forward strand.
GCAGGGAAGAGTACCCGGATCGCCGAACGCGAACGAAGCCAACGACCTGTTCTCTTATGTCACGGGTCTGAACCGTTCCGGCGATATCGATGGCCAACTCGCAAGCAAGGGCCTCGTGAACGGCACGGACTACGAAAAGATCACCGGCGCTCGCAGGCTCGCCCCAACCGAATACACCTTCCACCCCCAACTAGGATATATCACGCTGACCCGGAAACTTCAGAACGATGAAGCACTGGCTGTGGCCTACGAGTACACCTACAACGGCCGCGTGTTCAAAGTAGGCGAGTTGTCAGAGGACTACAGCAACCTGAAAGACAACGAAGTCATCTTCCTCAAGTTGCTCCGGCCGAGAAAGATTGCCATTCGCGACGCCCAGAATGTCATCATCCCCACCTGGGATCTCATGATGAAGAACATCTACAGCCTTAACGTGAACCAACTCACACAGGAAGGCTTTCAGCTGCGCGTGATCTATCGCGATGACCGCACGGGCATCGACAACCCGCAACTCCAGGAAGGACAGTTCGTGCGGAACCGGCAGCTCATCGAAATTTTCGGCCTGGACAAACTCAACCCGGTAAACGATCCTCAACGCGATGGAAACTTCGACTTCGTGGAAGGCATCACGATCAATGCCGCGAACGGCCTCATCATATTTCCTTACCTCGAACCGTTCAAAGACGCGCTTAGGGAAGCGTTCCAGCCGGAGCCCAATCGCGACCAGCTGATCGAAAAATATTCCTACGACACCCTCTACCGAACCACAAAGGCGGAGGCGGAATTGTTCTCCACCAAGAACAAGTTTTTCCTCGTCGGCCAGTACAGCGCCGGATCATCGAAGGAAATTCTCATCCCGGGATTCGGCGTGACACCCGGTTCGGTGCGTGTCTACGCCGGAGGCATACCGCTACTTGAAAATTCACAATTCACGGTCGATTACACTTTCGGCAAGGTTACCATCCTGGATGAAAGTATTCTCAGCAGCGGGAAGAACATCACAATTGACTACGAACAGTCGGATCCGTTTGCCTTTCAAACGCGCACCTTGCTGGGAACGCGTTTCGACTATACCGTCAACGACGACATCAACGTTGGGTCGACGGTACTCTATTATAATGAGCGACCGCTGATCAGCCGCAATCAGATCGGCACCGAGCCGGCCCGAAACCTTATGTATGGGCTCGACTTCAATATAAACAAAGAGAGCCGGCTGCTGACGAAACTGGTTGACGCCATCCCCATCCTGCAGACCAAGGAACAATCATCGATAAACTTCAGCGGCGAGTTCGCGCAATTACTACCGGGAACCTCCAACGTCATCGACGGCGAGGGCACGGCCTACCTCGACGACTTTGAAAACACCGCCACGCCATATTCGCTGATGAGCCCGCAGAGCTGGAAACTCGGCGCAGTGCCCAAAACAGAAGACTCACGCTTCGATCCCAGCGGTGGCGCAAACACCATCGAGGCTGGCTACCGAAGGGCAAAGCTCGCCTGGTACATAATTGACAATGTGTTTTATCGCGGGGCAAGCGGCGGTGGCGTGTCGAAGCCGTCGCACCTCGGAGACATCACCAATCATTACGAAAGAGCCGTCAGTCCCCAGGAAATTTTTCCTGATCGAGATCCCGAACAAGCACAACCCTACGAACCGATCTTCGACGTAGCCTACTATCCGGCGGAACGGGGCCCATACAACTTCAATCCTAACCTGAACAATCTCGGATTCTTCAACAACCCGCGTGATAACTTCGGCGCGATCACGAACGCCATACGTACCGAAGTGGACTTCGACAAGTCGAACATCGAGTACGTTGAATTCTGGCTGCTGGATCCTTTCATAAACACCGACAACGGAAAAGTCAATGATGGGATAAATGACAAGCCAAACACGACGGGTGGAAAGCTCATTTTTCAGCTGGGAAGCATTTCGGAGGATGTAATACCCGACAACAAGCACGGATTCGAAAACGGTCTGCCCGCCGACGGCAACCTGGCCGCGGGCGCCACGGAAACCGAGTGGGGTTACGTCACGACCCAGCAGTATCTTACAAACGCATTCGACAATTCCTCACAGGCCCGGGCAAACCAGGATGTCGGACTTGACGGTATCCCCAACGACAAGGAGGCTACCAAATTCCAGGACTTTATGAATGCCGTTGCCGGGCTTTCTCTGCAAGCTCGGGAAAGGATTCAGCTTGACCCCTCGGCCGATGATTTCAAATATTTCCTTGGAACGGACCTTGACAGTGCCAAGGCGCCCATCCTTGTTCGCTATAAGAACATCAACGGGATGGAGAACAACACGCCGATAGCGGGGAATGATGTAGTGGCCCGCTCGGGGAGTCCCTATCCCGACAACGAGGACCTCAATGCAGACAACACACTGAATGAGCTGGAGGAGTACTATGAATACGACATCGATCTCCGTCCCGGTCAGTTGCGGGTGGGCTCTGAATACATCGTCGACCGGATTGATACGAGGGCGACGGGGACTAAAGAGCCGGTCACATGGTACCTGTTCCGTATCCCTGTCCGGGAATTCGAAAATCGCTACGGCAATATCAGCGGGTTCAAATCGATACGCTATGTGCGGATGGTGCTGACCGATTTCGCCCAGCCTGTCGTATTGCGCTTTGCGAACTTCAGGATGGTCGGCAGCCGCTGGAGGAGGTACCCAGGTCAGTTGTGGGAAAGCGGTCTCATTGAAACGCCGGAACCCAACCTCGACAACTTCACGGTATCGGTGGTAAACCTGGAAGAGAATTCGTCGGCAGATCCCGACAATAATAAATCGCCTTACCGGATACCTCCGGATGTAGTACGCGACCGCGATAATACATCAACCATCACGAGATTCCTCAACGAGCAGTCGGTGCAGTTCTGTGTCGACGACCTGCTCGATGGAGACGCGCGGGCGATTTACAAGAATATCGACGCCGACCTGTTCAACTACGGTCGCATCAAGATGTTTCTCCACGCCGACAGCGAATCGGAAGACGATGACCTCACTGCCTTTATCCGGTTGGGAACCGATTTCGACCAGAACTACTACGAGATCGAGATACCCCTCAAGGTAAGCCGTGTAACCAATCCAGCCAATCCGGACATTCGCGAAATATGGCCGGAAGAAAATGAAATCGATCTTGAACTCAATGAGCTCACCGCCCTCAAGGTTCGCCGTGACCGCGAAGGCTTCCCGCTGACCGAGGTGTACGAGGGCGAACCGGTCGGCCGCCATCATATCCGGATCCTGGGACGTCCGGATCTCAGCGGAATACGACTCATCATGATCGGCGTCCGCAATCCCCGCACCGCGGACCGGCGTTCTCATTCGGCATGCGTTTGGGCGAACGAGCTCAGGCTTACGGATTTTGACCGGACGCCGGGATGGGCTGTTAATGCCACGTTGAACGCCAAACTTGCTGACTTCGCGACAATCACTGGTGCGTTCCGGCACACCACGTTCGGCTTCGGAAGTGTAAGTTCCAAGATCATGGAGCGCACGCGCGACGAGTCTACCGCCTACGATGTGGCCGCGAATGTGAACGTCGACAAGCTGTTGCCGGGCAATACGGGTATACGCATACCGATGTTTGTGAGTTATGAGCGTAGCGTCAGTAATCCGCAGTTCGATCCCGCCAATCCTGACGTGCGACTGGACGCCACCCTGCGATCGTTCAACACAAGCGAGGAACGCAACAATTACGTCGACCTCATTCGCGATGAGTCCATTCGACGAAGTCTTAATTTCACCAATGTGAGGAAAGTCAAGGTGAAACCCGACGCGGTGTCGCACATATACGATATCGAAAACCTTTCCTTCAGCTACGCGTTCAGCGAAGCCACGCGCACGAACTTTAACATCAAGGAACAGCTCAACCTGCAACACAGGGCATCCGTTGCCTACAACTTCGCACCAAAAGCAACGGGTGTCGAACCCTTTAAGAACGCAAAAGGACTTAACTCGCCCTGGCTCCGGCTGATCAAGGATTTCAACGTCGGGTTGATGCCCTCAAACATCGGGGTACGGGCCGATCTGGATCGTTCGTTCAGTAAATATGTTTATCGAAATGATGGCGATCTGGGCGACTTCTCCAACTACCAGAAGTATTTCATCTTCAACCGGACCTACAACCTCCGGTGGGCGCTGTCGAAAAATCTCACGCTCGACTACAACGCGCGCGCCAACGCTGTGGTGGACGAACCGGAGGGCGAGCTCGACACGGAAGAAAAACGCAACGAGGTCATCGACAACCTCAAGAAGTTTGGACGGATGAAAAACTTTGATCAGAGCGTCGCCGTCAACTATACCCTTCCCCTCGATAAAATTCCCATCGTCGACTGGCTGCGGGCAGACTACCGTTACTCAGCAAGTTACAACTGGCGCGCGGGGCCTCTGAACAAGCCCGACTCCATTACCATACAGACCGGCGAGCAGGATATACCGGACAGCCTGGACTTCAGGAACACGATCCAAAACAATCGTGAACAGAACTTCTCCGGCACCATCGACCTCGTAAAGCTGTATAACAAGAGCAAGTTTCTCAGGGAGATCAACACGCCGCCGCGGCCTCCATCCCGGGTTCCTACGGGCGGAAGGCAGCAGCCTCAGCCGCAGCAGGACACCACGCGGAAGACGCCGTCTGCCATCAGAGGGCTGTTCAGGCTGATCATGTCGTTGCGTTCCGTTAACGGTACCTACACGAAATCAGAGGGAACGATCCTTCCCGGCTTTACGCCGTCGCCGTGGCTCTTTGGCATGGACCGCGATTTCAATGCGCCGGGATGGGGTTTTATCCTTGGCGACCAGGATCCCGACATTCGTTTTGACGCGGCACGTAACAATTGGCTGGTGCAGCAAAGGAGCCTGACGATCCCATTCACACAGTCGCGAACCACTTCGCTGAACCTTCGGGCCAACGTTGAGCCGACTCCGGACCTTCGAATTACCGTGGATGTGAAGAAAGATGCGATGACCGCTTACCAGGAGATTTTCCGGTTCGATCCCGACAATCCCGCCGCCGACGATTACGGGTTTGCTTCGCTCAACCCCAGCAGAAGCGGCAGCTACAGAATATCGACAATGGCGATACGCACGGCGTTTAACAGCGACAATGACGATAAGGAGTCGTCTGCATTTCACGCTTTTGAAGAGAACCTGGAGATCATTCGCAACCGCTTTGCCCTGATCACCGGACAGCCGGAATTCGATACCGCGTCGCAAGATGTGCTGATCCCCGCGTTTATCGCCGCCTACACGGGTCAGGATGCGCACACGATAGGCCTCTCTCCTTTTCCCAGTTCGCCGTTGCCCAACTGGCGGGTCGAGTATACCGGGTTAAGTAAATTGCCGGCGCTCCGGGACGCATTTCAAATGATCTCGATAACACACGCATACACATCGTCCTATTCGGTCATCAACTATTCAAACTCCCTTCAATACAGCAATCCGGACTACCTGGGCTTGAACATTCCCATCGAAGACTACAACCGGCGATATTTCGGCATCAACGATAATGGCGAGGCCATCCCCGTGTATGTCATTAACCAGGTGCTTATCTCGGAGCAGTTCGCTCCACTGATCGGCATCAACGTCCGCACAAAGAGCAGGTTGTCGGCAAATCTTCAATACCGTACGAAGCGTGACCTCGCGCTCAATATTTCCAATGCACAGGTTTCTGAAGTGAACAGCAAGGACATTTCATTTGAACTTGGCTATACAAAGAACAACATGCGGCTTCCCTTCAAGACGCAAGGGCGAACGGTGGTTCTAAAGAACGACATCACCTTCCGCCTTAACCTGACAATTTCTGATACGAAGACCCTGCAACGCAAAATCGGTGAACCCGGCACCGTCACCAATGGCAACATCAACTTCCAGCTGCGGCCATCCATCAATTATGCCCTCAACGAAAAGCTCACGGTACAGGGATATTTTGAAAGAACCGTGAACGAACCCCTCATTACAAGCTCCTTCCCGCGGTCGACAACCCGCTTTGGCGTGCGGGTGAGCTTTAACCTGGCCCAGTAACATCATACGACGCACCATACGTCATCGCTGAAAATTCCGTATTTTGCCCCGGCTTAAAAAATGCTTGAATGAATATTCCAGAACAACTCCGGTACACCAAAGATCACGAGTGGATCAAAATTGAAGGTACCAGCGCAACGATCGGCATTACCGACTTCGCCCAGGGTGAACTGGGCGACATCGTTTACCTCGATATCACGACTAAAGACCAGGAACTCTCGCAACACGACGTATTTGGCACAGTAGAAGCGGTCAAAACCGTGTCCGATCTTTTTATGCCAGTGAGTGGAAAAGTTATCGAACTGAACCCGCTGCTGGAAGACAGCCCTGAAAAGGTCAACGAAGACCCTTATGGGGAAGGTTGGCTGATAAAAGTGGAGGTTACCAATCCGGCGGAAATCGACGGGTTACTGTCTGCCGAGGCCTACAAGGAACTCATCGGCGCCTGATGCCAGGTCAAAACTAATTGGCCGGCCGGCGTGTTTTTATCCTGACGCCTCTCTATGTGAACGAATTCCAATGATTGAGCTACCTGTTATTTCTGGCGACCCACAACGAAAAAAGAAACCCGACTGGCTTCGCGTAAAGCTTCCCGTCGGGCCGGACTACGCGCGTGTAAGAAGGGTCGTCGACCAACACAAACTGCACACCATCTGCGAAAGCGGCAATTGTCCCAACATGGGAGAATGTTGGGGCGCGGGGACGGCAACGTTTATGATCCTCGGCAACATCTGTACCCGCAGCTGTACGTTCTGCGCTGTGGCTACAGGCAGGCCCACGGAATACGATACCGATGAGCCCCGTCGTGTGGCGGAGGCCATTCAGAAGATGGGCGTGAAACACGCAGTGATTACATCAGTTAACCGCGATGAGTTGAAGGACCGTGGAGCCGAGATCTGGTATCAGACCGTCGTGCAAACGAAAAAACTGAATCCGGAAACCACGATCGAGACGCTGATACCCGACACCAAGGGCAATTGGGATGCGCTGGAACGAATGATCTCCGGCGGCCAGGAAGTGGTTTCGCACAACATGGAAACCGTGAAGCGACTTTATCGCAACGTTCGTCCGCAGGCAAAATACGAACGCAGCCTGGAAGAGCTCAGAAGGATTCGGGAATTCGGCAAGCGGACCAAGTCGGGGATCATGCTGGGCCTCGGGGAAACCAAAGATGAGGTGTTGGAGGCAATGGATGATCTCGTTGAAAACGGCCTGCTCATCCTAACGCTGGGTCAGTACCTTCAACCGACGCGGCTACATCACGAAGTAATCGAGTACATCCACCCGGATACCTTCGCCATGTACAAGGAAGAGGGTCTGAAACGAGGACTTAAATATGTAGAAGCAGGTCCGCTGGTACGCTCTTCCTACCACGCAGAACGTCACGTGAACGTACCTCTTGATTAAAGAAAGATTGAAGGGTTGAAGAGGTGAGTGGTTGAATAGTTATTGGCACGTAATTTCTTCACGTGACCATCCTATCCAATAATCCTTCGAATCCTCATCCTATTAATCCCGTAATCCTACGAATCCTAATTCAGACTTTTCACGGAACTGAAAGTCGTTCGTCGCGATTAGCAGCTTCCCATGCCGTGTAGAATATACATTGCGCGCGCTTTGCCAACAAGTCAAATTCGATCTTATCGACCTCATCGCTGGGCTTGTGATAATCTCTATGGAGCCCGTCAAAGTAAAAGATGATAGGCACCCCGTGTTTTGCAAAGTTCCAGTGGTCGGAACGGTAAAATAATCGCGTAGGGTGGTCGCGGTCGTTGTAAGTGTAGTCGAACGTCAGGTCGCAGTATTTGTTGTTGACCCATTCACTGAACCGGTTGAGCTCGGACGTCTTTTCTCCCGTGCCGATGATGTAGACATAGGGAGGGCTGTCCTCGTGGTCATCGTCCCTCCGCCCAATCATATCGATGTTCAGGTCGAGTACCGTGTTTTCCATAGGAATCACCGGGTTCGCGGAATAATACGATGAACCGAGAAGTCCTTTCTCTTCGCCGGTAAAGGTCATAAACAAAATACTCCGGCGGGGACCCCTGCCGTCCCGCTTGGCATCCGAGAATGCCTGGGCAAGTTGCATTACGGCAGCTGTACCCGACGCGTCGTCATCGGCGCCGTTGTTAATCGTGTCCCCACGGTGCCCTTCGCTGATTCCGATGTGATCGTAGTGTGCCGAGATGACAACCACTTCTTCCGCGAGGTCTGAGCCTTCAAGCAAGCCCAAAACGTTTTCGGTGGGAATTGTGGTGACCTTCATTTCGGTTCGGTAAGTAACCTTGGAGGGTCGAATGGCCGACAACGGTTTTTTCGCCGGGTCTTGTCCGGCGACAGCTTTCAACTTTTCAGGCGCCACACCCATGAGGGTACTCACGATGGAGGGCGCGATCACAAAAGAGCCGGCGTTTGGTGCATACACGCTAGGCTTTTCGAGGGAAGGCCTGTCGCCATACTGGGCTGCACGTTCCCTGAAAGCGAGGTCATCGAAAGTTCTTTCGCTGTCAACGCTCCAAATAAAAATCATTTTCGCTCCATATTGGCGGGCCCTGCTGACCTCGGGAAGGTTGTACAGCCGGCCATCCGGGATCCGGATAAGGACGGCCTTATCCGTTACATCGATTGTGCTGAAATCCTCCTCCCGTCCGTAGCCTGCATACACAAGTGGAAGCGTAACTTCTCCTCCCGAGTCGGCTTTACCGAAATACACGACCTTTCCGGTATGTTCAAAAACCTTTCCCCCGGCTTTCACATAGATGTCGCCCGGTTCCGATTGGTAAAGCTCCAGCGTTTGAAAATACCCGTCCTTAGCCGGGCCTTTCAACCCGATTTTCTCAAAATGGGCACGGATAAATTCCGCGGCCTTGTACTGACCGCGGGTTCCGGTCTCCCTCCCTTCAAGGGAATCCGAAGCCAGCACGGCGACAAATTCGCGAAGACGTTCGGGGGTGATCCGTCCGGCGTAGCTTTCTACGCCTGTGCTGTCTGGAATTGATAATGCAGCCCCGAGGGCAAGAGGAATACAAAACAACAGGATTCGCATATGCTCAAGATAAAGCCAACAGAATAAACGGAAGGAACTTCCGGTTTCGCAAGATAGCATTCTTTTTTGACCAGCAGGGTCTGTCGCGAACACGCGGGATGTTCATTTTTCAGGGATGCTGCCAAAATTACACGGACTCGGTTACCTTTGTGGCCGGAAAAGGGGATACTTGAAATGAACATCGACTCTCAGGCCAATCGCGGATTTTCATCCCGTCATATCGGCCCGGACGCCGTACAGATTTCGGAAATGCTCAAAACGATCGGCGTGGGCTCGCTGGACGAACTGATCGATCAGACGATACCGGACAACATCCGGTTGACACGACCGCTTGCGCTTCCCGACGCGCTTTCCGAAGCCGGCTTCATGGCGGCGTTCAGGAAGATGATGGCCCGGAATCAGATTTTCAAATCCTACATAGGCACGGGCTACTACAACTGTTATACTCCGGCCGTGATCCGACGGAACATCCTGGAAAACCCGGGATGGTACACGGCATACACACCCTACCAGGCAGAGATTTCACAGGGGAGACTCGAGGCGCTGATCAATTTTCAAACCGTGATCATCGATCTCACGGGTCTGCCACTAGCCAACGCATCACTCCTGGATGAGGCCACCGCTGCTGCCGAAGCCATGCACATGCTGTATGCCGCCCGCAAGGGCGACAAGGCACAAGCGCGTAGATTTTTTGTCGACAGGAACACCTTTCCGCAAACCCTCGACGTCCTTCAAACACGTTCCATTCCGGCCGGCATTCAACTCCACGTAGGTGATATCGACACCCTGGATCTGTCCGACCCGGATCTGTACGGAGTGTGCCTCCAATATCCGGACAACAACGGCGCCATCCGCGATCATCAGGCGTTCATAGAGAAGGCACACGCCCACGGTGTAATGGTCGCTTTGGGCGTCGACCTTTTGGGTCTCGCGCTGATGAAATCGCCAGGCGCGATGGGTGCTGATGTAGTAGTGGGATCGGCACAACGTTTTGGCGTACCAATGGGATACGGAGGTCCTCACGCCGCGTTTTTTGCGACCCGTGAAGAATTCAAGAGGCACATACCCGGACGAATTATCGGCGTCTCCGTCGACGCTACCGGCAAGCCCGGCTACCGAATGGCCCTTCAAACACGTGAACAGCACATACGCCGCGAGCGAGCTACATCGAACATATGTACGGCGCAGGTATTGCTTTCCGTAATGGCGGGAATGTACGCGGTTTATCATGGTCCGGAAGGTCTGAAGCGCATAGCCTCAGCGATACACGCGCTGACCGTAACGCTGGATCAGAAGTTGCGCAGCCTTGGCTTCGAACAACGTAACGAGCATTTCTTCGATACGTTGAAGGTGGCGGTTTCAAACGTTGAGACGATCAGATCGGAAGCGCTGAAACGCCGGATCAACTTCCGCTATTTTGCCGACGGGCATGTGGGGATTTCCCTGGATGAAACGACGACTGCATCAGATGTCGACGACATTGTTGCCGTGTTCACCGCATGCGCTCCGTCAGGAACAGTTGGGGGATCGTCCGACGGCCAGATGCGGTCATTGCCGGAATCGCTGAGAAGGAACGATGTCTTTCTCACACACCCGGTCTTCAACCGGTATCATTCCGAGCACGAGATGCTTCGCTATATCAAGCGCCTGGAGAATAAGGACCTGTCACTGGTTCATTCCATGATACCGCTCGGATCGTGTACGATGAAACTGAATGCCACTACCGAGATGCTGCCCATCACCTGGCCGGAACTTGCTGACATCCATCCGTTTGTTCCCGTTGAACAAGCGGCGGGCTACCAGGAAATGATTCGCAACCTGGAAGCCTGGCTTCGGGAAATCACAGGCTTTCCCGGGGTTAGCCTTCAGCCGAACAGCGGAGCCCAGGGAGAATTCACTGGGCTTATGGTGATCCGCGCATATCACCGATCGCGGGGCGATGAGCGTCGGACGATCGCACTGATACCTGCCTCGGCTCATGGTACGAATCCTGCCAGTGCCGTAATGGCCGGCATGCAGGTCGTGGTCGTAAAATCGGATGCCGAGGGTAAGGTGGACGTGGACGACCTTCGGCAAAAGGCCGAGGCGCACAAAGATGATCTGGCCTGCCTGATGATTACGTACCCATCGACGCACGGCGTGTTCGAGGAACGGATCGTCGAGATTTGCGAGATCATCCATGCACACGGCGGAATGGTGTACATGGATGGTGCCAACATGAATGCGCAGGTCGGGCTCACATCGCCGGCGCGCATCGGCGCCGACGTGTGTCATCTGAACCTGCATAAGACGTTCTGTATACCTCACGGCGGGGGCGGCCCGGGAATGGGGCCTGTTTGCGCGAGTGAGGCGCTGGCCCCCTTTCTGCCAGGTCACTCAGAAGTGCAAACAGGGGGTAGCTACGCGATTCATGCGGTGTCGGCAGCACCCTGGGGCAGCGCCAGCATACTGGCCATTTCGTATGCTTACATCGCAATGATGGGCGCCGAAGGGCTGACGCAGGCGACGCGGATAGCCATCCTGAACGCAAACTACATCAAGAGCCGGCTGGAAGGTCATTACAGCACCCTGTACGCGGGCACGAAAGGACGCTGCGCTCATGAGATGATCGTCGACTGCCGCGCCTTCAAGAAGGCGGGTATTGAAGTCGAGGACATCGCCAAACGTCTGATGGACTATGGGTTTCATGCACCGACCGTTTCCTTCCCGGTGCCGGGCACGCTGATGATCGAACCTACCGAAAGCGAGACCAAAGAGGAACTTGATCGGTTCTGCGATGCGCTGATTGAAATCCGCAACGAGATACGCGAAGTGGAGGAAGGCATTGCGGATCGGGAACGAAACGTCCTGAAGCACGCACCGCATACTGCGGCGGCGGTGACCGCCGATGAATGGAACATGCCGTACAGTCGCACCCGGGCAGCCTATCCGTTACCCTTTGTGGCCGAGAGCAAATTCTGGCCTCCGATAGGGCGCATTGATAACGCGTATGGCGACCGAAATCTGGTGTGCAGCTGTATACCGGTAGATGCGTACGATAAACCGAATCCGGTTGCAGTATAGCTCCCCCTTTCGCTATCTTATCGTACTGGCAGCCCCCGTTATCCAACTTTGCATGTGAAATCTGACATCCAGCATCCGGGACCTGCTCGCCTTCCCTGGTGGACGTGGGTCGTGCCCTTTATCGCGCTTCACCTGGGAAGCCAGGTGGCCATTCTGACGCGATACGATCAGGGTGTTGCCGACTATTACCTGCCTACCGCAATTTCCATCATCCTCGTCAACATATGGGGACCCTGGCGGACGATTCCTGCGGTATACATCAATGCCACATTGAGTACTTATCTCTGGGACGTCGATAACATCCTGCTGTGGCCGGTGTATGCGTTTCCTGAAACACTGATGGTGATCCTCTCATGGTATTTATTTTCTTACCGGCTCAAAGGCAAGTTCTGGCTCCCGAACATCCGGAACCTGCTGTTGTTCCTCGTGTTTGGCATTTCGATTCCCGTCCTCGTAGAAATCGGATTATTAGAGACCTTGCAAGTCTACTTCGGTGACCAGCAACCTTCGCAGGTCCTGCCGTATTTCACCCGGAATATCCTGTCTGAATTCATCGCGAACTTCGGGCTGACCCTGCCCGTGCTCACGTTCCTCACGCCGGTCCTGCAACGCCACGGTCTCCTTTACAGGGCACCTTCGTCTCCACTGCCCCAGCTCCGCCCGGCACGGCGCCAGGTAGTCGAAGTTGGCATTGTGTTCGCGGTGATGGCAGCCCTGACATTCCTCATACCCTTCGACAAATTCTGGTTCATCTACGGTATCCTTTCCCTGTACATTGCCTTGCGCCACGGGTTCGGAGGTGCTGTGATCACCAACCTGTACATTTTTCTTATCACGTATATCGTCCCTACCCTGGCAGAAGGGAGCGCCCCCGCGTCGTTGGACGTCATTTACATTTTCCTCGGCACAACGCTCCTCTTTGTATTTGCCGCGATTACGGGACGTGTCATCACCGACCTCCGGATCACGGAACAACAGCTGCAGTTGCAAAACGCTCAGCTTGAACTCGCCAACAGGGAATTGGATCGTTTTGTTTACAGCGTTTCGCACGATCTCAGTGCGCCGCTTAAGTCGATACTCGGCCTTGTAGCCATTAACCGGCTTGCGACCAGTGCATCGGAGGCCAGGGAAGCCGTCAACAAGATCGAGACCAGTGTCGTCAGGCTGGAGTCGCTCATTCGCGAAATTCTGGACTTTTCCTACAACAAGCGCCAGGAATTAAGGATCGAACAGATCCGTCTAAAAAATCTCTGCGCGGAAATCCTGGAAGGCCTCGCATACATGGAAGGATATGAAAACGTGCGCATCGATGTGGAGACGGACGGCGCTGACGAGATTTACAATGACAAAGCGCGGTTGAGACTGATCCTTAGCAACCTGCTAGCCAACGCCATCCTGTTTCAGAAAAAGGCACCCGACCACGAGCCCTTCGTCAGGATTACGGCACGCCGGGAAAACGAGTTTGTACTGATCTCCATCGAAGACAATGGAGAAGGCATCAAGCCCGGTTTGCAGCAGAAGATTTTCAACATGTTCTACCGGGGAACCATTACGTCGAAAGGGTCTGGCCTCGGATTATATATCGCACGCGAAGCCGCGGAGAGGATTTCCAGTCGTATCTTCGTAGAGTCGGAGTATGGGAAGGGGTCGGTGTTTACGCTCGCTGTACGAGACGTTGGGCAGTAGGCAGTGGGCAGTAGGCAGTGGGCAGTACCAGCCCCGGGTTAGGGTCAAAGGGTTGGTCGCGCGCCACAGAAAATCTTTTTCAGGGTACATATTGCATTGGCGCGCAACGAGAAGACTTTCCCACAACCTCGGGGCGGCCCAACTTTAACCCGCCTGCCCGGCTAATGCCGTCAAAACATAAAGGTGTCGTTGGGCAGTCGGGCAGGCACATTAACACAACGCAACCGTCATGTCTTTCCTATTTGATTCGTTCAAGTCTTGGGACGTATACAGTCGCGAACGCAGCGTTCCCTTGCATGAGGTCGTCCTGGAATATGAACAAGAGCAAAAGGGCCACGGACGGGAGGAGGTGCTTGCAACACTTGCCAGGGCCTGGCAGGTCATGCGCGAAGCGGTGGAGACCGGCTTGACACAGGATACCCGGTCGCGGTCGGGAATGATTGACAACGGCGGCAAGAAGGTGCTGCACTCGGGCACCACGGTTTTAAGCCGTGAGTTCCAGGACCTCATTGCCCGTGCACTTGCGGCGAAGGAGGTGAACGCGTGCATGGGAAGAATTGTGGCGGCCCCGACGGCAGGCGCCAGCGGAATCATGCCGGGCGTAATGTACACCGTACAACGCATCCACAACATTCCGGACGACAAGATCATGGAAGGCATGCTCGTCTCGGCAGGTATCGGCCTGATCATCGAGCAGCGTGCGTCGCTTGCGGGTGCGGTGGGCGGATGTCAGGCTGAAACGGGCAGCGCTGCGGCCATGGCTTCCGGTGCTATCGCGTACATTTTAGACGGCGGCAGTGACATCGTCTTTAACGCCATAGGCACGACGCTACAATGTATGTTGGGCCTGGTCTGCGATCCCGTGGCGGGCCTGGTTGAAGTGCCATGCGTGGTGCGCAACGCGAGCGCGGCAGCCATTGCATTCGCCGCTGCCCAGATCGCCCTCGCGCGTGTGGACAGCGTCATTCCCGTCGACGAAGTAGTTGACGCCATGGGTGAGATCGGCGCCAGCATGGAAGTGCGATACAAGGAGACGTC
>DASVCT010000016.1:0-3910 GCA_036381475.1 Cyclobacteriaceae bacterium
CGCTGATGCCAAATGAGGCTGCCAGTGGTTGAAGATTTGATCGGATCACTGCGTCGAACATGGAATTGGTGCTGTCGCCCACGTAGTCGCCGAAGGAGACGCGTCTGAGAAACAGGTTGTCGTCAGGACCCTTCTCGAAGCGGATGACGGTGGAGCCGATTTGGTCGCCCGCGTAGCCTGAGTGCCCCGGGCGAACACCTGCCGCTCCGCGGGCGATCCGCGTCACGACCAGCATGTCATGGCCCAGCAGGCTGTCGGGAATCTCAAAGAAATATTTGTCTTCAACCTTGTGCACGGTGAAGAGTCCTCGGCGCGTGATGGCATCGGCCTTTATGACACGGCGGTAGGAGCGGGGACCCGACACGGGTTCATTGCCGAGGGGTACGGACGAGGGCGTCTCCTGTTCCAGCACGACCGTATCAATGACGATATCGACCTGAACAATGGTGTCCTGGAGAGGCTGAGGCGGAGGCACGCGTTTGGGCTCCTGGGCATGAACCCTCTGGAATGTCGCCACACCGACAATCAAAACGAGGATGATTCTCCACATAGACGTCCCTCTGTACAAATAACTCTTTCTAGTACGGAATATTATCTAAGGCAAACAATGCAAATCCGTGCTAGGGAGTTCATTGTCGGACGAATGGCAGAAAAGGGCGAGCACCCTGGTGCCGGGTCGGGCAACTAAGCGTTTGAAATTCAGTCCCTCAGGCAGTCGTCCCCGAACTTTTGGCGGCGAACATTTCGAGTTTTCCGATTTCCTGGTCGATCATCCATAAGCCAACGCCTTCTTCACCGATGATGTCAAACAGCTCGACAGCGCGCCTTGCCAGTGTTTCCTCTTCCCGTTGTTCCATAACATACCACTGCAAAAAGTTGAATGTGGCAAAGTCCTTAATGGAAAAGCAGTGGTCGACGATGTTGTTAATCGACTTCGTCACGTCAAGTTCATGGCTGAGCACATCGTCAAAGACCTCACGAAGACTCTTAAAAGAATGTTTGATGCTGCCAATTTCCGGCTGGATGGCATGTCCGCCGGCGGCGTTGATGTAATGAAAGAGCTTCAGCATGTGCATGCGCTCCTCTTCGGAATGCTTATACAGGAACTGGGACGACGTATCATATCCCTTCGTCTCACACCAGGAGGCCATTGAGAGGTAGGCGGCAGACGACTTGCCCTCCATTTCAATCTGTTTGTTAAGCAAGGCTTCCGTTTCCTTGGTCAGGGAGCGCTTTGGGGTGACGATCTGCTGTTTCATAAGCCGGGATTTTGCATATAAGCCAAGATAAATCACCCGCGCCACAGCCGCAAAAATCAGGGCTTCTTTGGAATCAGAATGAATAAAGGAGGCATGCTCGTCGGGACGAACGGGTGGGGGCGGGACGGAGAGGAGAAGAAACATCTTTTTATTTGAAATAATTCTAAATAATAAATATCATTGTGCCGCTATTTAAAAATAATCTAAATAAAGAAGAATGAGGTTGAAGCTGCTGACTCCTTTCCTGTTCCTTTCGAGTGTATTCCTGATGTCCTGTGATTCGGATGACGATGGCGGACCTTCATTACAAGTACCTGATACTTACGAGTTTACGCGTGATGGGCAATCATCCGTGTTCTATGGGGGACAGATCGACCGCCTCAATCAGACGTCGGAGATCAAGGAATATTTGAGAAAGGGCGACAGAAAGGAAATAACCCTGGACGCGGAGACTTTGCTGGCGATGTATGAGAATGCCGGGGGAGATGGGGATGGTAACTTTTCGTTCACGTCCGATCGTCAGCTCAAGGACAAAACATTTCCAGCCGATGTGGCCTTTTTCGAAGACTTGTTTGCGAAGGCGGAAAGCGCCAGTGCGGCCGGGCTGGACGCCTCTGACGGTACAGCCGGATTTCTGACGCGAGCAAACGGCTCAACCATTCTGGTCGACGCTAATGGCCATGAATTCACCCAGACGTTCGAGAAAGGCATCATGGGTTCCGTTTTTCTCCACCAGATATTCAATGTGTACATGACGGACGAGCGGGTGGGCGACAATGTGGAAAATACGGCCATGGACGGCACCAACAACTATACTCCCATGGAACACCATTGGGACGAAGCGTTCGGATACTGGGGCGTTCCGGTCGACTTTCCCGGGAACAAGGAAGGCCTCAGATTCTTTGCCAGCTATAGCAACAGCCGGGATCCATTCATCGGTTCGAACGACATGCTTATGGATGCCTTCCTGACCGGGCGTGCGGCTATCGTGGCAAAAAATTATGCCGTAAAGAACGAGCAACGTGAGATCATTTATCAGGGGTTTGAGATGATTGCCGCCGCGTCTGCCGTCCATTACCTCAACACAGTCAAGGAACTGCTGGCTCAGGGCGACGCGTCGCTTGGCGAAGCGTTTCATTCGCTTTCAGAGGGATATGGATTTTTGCGCGCGCTCCGCATCAGCCCGAAGAAAAAGATCTCTAATGCGACCCTCACCGAGATCCTTAACACCCATGTCGGCGAAAACTTCTGGGACCTTCGAGAGACGGACCTTTCCGGTCTCGACAAGGCAATCGACCTTCTCGTAGAAGCATATCCAGAACTTGCTGACATCAAAGACGCACTTTGAAAATGCTAACGCGCCGATTCGTAAATACCCTTATCCTGATTGCCATCTGTGCCGTTGCGGCGTCTTGTGATAAGGAGTCGTCACCGCCGCCGGGTTTTGACCGTGGACCGATGCTCGAAAATCTGGGTACCAACATCATTGTGCCTGCTTATGACACCCTGGCCCGGCGCGCTAACCTACTGGAGATATCAGCGATCCAGTTTACGGAATCCCCGAATGAGGAAAACCTTGGAAAGCTGCGCGACGCATGGCTGTCTGCCTACATCGCCTACCAGCACTGCGCATACTTTAACTTCGGTCCTGCCGACGTCCTGGTGTTCAATGCGTCAGTCAACACGTTTCCAGTTAGCAAGATCAAGATCGACGATAACATATCATCCGGATCCTACGACCTCGACGCCATAAGCAGCAATTCAGAGAAAGGATTTGCTGCCCTGGATTATCTGCTCTACGGTCTTGACCCAAGTCCTGAATTTGTCGTTGAACAGTTCGATACTGACGACGAAGCGCCGGCACGCAGGCAATACCTGCTCGATGTAATAGCGGACCTGAAAAGCCGGTGCGATGCTGTATTCGTTCGGTGGTCACCTGCGGGTGAAAACTATATCGGAACTTTTGTCAGTCTTACAGGCAACGACGTCGGCAGCGCTACAGGTATGCTGCTCAATGCTGCCATTCAATATTTGGAGCGTGATGTGCGCGATGGAAAGATCGGTATACCACTAGGCGTGCGATCGCTCAACGTTCCCATCCCCGGCAACTGCGAAGCGCTATACGCTCAACAGTCTATTCCGCTCGCGACGGAATCCATTAAAGCTTTGCAGAAAATTTACTTGGGTAAAGGAATTTCAGAAGGCATTGGGTTCGATGATTACCTTGAAGCGTTAAACGCGCGACATAATGGTGACCCGCTTAACAGCGTCATCACCGCCGAGATGGACGTCACGTTGGCGAAGGTCACTGCGATTCCGGAGCCCTATTCGGAGACTGTGGAACAGAATCCCGACCCGGCGATGGCCGCCTACCAGGAACTGCAAAAGCTGCTGGTGCTCCTCAAAGCAGACATGATGTCAGCCCTCGGCGTACTGATTACCTACCAGGACAATGACGGGGATTAGCACTCATAGTCGTTGGACTGCCAACCTTAGGTCAGCATGGTACGGACCTGTGTCCATTGCGCCGCTGATCACGTTCCGCATCGTGTTCGGAGCGATGATGGCGGTCAGCGTGATACGCTTTTGGGCGAACGGCTGGATCCGTGAATTCTATATAGACCCCGAGGTTCACTTTACCTACTATGGCT
>DASVCT010000017.1:0-19342 GCA_036381475.1 Cyclobacteriaceae bacterium
GCAGAAATAACGGCATAGACAGTAGCAAAACACACGAAATAGTCTCATGGTTACACGTTAGAAGGTCTGTCTTAAAGAACGCAGGTCGATTTCTATCACCTTACACCCACGGTAAAGTCACCATCGGGAATCCATCGTCCATCAACATAGTTTAATTGGCCAGACGCGATGGCTCCTGTGATGTCAAATGTCATTCGGACATAGGCAGCGTTACCGTGAAGCTCAAGTTTGTCAAAGACATAGCAAGGTTTATTATCCGGGATGGAGTCCGCGCTGCTCAAAACATTCAGCGATTGTCCATTCTGTCTAATGGAGGGGCCTTTGTCGATAGTCTCATAATCTTTTACGAGAATAGAAATTTCATCATACTCTTTCCTGATAAATTCAAGCTTAGAAAATCGCATTACCGCAGGCATATTCAAGATCGTTTCGATAAGTTCAATCTTTCTCTCATTCTGCAAATTTGAAGGTACATTTTCGGAAGCTGAATCTCTATGGTTCATCTCCTTCCCGATGCGAAAGAATTTCTCAGCCTCCATCAACAGATCAATGTCGGTCATTGCGCCTTCAATGAATTTTTGTTCGTTCCTCCGTTTCAACAAATAGCCACATCTCGTGTCACTGCTGACATGGACGTCTATACCATTCTTTTTAAGGTATTCTTTGTTCTTGTCAACAGACCGCATCAATTCAAGGGTTGCCTCAGCATCGGAGCAACTGTTGTAAACAGTAATGGACATGTCGTCACCAGAACAACAGACAACAATGGGAATTAATATTATCAGCAGTACCTTCATCTTGCAGTTTAACGCTCTATGTGCAAAGGTCAATTCTCCTACCATTTGCTCGCTGCCATCGTGGTCTGAATTAGGATTCGTGGGATTTAAGGGATTGATAGGATATTACACGATGCACTTTGCACCAATTCAATTGTCTTCCTTTCGAGCTTCGCTCAGTCCAGGTATGTAGATACATATTATGATAGTTCTGGTCGTATCAATTTCTCCGGACTCGACTCCGCTCAGTCACCGGAGAAATAGATACTACCCACGAGCAGCTTTTCGACATACCCTTATGGATGAGCAGGTCGAAAGTGTTAGTTAGTGAAGCCGGTTCATTCCTGGGGTGATCGGATTACCCCACGCCATTAATTGACGCCCTTGAACCGCCCTTGAACCGCCCTCGCACACCCTTGCATCCCTAAAGGGAGCCCACGCGCAGGTTTCACAAGCTACTGCCTCGAACACTGCCCACTTCCTCATTAATTGCTTTCAACAACGACCGATCATCGCTCACATCCTGGCCTATCTCCCAAATCATAACGCCGCCAAGACCTTCCGTGAGTGCTAACCGCGTTTTGCGTTTGATGGTCGTGATGCCGTTGTAATATACTGAGTCGAACTCATCCTTGTAGGGATCGGCGCCAGCTGCCAGGAGGTCTTTATAGTGGCTGAGGTGCTCCTTGCGCGGCTTGCCGTAAAAAGGCAGGCCCAACACCGCCTTCTCCGGAGGCAATCCCCGTTGCTTGACCCAGTAGTTAATCGACTTCTCCGCGAGGCTGTATGGCGAATGTGGGATGGGCTGCCCCTTGTCGTCGTCATAAGCCATCATGTTCAGCCAGTCGACGATCCCGAAAATCTCGTCCAGCGTACCTTCGCCCTGGTTGCCGTAGTGGACGACAGCTGCTGTAAGCTGTTTACCAGCGGCATGAAGGGAGTCGCGGAGCTGCCGCATGAGCAGCACGTTGTCCTCGGCGGAGCGGTTCTCGACGTCCGGGTATTCCCAGTCAACGTCAACGCCATCAAGATTGAACCGGCGCACCAGGTCCATGGTCTTCGCGACGAAATAGTCGCGCTCTTCGGGATCAGCTGCCAGGCGATGGAAACGGGCGTCATCACCGCCACCGTCGCCAACGCTCCATCCTCCTATCGAAATAAAGACCTTAACTCCTTCGGCATGCGCCTTGGGAACCAGTGCCGCAAGCTTATCGGCATTGCGCAATGCAGCTAGTCCCCCACCCGTCTTCTCCGGGATGGCAAACGCAAAGTTGATATGCGTCAGGTACTTGAATTGTATGGCAGCCGTGTCGGCGGCGCGACCGGGTAGATAGCCTACCACTTTAAAGCGTGTGTCTGGAGGCGGCGCAGCAACATCAGTAGTATCAACAGGCTGCCTGCATCCGACCAGGAGCAGCAACGCAGTGACGGCAATAAGGCCAGGAAGGTTCTTCATGGGGTTGTCGTGTAGTGGTGAGCGTGGCCTTTTTCTTAAACTAAGAAAATTTCCGTATGAATCACAATGAAGAACGGACGGAAGGGGGTGTTTACGTGTTTACGTGCTTAGGTGCTTACGTGTTTATGTTGGTTAACTTGCTGAATGAGTCGTAAACGATTTGATGGCCACCTACTTTGAAAATTATCACGGCACTTCATCATTGGCGGAAGTTATTCAATCATTCAACTCTTCAATCTTCAATTCCTTTTTATCATTCACTCATTCACTCATTCACTCATTCACTCATTCACTCATTCACTCATTCACTCATTCACTCATTCACTCATTGACGTAGTATATCCCATTCTTCATTCAACCGGGATATCGCCTCATGTGCGGTGAGATCAAACTGTACGGGCACGACTGACACATAATTGTTGGCGATGGCCCACTCGTCGTTGTCCTCGCCCTTGTCGAAGTTTACAAAATTACCCGCCATCCAGAAATAACGGCGTCCATTGGGATCGAACCGCTGATCGAAGTCCTCAACCCACTTGGCATTCGACTGCCGGCAAATGCGTATCCCCTTTATGTTCTCGTGGCGCTTTGGCGGGAAGTTCACATTCAACGCCACACCCTTCGGTAACCCCCGCGTCAACACCTGACGGGTAATGCTGTCGACGTACGGTTCAACGTGCGAAAAATCCGCGTTATGCGAGTAATCACAGAGCGAAAACCCGATCGCCGGCGTTCCCTCGATCGCGCCCTCGATGGCAGCCGACATCGTACCCGAATACAGCACACTGATCGAGGTGTTGCTTCCATGGTTGATGCCGCTCACCACAATGTCCGGTTGCCGTGTCTCACCCTTCAACACAAAATGCCGCGCGATCTTCACGCAGTCGGCAGGCGTCCCCGAACACTCGAACGCACGTACGCCGTCGAAGATGGTCGTTTCCTCCAGCCGCAAGGTCTCTCCCACGGTGATGGCGTGTCCCATGCCCGACTGCGGGCCGTCCGGTGCCACTACCACAACATCGCCTATGCCCTTCATAACGTCCACAAGGGTCCGTATCCCCTTGGCCGTTATTCCATCGTCGTTGGAAACCAGGATTAAAGGTTTGCTCATCGCGCTACGCTAATTGATCGAGTTGCCCGACAGGGAATTGTAGTAGGCAACAATCTGGGCAAGATCGTATTTCTCTTCGAACCGCAGCCGGTTCTTTTTCATGTATTTCTCTACCGACTCGGCCTTGTTTCCCATTAATGCCAACAAGTCGCTCCGGTTGCCCTCGAACTCCACAATCGCTCCATCCTCTTCCAGGAAAAAATATTTGTTCACAAGTACTTGCCGCGAAAAACTGCCGAAATAGTACGGTGAATTGTATGTTCGGTACTCTAATGCTTCACGCGCCAGCAAAGTAAGGTCGCCTTCCTCGACAAGCTCAAAAAAGATTGACGTTCGATAGCCCGTCGTTGCGTTGTAGGGTAGCGCAAAAAAACTTCTATACCGGTTGACCGTTTTGTCGTATATCTCGAAGAAAAGCACCTTGCGCGGCGTAAATACTTCGGCGGGCCTGTCCGACCGGTCGAACTGAACAAGATCCTGCATCAAATCATACTTCACCCTGCCACTCAGCGTATCACCGTTGACAAGAACGATTTTTCCATCGTGCCATAGTTCAAAGGGCCACTTCTGCGCGGAGGCCGCGCCCGCTATACACAAAAAAACCGCTGTCAGAAAATATCTCGCCATCATCGATGCCCCAGTATGGTATGTCCCAGTTTGTCGCGTTTCGTAAGCAGATAACGTTCGTTGTACACGTTTGGTGATATCTCGATCGGTAAATTCTCGACAATTTCCAGGCCATAGCCCATCAACCCCACCCGCTTTTTAGGATTATTCGTTATCAGCCTGATTTTCGACAGGCCGAGATCGCGCAGAATCTGGGCGCCGACACCGTAGTCGCGTTCGTCCATGTCGAAACCCAGCTTGATGTTGGCCTCAACTGTATCGAGACCGCCTTCCTGCAGCTTATATGCTTTCAGCTTATTGAGTAATCCTATGCCACGTCCTTCCTGCTTCATATAAAGGACGACGCCCTTTCCGGCCTTGTCCACCATCTGCATGGCGGCATGGAGCTGTGGCCCGCAGTCGCAACGGCAGCTGCCGAAAATATCACCCGTCACGCACGACGAGTGTACTCTTACCAGCACAGGTTCGTCTTTCTCCCAGGTGCCCTTCACAAGCGCGAGGTGTACCTCCCCGCTGTTCGTCTGTTCGTAGGCAACCAGTTTGAAATGGCCGTACTCGGTGGGCATGTCCACTTCGACCCCGCGACTGATAAGCGTCTCTTTGGTAATCCGGTACTCGATGAGATTCTTGATCGATACGAGTTTGAGGCCGAAGCGTTTCGCCACCTTCATCAGGTCGGGCAGCCGGGCCATCGTACCATCTTCGTTCATGATCTCCACCAGCACGCCCGCCGGTTTGAAGCCGGCAAGTCGTGCGAAGTCGATAGCCGCTTCGGTATGTCCTGCCCGACGCAGTACGCCCCCTCGCTTTGCCTTAAGCGGAAAGATGTGTCCCGGCTTGCCAAAGTCCTCCGGCTTTGATTCGGGATCTACGAGGGCGCGAATGGTTTTGAAACGGTCCTGTGCAGACACGCCGGTTGTACAGCCGTGCCCGAGCAGATCGACCGATACAGTAAAAGGCGTGCCGTGTACAGCAGTATTTTGTCCCACCATCAGCTCAAGGCCCAACTCCTCGCACCGGTCCTCAATCAACGGCGCACAAATCAGGCCCCGACCATGGGTAGCCATAAAGTTCACGATCTCAGGCGTGACGCACTCCGCCGCGCAAATAAAGTCGCCTTCGTTTTCACGGTCTTCGTCGTCGACAACAATAATTACCTTGCCGTTGCGGATGTCCTCCAGGGCTTCTTCAACCGTGTTGAATTCAATCGTTTGATCCATCGTAATTCTTAATAACAATAAACCTCCCCCACTGCCAACTGCCTACTGCCTATTGCCCACTGCCAACTGTATTAGTACTTTCCCGAAACAATACCCAATTCGCCCGCAAGATTCTGATCTGCATTCTTTAACCGCATTTGGACCTCGATTAGTTCATCTACGGCAGCATGATCACCCCGGGCTTCAGCTTCCCTGATCCGTTCGGTGTTTTCTTCCAGCAGGTTCTGTATGTAACGGTATTTCCGGCGCAACACATTCTGGTGGGCCGAATCGTAAATTTTCTCCTCTTCGTTTTCAAAGAAAATGTGATACTTGTCGCGCCAATGCGGACTTACATGATAACGTTGCAGCGTCAGATCCGTCACCAGTTTCTTGATTGGCTCCGAACTGTTCACCATAAAATAATGTGAGTCGATCAACTCACCGCGGTTCCGCGCTTTTTCAAATTCGGAAAAAATAAATCCATATCCTTCGTGCGTGAACTCAAGCTCTTCAAACTCCGAAATGAAGTAACTCAACAAATCGACATCTTCTTCCAGCTTGCTGTCGGCATAGTTGAGTAGCAGTCGCACTACCTCCCGCTCCTGCAGCTGAACCATGTCAGCAGATGTCATGCTCTTCAGCGGTTGCTCAGCTTCCAGTGTCGGGAGTGGTTCGCGCTCCTCGCGCGCAGCTTCCTGCAGTTTCTTTTGACGCTCGCTGATCAGGACTTTGTTCAGCTCATGGATCAGCACCTGTTCGCCGATGTCGAAAAGCACGGCTGCCTGTCTTACGTAGACGGATCGTTGGATGGGATCCGGTATGACAGCAATGCTCGTCACGGTTTCCCGTATCGCTTCCGCGCGACGGATAGGATCGTTCTCCGCCTCCGACCTGAGCAAAGAAATCTTGAACGAGATGAAGTCCTGTTCGTGATCCTTCAGGTACTTTCGGAATCCCGTGCTTCCCAGTTTCCTGGAATAGCTGTCCGGGTCCTCGCCCTCCGGCAGCAACACGACCCGCAGGTTCAATCCCTCTTTGAGCACCATGTCGATGCCGCGTATCGCGGCCCGGATGCCTGCCGGGTCACCGTCGAACAGTACGGTAATATCTTTCGTGAACCGGCTTACGAGCCGGATCTGCTCCTCAGTGAGTGCCGTTCCGGAAGAGGCTACGACGTTCTCGATGTCCGCCTGCACGAGCGACAGCACGTCGGTATATCCCTCCACCAGGTAGCAGAATCCCTCACGGCGTATCGCCTGGCGGGCCTGGTACAGCCCGTACAATACCTGGCTCTTGTGATATATGGCTGTCTCCGGCGAATTGACATATTTGGGCTGGTCTTTCTGCTTGCCCAGAATACGTGCGCCAAAGCCGATAACCTTTCCTGAGAGGTTGTGGATGGGGAAGATTACCCGACCACGAAAACGGTCGTAGTGCTTTCCACCTTCCTTCGTGACGATGAGCCCAGCTTTCTCCAGCATCTCGCGGCTAAAACCTTTCGCTACCGCCGCGTTGCAGAAGTGATCCCATGCCTGCAGGCTGTATCCCAGCTCAAATTTCCGGATGACGGGGTCGGTAAAGCCCCGCTCGCGGAAATAGCTGAGGCCAACCGCGCGGCCCTCTTCATGGTTGAACAACAGGTCGACGTACGTGTCGCGGGCAAAGCCCATGAGGATGTACAGGCTGTCCCGCTCATTGCCGCCGTCCTGCTGCGGTGCGGCCTCCTCCTTAATTTCAACGCCATACTTTTGCGCCAGGTACCGAATGGCTTCCACGTAGCTGAAGCCCTCGTGCTCCATGACAAACGTGATGGCGTCGCCGCCTTTGCCGCTGCTGAAATCCTTGAAAATACCCTTCGACGGGACGACGTAAAATGAAGGCGTTTTTTCGTTCGTGAACGGACTCAGCGCCTTGTAATTCTGCCCCGAGCGCTTGAGCGTGACAAAGTCGCCCACGACGTCGACAACGTCGATCCGGTTTTTTACCTCATCAATGGTTTCTCGGGAAATCATTCCGGCAGGGCTCCTTAGGGGCCAAAGATACCGCTTTTGCGGTAAGAATTTGGAGGAAACGGCGTCTTCCGTACTGACCATTGCCCTGAAGCGGCCCACCTCAGAAGGCCCGGTTCCGGGACCCTATATACCCTATGCCCCTATACCCTTATACCTCTATATACCTTATTCCCTTATTTCCCTCCTTCGTAATTGGTACCGAAACACCCCTTCAACGCCGAACAAATCGCAAATCACAAATCCCAAATCACTACTCACAAATCAAAACGTCCCTCCCAAAATTTCGCTTTGGGCATTTCCGGGTCTAAATTGCGCCCACAAGGCATTTTGAATGCTTGAAGAAGCATATTTGTTAAGATTAGATAACCTCATGATTATGAGGAAACTATTGACATGGATATAAACCTTTCAGAAAAAGACATTCTCGGAGCCCTATCGACGGTACTCGACCCGGATATTCGTCGTGACCTGGTAAGCCTGAATATGATTCGCGACGTACGGATCCAGGGAAACACCATTCAATTCACCGTAGTGCTCACGACGCCGGCGTGCCCGTTAAAGGAGCAGATACGTCAGGATTGCGTTCGCGCCGTCAGGAAGGTCGCCGGGCCGAATGCAAACATCGACGTCAACGTCATCTCTTCCGTTACCACCCTGCGTAACAATGCCCCGCTCCTGCCCGGTGTCAAGAACATCGTGCCGGTCGCATCCGGCAAGGGTGGCGTTGGAAAGTCTACGGTTACCACAAACCTGGCTGTGGCGCTGGCGCAAGCCGGAGCGCGCGTTGGTCTCATCGATGCGGACATATACGGTCCTTCCATTCCCACCATGTTCAACTGTGAATTTGAACAGCCGGGTGTTCGTAACGTGAATGGAAGAAATATCATCGTCCCGATAGAACAGTATGGCGTAAAGTTGATTTCGATTGGCTTTCTCACGCCACCCGACAGCGCCGTGATCTGGCGTGGTCCCATGGCAAGCTCAGCGCTAAAGCAATTTTTCGCGGAAGCGGATTGGGGTGAACTCGATTACCTTCTGATCGACCTTCCACCCGGTACCAGCGACATCCACCTTACGCTGGTCCAGACCGTCCCCGTAACGGGCGCGGTAATCGTGACCACACCGCAGAAGGTGGCCATTTCCGATGCGACCAAAGCGGTTGCCATGTTCCGCCAGCCGCAGATCAACGTGCCGGTCCTGGGCATAGTGGAAAACATGGCTTGGTTTACACCTGAAGAATTACCGGACAACCGCTACTACATCTTCGGGAGAGACGGTGGCAAGAACTTATCCGAGAAATATGGCGTTCCTCTGCTGGGCCAGATTCCCCTGGTACAAGGGGTACGGGAAAGCGGCGACAGTGGATTGCCCGCTGTGTTGAAGGAAGGTCCGTCGCGGACGGCATTCACCGCCCTGGCGGAGTCGCTGGCGCGGCAGATTGCGATACGCAACGCACAGGTGCCGGTTGCCGCAGCACCGTAGATCCCATGATATTCGCAGGGAAAATGCTACCTTTGCTGTAGCGAATGTACGCAGCCTCTTAATTGACACCGTACGCTTGCAGAATTACAACGCATGATAAACGCAAACACAACCGGGGAAAACCTGATGGAGCGCATCGAAGCATCCCTGGATGGTATCCGTCCCTACCTGGAGGCGGACGGCGGGAATGTAAAGCTCCTGGAAGTTACCGCCGACCGCGTCGTCCGGCTGGAATTTGTGGGCACCTGCGGCAACTGCCCGATGTCAACCATGACGTTTAAAGCTGGCGTAGAAGAGGCCATCAAGCGGGCCGTGCCTGAGGTACAGTCGATAGAAGTTACCAATCTCACCGCATACGGCAACCCCATTGCGTAGGCCATAACGCCGGGCGACTATTACCCTGATTTGCTATCTTTGGGTAAACAGGAGGCACCCGGAAAGTTGTGAGCAAAGCAAATCAAGAGCAGCCATCGTGTACCTTCGGGCCCCTAATCCTGGCGCTCTTCTTCTTCCTTTTCTTCCTTATTTTTAATAATGCCATCGCACAAGAACGCTGTGCAACGGTTCCTTATACCAAGCAACTCCAGCAACGCAACATCGTCCGGGAAGACAAGTCGCGCTTTGAAGAATGGATGCAGCGCCGGATTTCGGAACGCAGGATCCAAATGGACGCGCAACAGCGGCAGGCGGTGACATACCATGTGCCGGTCGTCGTTCACGTTATCCATAACGGGGAACCCATAGGAACGGGTTCTAACATCTCCGATGAACAAATTCTCTCTCAAATTGCCGTTCTCAATCGCGACTTCCAAAGACTGAACAATGACGCGACCAACACGCCTCCCCAATTCCTTCCCGTTGCGGGCAGCCTCGACATCGAATTCGTGCTGGCGAAACAAACGCCCGATGGCCTTCCTACCACAGGCATTGTGCGCGTCAAGGGTACGCGATCACAATGGACGGTCAACGATAGCTATGAACTGAAATCTTTGAGCTACTGGCCGGCTGAAGATTACCTGAACATCTGGGTAACTACACTCGCATCATCCTATGTAGGTTTCGCGCAATTCCCGGTGTCGGGACTTCCCGGTCTCGAGAATTCATCCACGAACCGACTCACCGACGGGCTCGTCATCCATTACGATGCTTTTGGCTCGATCGACGATGGTGACTTCAATCTAGACCCGCAATACAACAAGGGCAGGACTACCACGCACGAGATGGGACACTTCCTGGGTCTGCGGCACATCTGGGGAGACGACGAGTCTGAATCCAACAGCTGCTCCGGCACCGATTATGTTGACGATACACCCAACCAGTCCTTCAGTACCACCGGATGCCCAACGGGATCACGGACGTCATGCGGTTCAGAAAACATGTACATGAACTTTCTTGACTACACGAATGACGCGTGTATGAACCTCTTCACCGCGGGACAGGTCGAGCGGATGATAACCGTCCTTGAAAACAGTCCCCGTCGCGCAAGCCTGCTTACTTCCCATGCGCTGCTCGATCCCGAGCCCGTCGCCGACAACCTCGGCATCAAGAACATCATTTCACCCACCCCCGCCGAGTGTGCTGCCTCCGTCACGCCTGTCATCGAACTTCAGAACAACGGAACAAACAGCGTCACATCTACCCGCATCCGCCTTGTAGTCGACGGAGTGCCGGCGGAGACAAAAGACTTCAACATCGCCATCGGTCCCCAGGAAAGCACGACGGTCTCCTTTTCGTCACAAAGCCTTTCATCGGGTTCGACCGATTTTCTTTTCGAGATACTTTTGACGAATGGCGTTAGTGATGCCCTTGTCAATGACAACATCCGTTCCGTCGACGTGTTTGTCCCCGAGCATATCGGACTACCCTTTACCGAAACCTTTACCTCCATGCCGGAAGGATGGGTTATCAACAACCCCGACGGACAGATTACGTGGCAGGTGGCTGCTGCGCCGTCTACCAATCCTGGTAACACGGCGATGAAACTCAACTTCTATGAGTACGAAGATGGAAAAGGTGAGCTCGATCTGCTCACCACTCCGGTGTTCGACCTGAGCAGTGTACCCGTTGCCTATGTCACCTTTGACGTCTCTCATGCGCAGTTCCAGGGATCCAGAGACCGACTGCGAGTGTATGTTTTGACAGGCTGTGAGGGTGATCTCTTCAATGCGGATGTGGTCTATGATAAGTCGGGCAGCACACTCGCTACCGTACCCGGATCAACGGCGCCGTTTACGCCGGCAGGTTCGGGCGACTGGCGGAGAGAGATTATTGATCTTTCTCCCTATCTGGGTGAGTCGAGCGTTCAACTTGCTTTCGCTGCCACGAACGACTGGGGTAACAACCTTTACCTCGACAACATTACGGTTACCACGACCGCGAACGAGGATCTGGCACTTAAGGAAGTAGTGCGCCCTGCACCCGTTCAGTGCGACAACGCTGTGACCCCACAGTTGAAGATTCAAAATGCGGGCACGGTCGCCATTACGAATTTCAACATTAACCTGACCGTTAACGAGGGTCCGCTGATGATCATCCCTCAAGATGAATCCCTGGCGCCTGGCGCCGAGACCATCGTTACGCTGGACGAAATACAATTGGACGACGGGATGAACACCCTTTCGTTCGTGCTTTCCGACCCGAACGGGCTAATCGACGTAGACCCTGCCAACAATGAGAGAAGTGTGGTGGCTTTCGTGAATCGGGAAGCGCAGCGCATTCCTTTCCGGGAAGATTTCGACAGTGGTTTTGACGGGTGGACTTCCGTGAATCGCGAATTCGGCATGGAGTGGACGCTCGTGACAACCAACTCCGGACAGTCGGCCCTCTTTAATGCGTATGACAACAGCGTTCAGGGCGATGAGGCCTGGCTGGTAAGTCCGGTGCTCGACTTTTCCGGTATGCCAACAGCGAGCCTGTTCTTTGATGTGTCGTACGCGGCAAACCAGGACCGCCAGGACCGGTTAAAGATCGTTGCGAGTACGGACTGCGGATTGACCTACCCATTGGTCGTTTATGATGAGGGCGCAGAAAAGCTTACCGTTACCCCGTCCACGACGGCCTGGACGCCCTCGGGGGCGAGCGATTGGGTGCGGAAGTTTGTCAGCCTGAATCAGCTTGCTGGAAAATCGAGCGTCCGCCTGGCGTTTGTGTTTACGAATGCCAACGGGAACAACCTGTATCTCGACAACCTGGAATTTTTCGCATCCGACGATCCGCATCCCAGGCAAATTGATGGTCTGTTCCTTGTCCATGGCATGGACCCTGCCAGTCCCGGATCATTCAACATTACCTTCAACCTGAACGAACCCGGGCCGGTGGGATATGAAGTTCTTGACGTGACGGGCAGGACCCTGGTCCAGGCGGAGATCGGCCAGGTGCTGAATCAGACCTTTCGCATCGAGGCGGGTAGGGTGGCGACGGGGATATATATCCTCAGACTTCGAATCGGAGACAGGTATTATGCAAAGCGGGTTTTCCTAAAAGGGCCCTGAAGTACGAAGACGCTAATGAACGATGGCTCCCGAACCGAGGCCTTAGGGGAAAAATCCATTTGAATAACAGAATAAATATCAACATCTTGCGGCCATTTCAGGACCTTTATTCAGCGCCGGGCAAGGACGAAAGTATGCCGCGCGTAACCAACTCGGTACCACTTTTTATCATGCAATAGCTAACGAACTTTTTTCATGCCAAGTAAGAAGACAGTTGCCATTCTCTACGGGGGACGCTCCGTTGAACACGGCGTCTCCGTCAATTCGGCGAAGAACGTATACGAGTTCCTCGACAAGAGCAAATTTGAGTTGATGACCATTGGCATAAGCCGGAGCGGTCAGTGGTACCTCACGATGGGCGTTCAGCGGGAAATAGACCGCGGCAAGGCGTTGGGTCTCATTCTCGATCCGCACAATGCAGGTTTCACTTTGCTTGCGAGTGGCGATCGTATTAAGGTCGACATTGTGTTTCCCGTGCTGCATGGCACCGATGGAGAAGACGGGAGCATTCAGGGTATGCTTAAGGCACTTGACATTCCGATGGTTGGCACCGGTGTTCTCGGTTCGGCGATATCCATGAACAAGATTGTTGCCAAGCGTCTTTTGAAAGATGCCGGCGTGCCTGTAGCTCGCTTCATGACTTTCAACTATCGCGAGCAGGATTCCATATCCTATGAGACCATCGTTGAGAACCTGGGTTCGCCTTTTATGGTGAAGGCCGCGAGTTTGGGATCATCTGTCGGCGTTTCTAAGGTGAAGAAGAAGGAGGACCTTGAGCCGGCGGTGAAAGAGGCCTTCGCCTACGATCGCGAAATCCTCATCGAAGAATACATCCACGGTCGGGAAATCGAATGCGCAATACTCGGCAACGATCCGCCGGAGGCATCTAATCCCGGAGAGATCATCATCAGCGATAAGTACGAATTCTACACCTTCGATGCGAAGTATGTCGATGGGAAGGCGGTGAAGATCGAGGTTCCGGCCAGGCTGGATAAGGAAATCATTGAACAGATCCGCACATTGTCTGTGAAGGCGTATGAAGTTTTGCATGGGGAGGATTTCGCGCGGGTCGACTTGTTTGTCACGAAGGAAGGCGGCATTTACGTGAACGAGATCAACACGATCCCTGGTTTCACGAATTCCTCCATGTATCCCATGATGTGGCGTGAACGTGGCCTGAAATTCCAGGACCTTATAACCCGGCTGATCCGGCTTGGTTTCGAAAGACATCAGCAGGCAAAGTCCGTCGAACGGGATTATAAGAGTTCGCTCAAATTTTGAGAAGTCTGGCAATTTCCCGGCATTCCTTACGCCTCCTTCTTATTTTCCCCATTTACCCGTATAATTGGACGCCTGAATGGCGTTTCTAAACCAATGTTCAGAAAACTCAGGGATACAATGAACCAGACTCTCGGCGGCGTGCTGATTCACATGCTGCTTGCCGGCGCTGTCTTGTTCACCCTTGCCATACTGTATTTCTACGTCTACCTGCCTTCCGTCACCAACCACAACGAAACGATCACTGTGCCGAACATTGAAGGCATGAGTTACGATCGCCTGGAGGAATTTCTCGGTGAGCGGAACCTTCGTTGGGAGGTCAATGATTCGTCATACTCGGATGAATACCCTCCTCTCACTGTATTGAAGCAATTTCCGCGCGCAGGTTCCAAAGTGAAGGAAGACCGCAAGATTTTCATTTCGTTGAACCGCGTCAACCCTCCCACCGTGCCGATTCCCAACCTGGTTGATCGGTCGGTAACCAATGCCGAAGCCGTGCTGCGCAGCAACGAGCTGAAACGCGGAAAGATCGAACTTACCTCGGGTCCGTTTCTCAATGTAGTGCAGGCGATGAAGTACGACGGACGGGAACTGAAAGAAGGCGACCGGGTACCGAAGGGATCCGCCATCGACCTGGTGGTAATGGATGGAGGCCCGAACTCCATGCAAGCGCCAAGCCTCCTGGGCTACACCCTGGAAGAAGCCAAGGTCTACATTCTCGGATCCAACCTTAACCTGGGTCCTGTTACCGTTGTAGGAGATACGACCAACGCCGAACCGGTCGTTCTTAAGCAAAAGCCGCTGGCCTATGAAACAATCCGGGTGGGTGATATCGTGGAACTCTGGATTGGAAAAGAAGGATCCGTAGTTCCTGATGATGAGGACGAGTGACCATAGCAACCTCTTCTCCTTCCACCCGATGGCATGGTTCCTTTCGCTCTGCCTTCTCTCCCTTTCCCTCGGTTCGGCGTTTGGACAACTGATCGAAGCGCCCATTCCCCCCTCGGTTGACAGTCGCCCGGATCGCAACGCGCGCATCCAGGGTACCGGTCCCTTGAGCTTACCTTTCTGGGACGACTTCTCTACTGCAGCGCCCGGCACTCCCGACACTCTTTGGGTCAACAGCAACTCGGTGTATATTTCCAACGGCCTGGGATTGAACCCGCCGACAATCCATGTAGCTGTTTTTGACGGGATCGATTCGCTGGGTGTGCCCTATAATCCCAACGAAACAAGCGCGATAGGATTCACCGACAAACTGGTGTCGCGTCCGCTGCTCATGACCGAAGTACCCACCGGCGAACGGGAGACGGTATACCTTAGTTTCTTTTACCAATGGCGCGGCTATGGTGAACCTCCCGACAAAACCGACTTCCTGCGCGTCGAGTTTCTCGACGACCAGGGTGCCTGGGTGGATGTGTTCACGATTCATGGCGATGAGGTGCCCGACTTCGAAGGCTTCAACTCCGTTGTGTTGCCCGTGCACGAAGCGCGATGGTTTCACGATGGGTTCCAGTTCCGATTCCGGGCGCATGGCCGGATGTCAGGACCCTACGATACATGGATCGTCGACTATGTGCTTCTCAACAAAGGAAGAGATGATTCGACACCGTCATTTCCTGATCGCGCCGCAGCCTCGCCTATGTCCAGGCTTTTCGGTCCGTATTATTCGGTCCCCCTCAGCCATTTTTTCGTAGACAACACCCTGGACACGGTGACGTTCGATGTGCAGAATCTGCGGGGTTCCGATTTTGGAGGGGCATCCATCAACTATCGTGTAAACGCAAAGTTTTATCACTTTATTGGTGAAAATCCGCCTGTCGTCTACGGAAAAAATCTGATCAAGTCGCGCGGCGTAAAAGGTACGAGCGGCGTCATGCTTCCGTACGAACGCGTAACCGTTCGACTCGACACCCTGCCGGACCCTAACGATCCGCTGCAATTCGATCCCGCCGCCGATGCTATCGACGTTCAACTCAAACTGAAGGTCATCAGTAGCGACAGCATCGATGCCGAGCGACCTGCCTTCCTCCCACTCGACTTTCGCGTCAACGACACGACGTCGACCTGGTATTCGCTGCGCGATTACTATGCGTACGACGACGGCGTAGCGGAATATTCTGCCGGGCTTACCCAGGCGGGCAACCGGCTCGCCTACCAGTTCGTGATGAGATCCGACACCGCCACGCTGGCAGGCGTCCTCATTTATTTTCCGTACCTCGGCGGCTCAAACAGTCAAAGCCTCGATTTGTATATCTACGGCGATGACAACGGTCAGCCTACTCAAAATCCGATTTACAGCATGTTGGGAAGGACGATCACCAAGAACACTAAGAACGAGTTCATGTATCTTCCCCTTCAGCCACCCTTGTTTATCAACGATTCGGTTTTCTACATCGGCTATCGTGAGCCCGTTATCTCCGGCGTCAAAGTCGGGCTGGACAAGAGCAACGATACCGGCGACCGGATTTTCGTACTCACGGGTGGCACCTGGCAACAAAATACCGACGTGCAGGGCAGCCTCATGATCAGGCCAGTGTTCGGAGGAAAGGCTGATCCCGTTACAGGGATCCCTGAACCGGAACGCAGCCGTGATCTATATCCTAATCCGAACGACGGCAGCTTCTTTATCCCCGGCGTTGTCGAGCATGTCGAGATCACTGATGTTACGGGCCGCTTCGTGCCGCGGTCGCTCGAACCGGAAGGCAATGACACGCGGGTGACCCTGTCTTCGCCTTCACCGGGCATGTACCTTGTCAAGTGGCTCGATGCCGGCGCTGTCCGGCAAAGAAAGGTGCTGGTCCGCTAGGGAACAGCGTTGGGCAAGGGCGCCAGTTCACGAACGGCCAGTGGAACCGGGCTGAATGAGGCGATGAATATCAAAAGACAGATCCAACCCAGGACGACGCGTGTAGGATCAAGCGGAACTTCAATTTCCGTGGGGGGATGGTAGATGCCAAATACGCGACCTACCAGGAGCCCAAAGACCAGCCATCCTGAAAACCCCTTCAAATCGGGAAATAGCCACGCCGCTACCAGGAGGACGGCCACCATGACAACGGCATACATGAGTGTGTCGGTAAAATTCATTCCCAATCCTCTCAGGCAGACATAATAAAACAGCACACCGAGCGGGACGATCCTCCAGAGATCATCGCGGTCCTGGGGCAGACTGATGTATCCAAGCCCTGAGTACATAAGAAGGCCAACAAAGAAGGTGACAGCGATGATGCGATGTCCACGTTGTCCGAAAAGCCCGAAGATGACGTGTCCCCCATCGAGTTGTCCGATAGGCAACAAATTAAGACTCGTAAAAAAGAGCGCGAGGAATCCGGCAAACAGTATCGGATAGTGCATCAGTTCACGATGGTTCGGCGCGTATCCCGGCTTGGCCACATACTTTTCGAAGAACATGAACAGCAGGTTGCTGCCGAACACCAGGTCGATCTCGTGGTGTTCGCGAATGTATTCGTCGGTATAGACATGGCTGGCATAGTCGAGACCGTACTGTTCATATTCAGGATGAAAGGTGTAGATATGCTCGGGAGGAGGCAGTGTACGAAAGCCGTAGATCAGGATGCCCACGGCAACGATGAATCCGGCGAGTGGTCCGGCCAGGCCGATATCAAAATGCTGAATGTTGGAATACACGCGGTCGCGAATGCGTATGATGGCACCGAGCGTTCCGATGCTCAATAGTGGAGGTAGGGGAATGAAGTATGGCAGAGAGGCCCTTACTTTGTGCGCCATTGCGGTGAAGTAATGTCCGAACTCGTGCACGGTGAGAATGAGTAAGAACGGCACAGAGTATTGCAACCCCAGGAAAAAGTCGGACCACGTATAACTATCAGAAAAGAAGATGGATTTCGAATACGCCCATTCTGTGCCCGACAGTGTTGTCGTAACAAATGTCAGAACAAAGAGGAATATGTGGATGAAGATTCTGCGCTTCGAGGTATTCATTCCCAACCGGTCGGTCCCACTACGGCTGTCGCCTTTTGGTTTTCGACATCATCACCTGTCTGATGATTTAGGGCCAAACTTAACCCTAGTTGGCGAGATTTCAATGACGGGAAGTGTCAAATCATTCCTGTTGACACTACTCCTCACTGCCTCGGGCAAGCTCGAGCGCCGTTGTGGTGGTGTAATATTTGGCGATCATGTTGGGCACTTCCCATTCGGGCATGGTGTTGTTTTCCAGGTAGTCAAGGAATCGTTCCATAACCCGGGCAAAATGTGCCTCGTGTCCTTCTTTATAATGATCGGGTATGACAACCTCCCACCCTTTCTCAATCTTCTTTAAGGTAACGCCCGGAAAGGTCGCCTGAACTTTTGCGAGGTTGTTGTTGAGTATCTCCTCATAGCCAGGCACTTCACCGACGGGTTCTATGTAGAGGGTGGGTTTGTAATCCTGTTCGTCGCCCTGGCGTATGATCAGGTTTGCGCGGGTGCCTCTCATGATGGAGTAGTGAGTGTCTCCTGTTCCCTCCGGTGCCTTGTAGTTCCATGTTACGGAAACACGGGCATACACGCCCCGGATCTGGTAATCTATTTCGCCGTTGCAGTACACCTGCAGCACGGTATCGTTGACAACATGTTCGCGGAGATAGTCCGGAAAGGCATTCAATCCGGTGATCGCGCTGAATTCTCTTAGCGTCATGTCGGTGGACCAGCGGCGCGCATCGTTGACGCTGATGTCATGCATATAATTTAGTGTCTGGTCAGGGAAGCACTCCCACTGGATCAGGTCGACCAGGTGGGTGGTAACGTCGACGATGCCTTCACCCTGTTGGCTGACATCCATGAACCACGGCGGACGGGTGAGGATGTTGCCCGACACATATTTGTAAAAATGGTGTACACTTTCCTTCGTGACCGCGGGCTCCTCCGGAGTTCCTTTTTGCAGTTCGCCGAACACATCCTTTAGGAGCGAAAACTCACGCTGGAGGATGGTTGTAATTTCAGATCGCTCAGTCATAATGTCGTATAACAACAGGTTCTTGCGTCTGGCCACCTCGAACGCCTCAGTCAGCAGCTGAAAGTCGTCATGGTCAATCACCATAGGTTTGTCGGCCAACACATTCATCCCTGCCTCCAGCGCCTTCATGATGTATTCCGTCTTCTTTTGATTATTCCCCGAGAGGACGACGACGTTCCCCGGTTTATCCTCAATCATCTTCTCAAAGAAATCCGGACCCGTGTACACCACCTCATTCCAGGCGGTCGGATTATCTTCACGTGTGTTGAAACCTTCGATGCGATTTAGGTGAAGTTGTACATCCGGGCCTTCGGGTGCGTAGACGTGGACTACAGAATCGACGTTCGGATACATCGACTTCTGTACCAGCGCTGCATGGAAATGTCCGGGATCAAGGGTGACAAGCCGCACGCTCTTACGTCCCGATTCCTCTGCGGGTTTATCATTGCAGGACGATACCATGATTAGGACGATTAGGGAAAGAAGAGGGAGAAAGAAATGCGTTGACGTGTTGATGTGTTGATGTGTTGATGCTGTATCGTCCATGATGTAGTGATTACAATGACGCGGCAATTTACGATTACTTTTTGTACCGTGCCCCAATCGTAAGAGCAATCAGGTTATGTCGTTTGAGTTCCATGAGCATGCCAAATCGTACCGCGGACAAACATTGCGTCCCTACAGGACGCACCCCAAGGCTACACGCTTTTCTACAAACATTGCGTCCCTACGGGACGCGGTCCCACGAAGCCA
The DNA here is from genome assembly GCA_036381475.1 of Cyclobacteriaceae bacterium. Taxonomy (GTDB): domain Bacteria; phylum Bacteroidota; class Bacteroidia; order Cytophagales; family Cyclobacteriaceae; genus ZC4RG29. The sequence continues at coordinate 19,167 of DASVCT010000017.1, forward strand.
TCGCAGATGTGCTTCATGGCTATTTTCTAACAACATACGGTTCCCTCTGCGGCCTTGACAGCATAGCCGTGGCTTCTGTGTCGTTGTTCTTGAATTGCTCCTTCTTGGGATCCCAGTAAATCTTCCGGTCGAGCTTCATCGCGATATGGTGGAGGAGGCATGCCGAGCAGGAGCGG
>DASVCT010000018.1:0-22163 GCA_036381475.1 Cyclobacteriaceae bacterium
CTTTGTTACGCCCAACGGAGCAGGCGACCGCTACTCTCGGATGTCGCCCTGAATCAAAAAATATAATGAATTGTCTGGCGCTTTCACGACCTTTAAGTACATTTCGTAAACCAAGTTCTTTGTGACGCATGTCTAAAACCAGGAAGGAGAAAAAGATCTTTGTCCTCGATACTTCCGTAATCATATATGAACATGAATCCATCCTGAACTTTGACGAGCACGACATCGGAATACCGATCACGGTTCTGGAGGAACTCGACAATTTCAAAAAAGGCAACGACAACAAGAACTTCGAAGCGCGGGAGTTCATACGGCTTCTCGACAAACTGGCCAACGGCCAGATGCTCCATCAGTGGAATCCCATCAATGGCAAGGGTAAAGGACACTTCAAGGTATTGATGGACACGAACAGTGAGATCGACGCGAATGTCGTATTCAACGAAGTCAAGCCCGATCACCGCATCCTCAATGCAGCACTTCAGCTGCAGCACGAATTGAAGAGCAAAAGGGTCATCCTCGTGTCGAAGGATGTCAACCTGCGCCTGAAGGCGAAAGCGCTCGGCCTTCAGTCTGAAGACTACACGACCGGCAAGGTGCAAAACATATCGTCTTTGTATTCAGGAAAGACGATTGTCGAAAACGTTGATCCGGACATGATCAACCTGCTTTACGATAAAGGCTATTGTGTTCCGGAAGAAATTCTGGGGACGGCACCGGCGTTCAAGAACCATTACTACATTCTCAAGAGCGGAAAGAAATCGGCCCTTGCCTATTACAACCCGCTAAACGGTATGGTGGAACATGTCGAAAAGCGGTCGGTGTACGGTATCAAGGCGCGCAATGCCGAACAGACTTTTGCCATGCACGCCCTGCTGAAACCGGAAATAAGACTCGTCTCTATCCAGGGTGTGGCAGGCACAGGCAAGACCCTTATCGCGCTTGCGGCGAGCCTCGAACAAAAGCGCAACTTCAAACAGATTTACCTGGCGCGTCCCATCGTGCCGTTGAGCAATAAGGACATCGGCTATCTTCCGGGCGATATTAAGTCGAAGTTGAATCCCTACATGGAACCGCTCTGGGACAACCTGAAATTCATTCAGAATCAGTACAACGAAAGCGACAAGGAGTATCAGCGCATCACCGAAATGGTGAACCTGGAAAAGCTGGTCATCACTCCCCTGGCCTACATTCGGGGAAGAAGCCTTTCCAACATCTGTTTTATCGTCGACGAAGCGCAGAATCTCACCCCGCATGAAGTCAAGACCATCATTACGCGCGCGGGGGAAAACACGAAGATCATTTTTACGGGCGATGTACATCAGATCGATACGCCCTATCTCGATTCCCAAAGCAACGGGTTGTCTACCCTTATCGATCGCCTCAAAGACAATGAGTTGTACGCCCACATCACCCTCGAGAAGGGCGAACGCTCGGAGTTGGCCAACCTGGCCAATGAGCTTCTTTAGGTGTCACATTGAAATTTTTTTCCCAAATAGGGACTGCCAATTCCAAAAAATGCCGAAATCCGTCCAATTAGGGCGTTTTACTGCAAATGGCCTGAAAATCGCAACGGAGAACGATACAAACCAAGTGTATCATGTTTTTCCGATTTTTCTTTACCCGACTTTCTCTGAAGAGGCAGGTTGAAACGCTGAAGAGGAGGGGCACTTTTTTGGGCACCCGTGTGAAGGATTCGCGTAAGGTATACATCTACATGCTCACGAATCTGTTTGTGGAGGTGATCTACAAGAACGACGATGTAGATAACGATCCGGAGCAAACGCGAATTCTGGCGGGCTTGAAACGATTGAATGCCTACCTGGAGACGGAATTTAAGTCAAGCTTCAATTCTGCCTGAGCACCTGCGCCATTGTCTCACCGATTTCCGCGGGTGATTCCACTACGTGTAGTCCGCATTCGGCCATAATCTTCATCTTGGCGGCGGCGGTATCTTCTGCACCGCCGATGATCGCACCGGCGTGTCCCATCCTTCTGCCCGGGGGCGCAGTCTGCCCCGCGATAAATCCGACCACCGGTTTCTTGTTACCCGTTTCCCTGATCCACCGCGCGGCCACGGGCTCGTAGTTGCCGCCGATCTCACCGATCATTACAATAGCATCTGTTTCCTTGTCGTTCATCAGCAGTTCAACGGCTTCCTTGGTCGAAGTTCCTATTATCGGATCACCACCAATACCGATAGCCGTGGAAATACCAAGGCCAGCCTTGACAATCTGGTCGGCTGCTTCGTAGGTGAGCGTCCCTGATTTTGAAACGATCCCTACCCGGCCTTTTCGGAACACAAACCCCGGCATGATGCCTACCTTGGCTTCACCCGGTGTGATGACACCGGGGCAGTTCGGACCGATGAGCACGACGTCTCCTTTTTCACGAATCTTCTTCTTTACGATCATCATGTCCTTTACCGGAATGCCTTCGGTGATGGCCACAATCACGCGGATGCCGGAATCGGCCGCTTCAAGAATAGCGTCTGCGGCAAACGCAGGAGGAACAAAAATGATTGAGACATCCGCACCCGTCTTTTCGACGGCCTCGCGGAGTGTGTTGAACACGGGTCTGCCAAGATGCTCCGATCCCCCCTTCCCGGGAGTAACACCGCCCACGACATTCGTGCCGTACTCGATCATCTGACCGGAATGAAAGGTGCCTTCGGAACCCGTAAAACCTTGAACAACGACTCTGGAATCTTTATTGACCAATACACTCATGGCGGCTGAATTGTGGAAGCACAAAAATAGGAGTTTAACCGTTCCAGCCAAAAAAGTGCCCGAATGAGTGGTGGGTATTCATTCACTCATTCACTCATTCACTCATTCACTCATTTCCTAATACGCCAGTGCATGGCGCATCAGAAATTCACCATAGGCATCCCTGATGGCATCGACGTCCGGAGCGAGCCGCATAGCGTTTTCATAGGATGCGATGGCATCGATAAGAAGCTGGTGTTCTTCGTAAAAGCCCGCCAGGATCAGTTCGTTCAGGGCTGACTCACCGTCCATAACGGCGAGGATGTCATCCAGCTCCTTCTTCACAGACTCTTGTTGTGCGGGGGCGAGTCGTTTAATAAGATGTTGATCCGAGATCAGGGAGGGGTCGTTACGGGCAGCCACTTCGACAAGTATGGCGTTTTCCTTTGCCAGCGGGCCTTCTTCAAGGTCCAGCGTCAGCGTTGTTTCAGGGGTCTCAATCTGCGAAAGCACGTCGTCAAACATGTTTCGAAGGGTAACCACATAAGGGCCTTTTACCTGGCCTCCGTCCCAGTTGATAACAGCAATGTTGTTGAAAATGCCAGAGGTGTGATTGGGCGGCAAGGTGAGCCGGATGCCTCCGCCTTCGACGGTCCGTTGTACTGCCCCGGTGGCGTTAAGACGATTCTTCTTGGCCTCGGCCGTGTTACTGCTCAACGCGAAGTCGACATATTTTTTCAGCAGGGACGAACCACCTTCAACCAGTGACGTGAGGTCGGGAGTTACCTTGTACGTGCCAGCCTTCTTTATTTCAATCGGCTTTCCCTCGACATGCACGAGTCCAACGTATGCGTTATCGGCCAGGCGGATCTCATCCGTGGCCTTCAGGCTTGTTCCGGTCTTTAGTGCCTGCCATGCAGCGCCTTCCGATCGGTATTCATTCGCGCCTTTATTCACCAGTACGCGAAACGTATAATCCTGGCTGAATAACGAAGTAGAAAAAAGCAGCATGAACGCGACAAGCGAAAGGTTCCGGATTTTCATGATGCTGCAGGTTTTGGTTAGAAAACTGTTAAAATAAGCAAAAATCAGTGTTTCGGGAACATTAATACCCTCTTGCCGTCATTGGTAAACCCCGTCTGACAGAACATCTAGACCGGCCGTCGCGCCATGGCGTACCGGCGTTTCAGCCGAATGAAGCCGTTCTTAACTACGCCCGCGTACACTTCCAGGGTATCACCTGCCAGGGCAATGACGGCAAGCGTGATCGCCATGTCCATTTTCAGGTTGAACCAATAGAACGCCAGCACCATCACCACAGTAAGAAGAAAGATCTCGACGACCTGTATCAGTTTGGTGATGCCATCGTACCAGTCGGGCATGCGGTGCATGATCCTAAGGAAAAAAGCCACGTTGAGCAGACAAAACAGGAAAGCCATTGTTATCTCGCCCCATTCGGGCATACTGTTGATGTATTCGCCGTGAAGGATCATCGAGACGATGTTGGCATGCACCACCACACCAAACATGTCGGGGTTGGCTTTGCCGGCAAGCGTTTGATTCAACGGTGTATAGAAACGGTCGGTCCATGAAGGGTCACCCAGTTCGGAACCCAGGTAGCCAAAGATGACGATCTTGTCCTTGATGGTTTCCGGTGTAAAATTTTCCCTTAAGACATCGTCGACGTCGAGAACGTAAAAGACGTTCCGGTATCTCGGATTGTTCTGTTCGAAACGGTCGAAGACGTTGCCCCGGAAATTTATATACTCGGTGAAATTATCGCGCTTGAGGAAGCGCGCTGTCGCAATCGAGTCGTACTGCATGGCGAGTTCAACGGCAAACGCTCTATGCATGCGACCATCGAGAAGGGGCATTTGAGGATTGAATGAACGGCACGTTTTCACATCATCCTGAAAGGCTGCGTCGGTGTCGAGGTTGGCAAACCCTTCGGCGACCGCGTAGTCGCGAAACATCGAGTCAGACCGTTTGAGGGAGTCGAACACCTCGCCCGGATTCGTAGCCGCCAGCGAGTCGGTTTGTTCCAGTTTGGTAGCGAGTACGACATTTCCTGCGTCGCGTATTACGTAGCTGAGCATCTCGTTGCCGAAGACGTCTTTGAGTTGCGGACACGAAACGGTATCGCGTCCTCCCGGACAATCGAAGAACATGTCCAGACCGATGACGCGGGGCTCATACTTGCTGATGATGCTGATCTGCTCCGCGATTTCGCGCCGCGAGAGATTTCCTATGTTGACGATAACAACACTTTCGTCAGCGCCGGGATCCTCGCGCAGTCCCCAGAACACATAGTCAGTCAGGTCGACGTCGCTGAGCGCCTTGCCGATGGAGTCGAAGGCGTTGAAAAAATTCAGTTGCGTGATGCGAAGGATGCCCCACATGAGAAAAAATATAAGCAGCGTGGCGAGCAGGACATCAATCCAAAAGTCCTTTTTCATGCGAACGGTCTGGAGTAAAAGACTAAATTAGATATTTAGATGGGCAATTCAACTAAACATCCGGGCTTGACGTCGTCTGCCTCTACGAATAAACTTTTGGAAGGCATCATTGCAGGTAATCGTTCTGCCCTTGCGCGTGCCATTACACTCATCGAAAGCGCGCGCGAAGAAGACAGCGATGACCGTGATGCCTTGTTAGAGGCATCATTACCCTATACGGGTAAGGCTATGCGCCTGGGTATTACTGGAGCGCCAGGTGCAGGTAAGAGCACCCTCATTGAAGCATTGGGTATGCATCTCCTGTCCACAGGTAAGAAAGTAGCTGTACTGACGATCGATCCCAGCAGCAGCCGTTCAAAGGGAAGTATCCTGGCCGACAAGACGCGGATGACCTTACTGTCCCGCCAGGAGAAGGCCTTCATCAGGCCGACGGCTTCCGGCGGCGGGACGGGCGGCGTGGCGGTACATACGCGCGAGGCCATGTTGTTGTGCGAAGCGGCAGGCTATGACGTGGTTATTGTCGAGACTGTAGGCGTGGGGCAATCGGAAGTGTCGGTGAAGAATATGGTCGACTTCTTTCTTCTTCTCATGCTTCCCGGCTCCGGCGACGAACTGCAGGGTTTGAAAAAAGGTATCGTAGAGATGGCTGATGCGCTTGTCATCACGAAGGCTGATGGCGATAACGTGGCTCGCGCAGCACGCGCCCAGGCCGACTTCAGCCACGCACTACACCTGCTTCCTCCCGCGACATCGTGGTGGAAACCGCGGGTGCTGTCGTGCTCGGCGGTAACCGGTGATGGCATCAGTGAGATTGCTGCGATGATCGAAGACTACGATAGCCGCGCCCGCGAATCGGGATACCGCGAAGCCAATCGCACCGCACAAAAGATCCACTGGCTTAAGGAAGCCTTTGACACGCTCATTCGCAACGACATCGCCCGCAGGCGAGACCTCGACGCCACACGCACGCACCTGGAAGAAATGGTCCGCAACGATCAAATACCGGTAAGCAAAGCGGCCAGAGAACTACTCGCATCGTATCACGAAACCATCCGGGGGGAGGAGGTTTAATGTGTTGAAGTGTTGATGTGTTGGAGTGTTGATGTTTCCGGCCCCGACGTTTTGGATAAGACGTTAAGTCTCGTATTCCTTTTGAGGGGACCAATGTTTCAGAAGTTTATTCGGTTTCGAGGAGGTCCCCGTTCACTTATTCACTTATTCACTCATCCACTCATTCACTCATTCACTCATTTTTAGAACCGGTACCTCAGTCCCGTGCAATAGTTCCTTCCCCTCGTTGTATAACCCGGCACAGCGATGAAGGACTCATCGAAAACGTTGTTCACAGCGCCGTACCACGTAAGGCGGTCCTTGGCGAATCCATAGGAAAGATAGACATCGACAAGCTGGTAGGCGTCGAGAGTAACTTCAGAGAAGGTGTTGAAGTCGAATATCGTGCGGTCTCCGGTGTGGTTATACTTGATATCGACAGTACCGTGAGGAAATGGCGATAGCGTCACGCCCGCGGTCCATTTGTCTTTGGGTATGCGGTAGAAAGACTCAGGCTTGTCCGTGTCAATATGCGAATAGGTGACATAGCCGGAAAACTTCTTCGCCGCCCGGTATCGCAAGCCCAACTCGACGCCATCCACGACTCGTTCGTCCGTGAGGTTCTCGTATTTTCCGCCAAGGTAGTTTCCCTCCGAGTCGAATTGGCTGACGAAGTCGATCGGATGTGACTCGTTGCGCCGGAACCACGCGAAGTTGAGCTCCCACCGTGACCCGCCATAGACAGTGAATCCCGCCTCGATGCCTTCTGCTTCTTCAGGATTAAGATTCTTGTTTCCGAAGAGGGAATACAGCTGGTAAACGGACGGGGTGATGTAGCTGGTCGACAGCGACGCAAGAACCTTGAATGAAAGGCCTTCGCTGACCGTGAAGAAATAGGAAGGATTGATGTTATAAACGAACTTGGATCCATAGACGCTGTGTGTATTCAGGCGTGCACCTGCATGGATGGACAGTCCTGAAGGCAATTCCGCAAGCAGCGAAACGTACGGGTCGACCATGTTCATTCGGGCTGTGTCTCCCAATACTACGCCCTCCTCGTCGAAGGCCAGGTGCTGGAGGTTGACGCCGAACAAACCCTGAAGGGTCGATGAGAACCGGTGGCGCTGTACGATCTCGGCCTGGATGTTCCTGCCTTCGTATGCTGCGGGAAAGCTGCTCTCAAAGGTGCGCTCGTTGGCGTTGAACACCAGTCGGCCCTCGACGTGACCTTTTCCGTAGGTCCATTTGGGATGTATACCAAACCGGTATTGCCGGAACCGCTGAACGTTGGGCGCATCGGCAAACTCGTAGTCGTCGTAGTCTGCGCGAAAGCGTTCATACGCGGCGGAAAGGTCGACATCAAATGCAGGACTGAAGTGGTGTCCGACTTTAGCCAGCACATTCTGGCGACTGAAGCCATCGTCGTCGAAAGTCAGGTTCGGATCATTGTCCATCGCAGCCGAGAAACCGTCTGAGGTGTTATTGCTGCCGGTTATCATATACGACCAACCCGCGCTGGTCCCGCCCAGGGTCACGTCCTGTTGATAGGTATTGTAAGAACCGACATCTGCGCGCAGCGATCCGGACAGGGGTCTGTCCGCCGGCTCCTTGAGCTTGATATTGATCACGCCTGCGGCAGCACCGGTGCCATACAGCGTGCTGAGTCCGCCTTTCAACACTTCGACGGATTCGATCTGCGAAACCGGTAAATACCTCAGGTCGTATTCCGAGTTGACGGACGACGGATCATTGAGCGGTACGCCGTCGATGAGTATGAGTGTTTGCCTGTTGCGCGCACCCCGGATAAAATAGCTGACGTTAGTCCCAGGTGTTCCGAAGTTGCCATCCATCTGTACGCCGGGCACTTCGTTGAGCAAGTCCCCCAGGGATTTTCCTGCATTGCGTTCCAGTTCTTCGGTGGTAATCTTGTAAATCGTCTTCCCGGATTTTTCAACCGGCACGTCGAACCGGGTACCGGTGGTGACCACTTCATTGAGGTACGTAGTGGTGAGGGAATCCTGGGCATACGAAACCCCGGCGCACAATGACGCCAGCACGAAAGTAAAAGTCTTTGCTCTCATAGCATTTTGAATAAGGTTAAACACTATGAGCTTTTTGGAAGAAATGAGAAGAAAAACGGAAACCCGTTTACTCATCGCCTTTCACCCGAAAGCTCCGATTGTTACATGTCAATGAGGGCAGGTCTCCTGGCTTTCCACCCTGCCGGCGGCCTTCCCATCCCGTTGAATTGGAACAGTGGCTGCAAGAATTTCCGGCAGGCTACTTAGTGGATTACAGTTGCGGGGACAGCTCCGGTCTTTCACCGGAATTCCCTTTTAATCTTTCGGTCTGAAGAGAACAGACCCAAAGAACCCACATTTGAGGCAAACTTAAGAAAAAGTGTTGAAGTGTTGGAGTGTTGAAGTGTTGAAGTTTCCGGCCCCGACGTTTTGGGGAAGAGGTTAAGTTTGGTATTCCTTGTGGGGGTGAATCAACGCATTCCGTGGTTTATGTCGCTTTCAGGGTATCTCCATTCACTCATTTCAAAGTGTTGAAGTGTTCAAGTGTTGAAGTTTCTGGCCCCCGACGTTTGGGGAAGAGGTTCAGTTTTGTGGTCCTTGTGGGAGGAATCAACGTGTTCAGCGGTCTATTTTCACAAGATTTTTTTGACATTTCCACCTTCATACCTTTGTCTGCATGAAATATGCTACGTTCTGTCTGATTCAGCTCATACTGTTTTCCTGTTCAGAGGCAAGAAAATCTGGCGATGCACATGCGCAGGACGCAACTCCGATACCGTTGCGATATGCTGAAGGTTTTTCCATTACAAAGGTCGGGGATGCTACGCAGGTGACGGTAAGTTATCCCTATCAGGGGGCAACTTCAGGGTATACCTATCTGTTGGTAAAAGAAGGCGCCGATGTGCCGGCGGTTCCGGCCGGCACCGCGGTGATCACCGTTCCGATCAAAAGCATTGTCTGCACCTCTACCACGCACATACCGATGCTTGATTACCTGGGTGAGACGAACAAGCTGATCGGTTTTCCCACGCTTGATTATGTGAGTTCGCCGCCAATGCGTGCGCGGATTGACAGCGGGAAAGTGCGCGAACTCGGCGTCGACAAGAGCATGAACCTGGAGCTCCTGGCAGCACTTAAGCCCGACCTGGTCATGGGCTATTCGGTCAGCGGCGACTACGGTCAGTTCAGGAAGATGGAAGAGTTGGGCATCCCCGTTGTGCTCAACGCAGAATACCTGGAAAAACATCCGTTGGGCCGGGCTGAATGGATCAAGTTCGTGGCGCTTTTCTTCGACAAACTCGAGCGGGCCGACTCGATTTTCAACGAGATCGAAAAATCCTACAACGAAACGCGGGCGCTTGTCGCCAACGTCGACGATCAGCCCACAGTGCTTAGTGGTATCGTCTACGGCGACGCGTGGTTTCTCCCGGGGGGTGAAAACAACGCCGCCCGGCTTCTTAAAGACGCAGGGTGCCGGTATCTCTGGGCCGACGACAAGTCCCACGGATTCCTTCAACTGGCTTTCGAATCGGTGTACGCGAAAGCGCACGCGGCCGATTTGTGGATCGGCGTCGCCTCCTTCGGCTCACTCGAAGAGATGCGGACGGCTGACAAACGGTACGCCTCGTTCGACGCTTTCAAGAAGGGTGAAGTGTACACCTATAATGCGCGACTCGGTCCCAGCGGCGGAAACGAATACCTCGAACTCGGCTACTTAAGGCCGGATATTATCCTGAAAGACCTCGTGAAGATCGCCCACCCCGGACTTCTCCCCGATTATCACTTGTACTTTCACAAAAAGCTTGAATAAAGATGTAAATGGTACAAGGGCCCCACGTTTGATCCATCCCTCCTATATTTGTATTATTTATGAAGGTGGTGCTCTGGCTGGTCGTCTCTGTTTTTAGCTGCTTTGCAGGTCTTGCCGAAACGTACAAAACATTCGAGGCAGACGGGAAGATGGGATTGCGCGATGCGCAAGGGAATGTCGTCATTCCCCCCGCATACGAAGCGCTCGGATGGAGCGAAGGACCTTTTTCGGTGATCGGTCGCGTTACCGGTTACAAAACTTCCGGACGGTGGGGTATTATTGCTGTGGACAACCGGGCGATTACCGAGGCCACATATACCGGACTAATTCCGGCGGATGGACATCTCATCCTGGCCTACAAACGCATGCCAGGTTCATCGCGTTTCATGGCCGGATGCCTCGACACTACAGGCAAGGAAGTCATCCCCTTTCAGTACGAGGGCCTTACTATCAACGGAATGCGCGGCATCGTGTATGTCCGGTCCGGCAAGACTTACAAATACGGCCTCATCGATCTCCACAATCGCCCGGTCATTCCGATAGAATACAACCAGATACAGTTTCTTGGAAGCCTCCGCTATGCGGTTCAGGACACGACCGGCCGGTTCGCGCTGTTCACTGAAACCGGAAAGCCGCTGACGGGATTTCTCTTCGACGACATCACTCAGTTCAGAAACAATTACGCGATAGTTTACCAGAATGGATACCAGGGTATTATCGATCGCGACGGGCTTCTGCGTGTCAACCCTTCCTTCACGACCATTCAACTTCAGGACGACGGGCAAGCACGCGGGCGAAAGCAAAACGAGTGGACAATTCTTGACGGGAGGAACAATACCTTACAGACCGTACAATACGATTCCATATTCCCGCTCGGCGACGATCGATTCGCTATCCGGAAAGGACCAGGCGTCGTGGTCACCACGAACAATTTCAGGGAACTCGCGCCCACACGCTTCAGCGCGATCGGGACATTTAACAATCATCGTACTGTCGTAACCCTCAACGGACGGCAAGGCCTCATCGACAATAAAGGGTCGTTTGTCATCCCCGCAGCGTACCGTGCCATCCGACAGGAGGACAACTGCGTCTTTGCCCAGTTGCAGGACACGCGTTGGATCATGCTCGACTCACTCGGAAATCGTCTCACGCCGAGATCGTACGACCAAATCGGGCGGTTCACCGGCAGGTTATTTACGGTAATGAACGATCGGTACTACGGGATCGTCGACGCCAGCGGAAAAGAACGGGTGAGCTGCGTGTACGACTCCATTCTTCACCATGCGGACGGAAAACTGGTCGTGCGGTTTCACGGTGATTATGGCATCATAGACCTCGATCAAAACTGGCTGACAGCGCCGACGCCCGGTCGCCAGTATCTGATATCGTCGGATAGGCTCCTGACGAAAAAGGGAGCTACCACGTACCTTATGACCTTCGGTGGCGATATTATTTACTTTACGACGAACCCCTTGCGCGTCACAGGCGATGTACTGGAAGAGACCACGTCCGAGGGTGGGACCTGGAAGATCGACATGGAAGGACGTATCGTTAGCCGCCAGCTGCCACCCACCGAACCCTTTGAAGAGGCTTTTGAAGAATCGGAAGGACTTCGGGGAATAAAAAAAGACGGCAAATTCGGATTTGTCGACAGTCAGGGACGGCTGCGAATTGCCAACCGGTATGAAGGGATCAAGCCATTCCGCGAAGGTCTTGCCGCCATAAAAATTCTCGGCAGGTGGGGCTTTGTGAATCATGCGGAACGGATTGCCGTTCAACCTGTCTATGATGACGTCGGTCCGTTCATCTCCGGCCTGGCTATCGTGAAGCAAAAGGGACAATACGGACTCATCGGGAAGACGGGCGACGTCGTTCTGCCGATACGGTATGATGGCATCGAACGATTGCCCTCAGGCCGTTATGAACTGACAAGCGGAGACTCCAAAGGACTCGCCGATAAGGATGGCCGGCTCGTGTTTGCACCCAGGTACTCTGCAGTACACGACATTGACAACGGTTTTGTCATCGTGGGCCGTGGGGGCCGCTACGGGCTGGTGACGCTTACCGGCGTCAGTACCATTCCTATGATGTACGATCACATCTTTTACGACCCGTACGGAGACCGTTATTTCGCGCTGAACGAGAGCGAATGGGAGGTTATACAGTAGGCAGTAGGCAGTGGTTTAGGGGTATAGGGGTATAGGGGAATAGGGGTATAGGGTACATAGGGGGCCACAGATTTGGGTTACCGGGATACCGATCACCGATTACCGATTACTGATCACCGGTTACCTCTCACTTACTCCTTCGCCGCGGTACTCGAATCTTTCCCCGAGCCTGAAATAGACTGCCGCATTTCCGTGTCTGATTGAATGTTCTGCATGCGGTAATAGTCCATGACGCCGAGGTGTCCTTCGATGAACGCCTGCGAGATTGCCTTGGGGATTTCGGCCTCTGCCTGGATCACGTTGGCGCGTGCCTCCTGGGCCTTGGCCTTCATTTCCTGTTCGAGCGCGACAGCCATGGCCCGCCTTTCTTCAGCTTTTGCCTCTGCTACCTTGAGGTCGGCCGAGGCTTGGTCGATTTGAAGTTTGGCACCGATATTCGCGCCGACGTCCACGTCGGCGATGTCGATGGATAGAATTTCAAATGCTGTTCCGGCATCGAGGCCGCGCGACAACACCACTTTCGAGATCTTGTCCGGGTTTTCCAGCACCTCTTTATGCGATTTTGCCGAACCGATCGACGTAACGATCCCTTCGCCGACGCGGGCAAGGATCGTGTCTTCTCCGGCACCGCCGACCAGTTGCTGAATGTTGGCCCGAACGGTAACGCGGGCTACCGCGATAAGCTGGATACCGTCGGCTGCAACCGCCGCAACCTTGGGTGTAGTGATCACTTTCGGATTTACCGAGATCTGCACCGCCTCAAACACGTCGCGGCCAGCGAGGTCGATCGCAGTGGCTTGCTTGAATGAGAGGCTGATGTTGGCTTTGTCGGCGGAGATCAGCGCGCGGATCACATTGGGCACATTACCGCCGGCAAGATAGTGCGTTTCGAGTTCACGGGTAGTCACGGTAAGCCCAGCTTTGGTCGCTGTAATGAGTGAATTGACGATGACGCTGGGCGGCACCTTCCGGATCCGCATTCCGATGAGTTCGCCGATCGTGACGCGGACATTGGCAAATACTGCGGTGATCCATAGGCCAACCGGTATGAAGTAAAAGAAAATAAACAGGCCAACGATGCCCAGGAATACGAACAGTAGTAATAAGGTGCCTTCCATATGGATTTATGTGTTAGGTTTTGGTTCTACAACAACCTGGTGCGATGAGATCCGGATTACTTTCACGGGTGTGCCTGCCGAAGCAAAGTTTCCCAACGTGGTCACCTCGTACATCTTACCACCGATCTCTGCCTTACCCGACGGCCGCAGCGCCGACATGGCAACACCCTCATCGCCTACTTTAATATCATCCAGAGCGCCTTCGTTGACGCGGCTGTTGATCGCGCTCTGCAACGACAGTTTTCTCCACGGTTTCGTGCGAAGCGACCACAACAACGTCAGTCCCGTAGCGAGCGCCGTGACACCTGCCACGGTATATCCCGTACGGATTCCGAAGGTGTTAAAGCTCATTACGATGCCTCCCACGACCATGCCGAAGCCCAGAATCCCCACCACCGTAGTTCCGGGTACGAAGATGATCTCGACGACAATGAGTGCAATGCCGACAACGATCAGTGATATGACTGCAACCCATTCCATCAGGCCATCCGTTTTCCAAAGCTAAGTAATTTTGGACGCTTTCCCCTACATGAGTCTAAGACCCTGGGAACGAGTCGCAAGGAGCGGCTGTGCCGGAGTTGAGCGAACCGTGTGCAGCGGGCTAGTAGGCCCGGGCAAACAGGACGCGCTGACGGGATGGCTTCCCGGAATAGACGCATCTGCCTTCCTCTTCCGGGGCGTCGAGGGGAATGCACCGAATGGTGGCTTTTGTTTCTTCCTTGATCAGCGTTTCGGTCTCCATCGTACCATCCCAGTGTGCTGACACGAACCCACCTTTTTCATCGAGAACTTCGATCATTTCCTGGTAGGTTTCGACCCGCGTCGTTTTCTGATTGCGGAAGTCCAGGGCGCGCTTGTAAATCGACTTTTGGATGTCGTCGAGCAAGGCGGGGATGGCTGCGGCGGCTGCCTCAAGTTTTACGACCTGCTTCTCCCGGGTGTCGCGACGAGCCACCTCCAGCGTACCGTTTTCAAGATCACGGGGCCCAATAGCAATCCTGACGGGAACGCCTTTCATCTCGTGTTCAGCAAACTTGAATCCCGGCTTGTGGGTGTCGCGGTCGTCGAATCGAACGGCCAATCCCTGGCGTCGAAGGTCCGCAACGAGCGGCTCAATGCGCGCCGAGATGGCTGACAGTTCTTCCTCGTTCCTGAAAATCGGTACAACGACCACATGGATCGGGGCGAGTTTGGGCGGGATGATGAGACCATCGTCATCGGAATGCGCCAGGATCAGGGCGCCGATAAGGCGGGTGCTGACACCCCACGATGTTCCCCACACGTATTCGAGTTTTCCGTCCTTTCCGGAAAATTGTACATCGAAAGCCTTCGCAAAATTTTGTCCCAGAAAGTGAGACGTGCCGGCCTGCAGCGCCCGGCCGTCCTGCATCATCGCTTCAATGCAGTAGGTATCGATGGCGCCCGGGAATTTTTCCCCTTCACTCTTCCGGCCCTTGTACACTGGCATCGCCATAAACTCCTCGGCAAAGGTGGCGTACACCTCCAGCATCTGCAGCGTCTCCCGCACAGCTTCCTCAGCGGTGGCGTGTGCCGTATGTCCCTCTTGCCAGAGAAATTCCGCCGTCCGCAAAAAGAGACGGGTGCGCATTTCCCAGCGTACGACGTTAGCCCATTGGTTGATAAGTATGGGAAGATCACGGTAGCTCTGGATCCATTTCTTGTAGGCGTTCCAGATCACCGTCTCCGATGTGGGGCGAACGATGAGTTCTTCTTCCAGTTTGGCGTCTGGGTCAACGATTACACCGCTTCCGTCTTCGGCATTTTTCAACCGATAATGCGTCACCACTGCGCACTCCTTGGCGAAGCCCTCCACGTGAGCCGCTTCGCGCGCCAGATAGGACTTGGGTACGAACAACGGGAAATAGGCGTTAACGTGGCCCGTGTCCTTGAACATTTTGTCAAGTGCAGCCTGCATCTTTTCCCATATGCTGAAGCCATAGGGCTTGATCACCATGCAGCCCCGCACATCCGAATGTTCGGCGAGGTCCGCTTTCTTCACTAACTCATTGTACCACTGAGAGTAATCTTCCGACCTGGACGGTAATTCTTTGGCCATTCTGGTATAATAGTTGCTCTTTTTTTAAGGAAAAATTCCCGGCAAATATACGGCAGACGCAACGTTTTGCGCGGTTTGCCGGAATTTTAATAGGGGTTGTGGGGTTAAATTCGTAAATTGAAATACTTTTCATCGCTTATCCGTTATAAGCATTAGAAGACAGGGGGATATATGCAACTTAAAAGCTTTCTCATAGGATTTCTTGGCCTCGCGGTGGCCGCTGGTGCCTCTGCCCAGGTCGAGTATGACGATCTGTATTTCAACTCGGCGGATCGTCAGGAAATGAATACCCTGAAGGGAACCCAATCCGTTGCCATGACCGGCAAGAGGAAGAAAGCCCTAACCGAAGAGTTCAGCAATCCGACCGACAGCTACTCGGCCAGGAATATCAATCCTGAGCACATCTCGCGGTCAAACGCTGATGAAGCCCGCGCAGACGAGCAGGACTACTTTATCACGAATTACAACCAGAAATCTGCGGCCGGATATTCTGCCTGGAACAACGACTTCAACCGCTGGTATAACAGTCCCTGGTACTCCACGGGCTGGTATGGTTCAAGTTTCGGATATCCGTATAGTCCCTACTATTCGCATATGTATTCACCGTACTGGGGTTCACCCTGGTATGATCCGTTCTACTACGATCCGTTCTACATGGGTTACGGACCGTCATGGAGTTTTGGTTATGGATTCTCCATGGGCTCATTCTACCGTCCGTGGTACTTGGGCCTGAGCGCGGGCTATGGTTGGTACAACAGCTGGTATCCGACGAGAGTTATTGTCGTCGACAACGGAGTCAACTCGAAGGTACAATATGGCAAGCGACCTACGCGTGGGTATACTTCGTATAACAACAGCGCGGTGACCAACACACGGTCGAGGAACAGCGTATCGACACCTCCGAGCTATACCCGGCCGAGCACCAGTGGTCGTACGACGAGTACGGTAAATACCTCGAATTCATCCCAGCAGTCGTCGTATTACAACAAGAACTGGAGGAGCGCATCGCAAACCGCGCCTTCGCGAAGCGGTAGCAGCTGGTCTTCCGGGTCTAACTCCCGCTCCACATACAATAGCGGCAGCTACGACCGGGGTTCACGTGGATCAAGTTATAGTCCAGCGCCTCAGCGAAGCTACAGCGGCAGCAGCTACAGCGGCGGCAGTTCCAGTTCCGGAAGCTCTGGCGGTGGCAGTAACGGCAGAACACGAGGCGGCCGGTAATCCGCAACAAAACCATTGAGTCATGAGAAAAAAATTGTCAGGATTCGTCCTGGGTGCTATCCTATTGCACTTTGGTTTCGGTGCCCTCGCCCAGGGTTACGTTGAATCCGCCTTGCTGTTCAGCCGGACGAAGCCTGGCGGCAGCGCGCGCATACAAGGCGCCGGCGGCGCCCAGATCGCCCTCGGAGGTGATTTCAGTTCGGCATTGTCCAACCCGGCCGGCATCGGGATGTACAACCGGTCGGAAATTTCACTTACTCCGGGTTATTCCACGTACAACGCCCGCTCATTGTACCTGGGTTCTCGCAACGAAGGCGATAAGACGGGGCTGAACATTCCGGGGCTTGGTTTCGTGTTCCACATGCCCGCTCAAAAAGGGTCCTATCTCGGGGGATCGTTCGCGTTGACCTTTTCGCGTACAAACGACTTCAACGGAGAAATACTGTACAACGGCGTTAACGAGAACACCTCTATTATAGACTACTTTATCGATGACGCAGCGTTCGGCACGACGGCGCAGTTCGAAGAAGGAGCGCGCCACTATAACACCCCAACGGGACTCGCCTACTTCAACTATCTGATCGGACCGCAGACGTTGCTCGATCCACCCGGCCCTGATGACGAATATTTTAGCGACATACGGTCTATACCCTTTCAGCAGGAAGAGATCCGGACCCGGGGAGCGTCCAATCAGTGGAGCATATCCTATGGTGGTAACTATAATGACATGATCTTCTTTGGAGGCGGCATCGGGATTACCACCCTTCGGTACAAATCGGAAAAGCTGTTCACGGAAGACTTCGACGACGATCCGTTCCTGAGGAACCTGGCCCTGCAGGAAAACCTCGATATCCGCGGAACAGGGATCAATGCAACACTGGGGGTCATTGTCCGTCCGGTCAACTTCCTCCAGGTCGGGGCATCTGTCACCACCCCGACGTACTACCAGCTTTCTGAAACGTATAGCGCTGACATGACTACCAGCTGGAAAAACTTCGACTATTACGGTGATGGCTCGGTTGTCCTCAATGACGAGCACGCGGGAACCGACCTCGTGACTTCGGACTACACCCTTACCATGCCGTTCAAGTTCAGCACCGGGATCGCGTTTATTTCAAAACACGGTTACATAGCGGCGGACGCCGAATTCGTCAATCCGTCGCGGACAAAATACGGCTCCGAAACAATGGGCGTTTCCTATACGCCGGAGAACGAAGCCATACGGGCGACATACAAACCCGTGACAAACCTGCGCATCGGCGGTGAATTCCGGTACGAGATTTTCCGCGTGAGGGCGGGCTACGCCATCCAGGGAAACACGTTTAGCGACGACGTCGACCTCGACAACCAGATCAACACGATTAGTGCCGGCGTCGGCGTACGGACTAGCCGTTACTTCATTGACCTCGCCTGGGTTCAAAGCTCGTCAGATGAGGTATATAATCCTTACACGTTTGCCGTGTACCCCGACTTCCAGACTCCGCAAGTCGACCTTAAAAACAAGTTCACGCAAGTGATGCTAACCCTGGGCGTAACCTTCTAACCATTTCAGGATGTCTTCCGCCACCTGTTCGGGGGTGCCGGCGGCCGTCACGGTATGTTGGGCTGCCTCATAAACAGGCCGTCGCTGCTGCAAGAGTGCGGTGAGTGTTTGTTCCCTTTCGCTGCTCTTGATTAAAGGACGGTGTTGTTCGTCGGCGATGCGGGCGGCGAGCACACTTGGTGGAACATCGAGAAAAATGCTCACGCCGCTCCGGTTGATAATGTCGATGCCGTTGTGAAAACAGGGAGCCCCTCCGCCTGTGGCCATGACGAAGGCATGGGATCGCTCTGCCCAGGTCCTGAGGAGACGGGATTCCAGTTCGCGGAAGTAGGGCTCGCCCTTTTCAGCAAAAAGTTGAGTTACTGTCATGCCGCCCTCACGTTCGATCTCCTCGTCCAGGTCAACAAAAGGCAGGCGTAGCAGAACTGCCAGTCGCGCGCCGACAGCGCTCTTGCCGGAACCCGGCATACCGATCAGGTATACACGCTTCATGTATCCGGAAGATTATGGTTTGACCAACTCAAGGACGGATTGAGGATCGGGAGTGTCGTTGTGATGCCATTTACCCCGCACCGTGCCGTCAACCCACAGCGTGGTACCGGGATTGGATCTTATGATCGTCTTAAGTACCGTGGCATCGGCGAAGTAATACGGTACGCCCAACTGGTGCTCATGGCGGAACGCATCGATTTCATACGATGGCGAGGAGGTGAGGATCATCATGTCAACACGACCCTCCAACCCTTCCATTAGCGACCGCATCGCCTCGATGTTTTTGGTGGATGCCTTTGAAACATCCTGGACGATGAACAGCAACTTTGCTCCCTCGAACGTATAGGGTGTAAAGTCGTCGCCGTTATCATCGGTCACTGCATAGTCGGTGATTTTCGGAACGATCTTGTCCTCATTCAGGACACGGGAACTCTTGTAAACATATCCATCAGCTTCGGTAAGAAATGTCTCCGATCGAACCTCTTCACCGTCTTTCTGAAAAACGTATTCGACCCGCGGCTGTTCCTGCGGTTGCATTTGTTCCGGAATGTTGTTCCCGATGCGGTACGGCCTGAAGTCGATAAATGGCAAGTGCCGCAGCGCATAGATCCCGGTGATGAGACACAGTGCCGAAACGACACCGATGACGATCGATCCCAACTTGTCGGGAAGGACAGGGGCAAACCTGCGGCGGTGCCAGAACAGGTGCAGTACGAAGACCATGAGGATTATATCCTTGGTGAACGACTGCCACGGGGTGAGCTTAATGGCGTCGCCGAAGCACCCACAATCCGTAACCTTGTTCGTGTATGCCGAATAAAACGTCAGAAAGGTGAAGAACACCATCAGGAGCAGAAGCACGGTGGTCGTCGTACGCATCCTATAGCGCAACAGTACGCCCACTCCCAGGGCAAGCTCCAGGATGATGAGAAACATGCCGATGGCGAGGGCATAAGGGACAAAAATGTGAAAGAACGATCCGAAGTCGTCAGCGAATACCTCGAAGTATTCTTCCAATTTGATTTGCGTGCCGACCGGATCATTGAGCTTGATCAATCCGGAGAAGATGAACAGTCCACCTACGAAGTAAACCGAAAAGCCATCCAGTATTCTGTTTCTCATTGTTCTTCCGACAGTTTAATCAATGCGAACACTGCATAGTTAATGATATCCTGGTAGTTTGCCTTTATGCCTTCGCTTGCGACAGTCTTGCCTGCATTGTCTTCAATTTGTTTCACCCGCAGCAATTTCATGAGGATAATGTCGGTGATAGACGAGATCCGCATGTCGCGCCACGCCTCGTCGTAGTCGTGGTTTTTCTGGTTAAGCAGGCTGAAGGTGTCATCGATCGCGCGGTCATACAGCGGGCGCAGTTGTTCGTAATCCATGTCCAGCGGGTCGGCCTCGCTGAGTTGCATCTGGATCAGGGCGATGGCGCAGTAGTTTACAATTCCGATAAATTCATCGGCGATGGAATCCCCGACTTTTTGGGTACCTTTCTCCTGGATGTTTCGTATGCGCTGCGCCTTGATCATTATCTGGTCGGTGACCGACGGCAACCTGAGGATACGCCAGGCGGTGCCATAGTCTTTGGTTTTCAGGGCAAATAATTCCCTGCACCGGTCGATCACGTTCTTGTATTGAATGCTGGTTTGTTCGTTCACGGCGGGCCTAAAAGTAACACAATTTCGGAAAACGTCTTAAACGCATCATGCCATGCAAAATACTGCAATTCCGGCTCCCGGCACATTGAACGTCCGTGGGCGGCTTATCAATCTTTCGACACCCCGGGTTATGGGCATACTGAACGTTACGCCCGACAGTTTCTATGAGGGCTCACGTCACGTGACCGAAAAGGATATCGTACAGCATGCCGAAAAGATGCTGGCCTATGGTGCCACATTTCTTGATGTCGGTGGATACTCAACCCGGCCTGGGGCGGAAGAAGTCAGCGAGGAAGAAGAACTGCGCCGCGTGCTTCCTGCCATCCGAGCCGTCATGAAAGCTTTTCCCGACGCCATGGTTGCCATCGACACGTTCCGAAGTGCCGTCGCCACGGCCGCTGTAGACGCCGGTGCGTCGATGGTAAACGACATTTCAGCGGGTAACCTCGATCCACAAATGCCAGCCACCGTAGCCCGCCTGGAAGTTCCCTACATCGCCATGCACATGCGGGGAACGCCCAGGACAATGAATACGCTTACCGACTACGAAGATCTTGTCAGCGATATCATCCGGTATTTTCACGAAAAGATCGGCGCATTTCATCAGCTCGGTATCCGGGACATCATCGTCGATCCCGGCTTCGGCTTTGCGAAAACTGTCGACCAGAACTTTAGGCTGCTCTCACGACTCGGTGAACTGCGTATCCTGGGCAAGCCCATCCTCACCGGCCTCTCCCGGAAATCCATGATCTGGCGTACGCTCATGACCACACCGGACAATGCATTGAATGGCACTACCTGTCTGAACACCGTGGCCCTGCTAAACGGCGCGTCCATCCTTCGCGTTCATGATGTCAGGGAGGCAGTAGACACCATTACACTCGTCAGCCGCCTGCAGCATCCGAACCGGTAACGATTTTATTTGGAAGTTTTGCCCGCGGTTCGTCAGGCACCGTTGCCAGCGAATTGGTACATTTGTAAAGGCACATGATACTGGCGTTCAAAATCGGATTCCTTGAGATTACGTGGGTCGACTTCATCGACGTCGGGCTCGTCAGCATTTTGCTGTACCAGATCTACAAGATGATCCGGGGCAGCATCGCCGTGAACATCTTCCTTGGCCTGCTGGCCCTATATCTCGTCTACCTGATGGTGAACGCTGCGCAGATGGAGCTGCTCGGAACCATCCTGGGACAATTCATGGGCGTGGGGTTCATAGCGATGATTGTGTTGTTTCAGCCAGAGATTCGAAAATTCCTTCTCGTCCTGGGCCGCAGCACCGAGTTCCGTGAAAATTTTCTGAAGACCATGTCGCACTGGCGACACGGGTATGTCGACGATTTCGATGTGACCCAGGTCACGGATGCGGTCAAGTCGCTCAAGGCCACCCGCACGGGGGCGCTGATCGTATTCACACGCGACTCCGAGTTGAAGTTTTACGCGCAAACAGGCGATTCGCTCGACGCGGAAGTTAACAAGCGCCTCCTCCTCTCCATATTTAATAAGACCAGTCCGCTGCACGACGGTGCCGTCATTATTTACAAAGGCAGGATCAAGGCCGCGCGTTGCGTGCTACCCGTGAGTGAAAACGACCACCTGCCTGCCGACTTCGGCTTACGCCACCGCGCTGCGGTCGGTATGTCCGAAAATACCGACACGCTGGTACTGGCCGTCTCGGAAGAAACCGGGCGGCTCATCCTCGCTCGCAACGGAAAGTACCTCCGGTCATTGTCGCTGAGCCAGACCGAAGAAAAAATTCTTCAATACCTGCACAACACGGAACCTTCCAGCTGGGAAGAAATCGTACCGGCAGAGGTTGCGGCCGACCAGGGATAGAA
>DASVCT010000019.1:0-7551 GCA_036381475.1 Cyclobacteriaceae bacterium
ACTCCGTCTTGTAAAATCCCCCGAAGTTGTTGATCACGCCGACCATGAATTCCAGGGGGTAATGCGCCTTGAGGTATAAGCTTTGATAGCTCTCTACGGCATAGCTTGCGGAATGCCCTTTGGAGAATGAATATCCCGAGAAGCTTTCGATCTCGTACCACACCCGCTGCGTTACTGCTTCGTCGTAGCCTTCCTTCCTGCAATTTTCGAAAAAGCGGTCGCGCACTCTTTCGAATTCCTTACGCGACCTGAATTTTCCGGACATGCCTCGTCTTAGAACATCCGCCTCCGCCAGGCTGAGTTTTGCAAAATGGTGCGCGACCTTAATGACGTCTTCCTGGTAAACCATCACCCCGAACGTTTCCCGCATCAGCTCGTCGAGCTTCGGATGGATCGACTCGTAAGTTCTTCCATTTCGTACGGCATGGAAACGTTCAATATAGGCGCGCATCATCCCGGACCGGGCTACGCCGGGTCGGATAATGGAGCTCGCAGCAACCAATGTCACGTAATCTTCACATCGCAATTTTGACAGTAGCATCCGCATGGCGGGCGACTCGACGTAAAAGCATCCCATTGTGCGACTGTTGCGCAGCAGGCCGTGCACCTTTTCATCCTTCTTGAAATCGCTAAACCGGTGAATGTCTACTTCGATTCCGCGGTTGCGTCGGACATGATGCACCGCCTCTTTCAAATGACCGAGGCCGCGCTGGCTAAGAATGTCGAACTTGAAGATGCCCAGGTCTTCCGCATTATGCATTTCGAAATGCGACACCGGATACCCCTTGGGAGGTTTATCCACCGCGGTGTATGCGAATATCGGTTTTTCCGTGATCAGAACACCGCCTGCATGTATCGACAGGTTCGCAGGCAGCTCCAGCATCCGGTCGGCATAACGAAAGATCAATTCCGTGATGTGGTCGCGTTCCCGGTGACGTTCCGGCTCTTCCACTATTGCGTCGATCTCGTGTTTCGGAAGTCCGAACACTTTGCCGAGCTCGCGCAAAACCGAACGCCTTTGATAGGTCACGTGCGTCCCCAGGAGGCAAACGTGATCTTTTCCATATTTCTCAAACAGGTATTCGTAGATGTCGTCACGGTTATCCCACGAAAAATCGATATCGAAGTCGGGAGGCGATGACCGCTCGGGATTGAGGAACCGCTCAAAGTAGAGATCCAGTTCAATAGGGTCGACATTCGTGATGCCCAGACAGTACGCTACCATGCTGTTGGCGCCGCTACCGCGCCCGACATAATCGAAGCCCTTTTTCTTTGCAAAAGTTATGAGATCATAGGCGATAAGGAAGTAGGCACAAAATCCTTTGAGGCGGATGATTCTTAATTCCCGTTCAAACCGTTCACGCAGGATGGCGTCACCGGTATGGTAACGGCTCTGAAATCCTTCCCACGCACGGGTGACCAGCATATCCCAGTCTCCGTCGGCACTGCCGGTAATGTGTTTTTTGTTCTTGTCGGCTCCAAGTTCCACGTCGAGTGAGCAGGCGTCGAGAAGCGCGCTCGTGTTGTGGACGAGTTCGGGGAAGTCGCGAAACTGCGCGACAAGCTCTGCTTCGGGAAGCATCACTTCATCAGGCGACGCCTGGTCTTGTTCCGGGAGTTTGCTGAGTAGCGTGTTCCGGTCAATGGCCCGGAGCAGCCGGTGCACGTTGTAGTCGGACTTCTCTGCGAACGTGACCGGATGGAGGATTACGAATCGGTGCGGGTAATCTTTTCGGGGTGCGTAAAGTCTGAACTGGCTTAACTGCTGTTTCCGTATCCCGATGTATTCGTTCGTGCGAAGTTGTTCCGGGCTAATTTTACCGAAGGGATAAATAATGAGAACGTCTTCTTCGAATTCCGGTGCGCGTTCAGGGAGATTTTTTTCCGCAACGTTGTGATAAGAAAGGAACCGGTTGATTCGTTCAAATCCCTTGTTGTTCCGGGCAATAGCGATGTACAGTAGTTGGTTGTCACGACGGAATTCAACGCCCGCGGCAATCTCCAGGGCATAGGACGGATCACCGTATTTCGTTAACTGACCACCCTTACCGGCCGCATGCTCTGCGCATAGGCGCAACATTTCAATATAGGAGGCGGTGTTGTTAATTTCTGTGAGGACAAGTTTATGTATCCCGTTCCGTCGCGCTTCATCGAAAAGTCGCTGTACGGACAAGGTTCCGTATTTAAAGCTGAACGCCGTATGACAGTTGAGATACATAACCGCCGACGCTCCCTCAATTGCTCTGAATCACTGACGCCATCACGTTGAAAGCTGATTATATTTCAACATAAGGTTGGGAGCGTACGTCGAAAGAAACGCTTTCCTCGTCGCGAAATTTCGCTACAGTGTCATTCATCTGTCGTTCCCGGAGGTGATCGCGGTGAGCGAGTACCAACCGGATTTCACCGTAACTATAGTCTCCGCTGAGCCGTCTCTTAATCGCAGTAAGCGACGAATCTCCGCCGAGGACGGACAGGATCGTAGCAATTTTTTCGGGAGGTACGAGTCGTTCCAGCGTCAACTTCCCTTCGCGAACGTAATGCGCAAGGTGGGCTTCAATGGTTCCTTTTTTCAGGCCACGCCTTTCGGCAATTTGGGCAATGGAATACCCGCGATTGAACAGGTCCAGGCTAAACTGTTTGGTGTCAAAGTCGGCCCGCCTCGGCGGAATTTTAAAATGCATGCGTGAGATAAGTCCGTGGGCAGTGCAGTAGCCGACCACTGCTTCGAGGAAATATTTGCTATACCGCTGGATTCTGCCGTCGTCAAATCCGGAGATTTTTCTCAAGTCATTAGGGGTGTGAGGAAGGTAGGTGGCAAGCTCGACGAGCGCAGCATCCTTAACGACGACGTAGGGTGGAATGTCTTCGAGTTCCGCAAGGTCATTCCGTATCGTGTTCAATATGTTGAACAGCGCCGTTTCATAAACCTGCTGCTTGTCTTCACCTCGGGCCATTTATTCCCAGGGATTTATGCCAAATTCAATATCCTTAAAGTGCATCCATTTTTTTTCATTGCGCGCCAGCACAGTAATGCGATCGCACGTGAAATGCTGGCTGTAGTGAAGTCCTTTCAGGTACGGCCAGCATTTGAGGTAATCTTCGTCGGAGAGGTTCCGGGCGATGTTGATGCAAGGTGTGTACGTCGGCTCTTCCTTCACCAGTTTTTCAAAGATCTCCCGGATGGGATATTTGTTGACAATGTCCATATGAATGGACCGCTTTGATCCCTTGTAAAAGACGCCGAAGTCTTTGATGAAAATGTTGAAAGGTCTAAATCCAGCTGCCCGGGATTCCACGAAACGGATCATGTCGTCGATATGCTGATCTTCATATCGGAACAGCGGAAGGTAGCCTTTGGCGTACCGGTCTTCGAACGTATGGCCAATCAGGTATTGCACGTCGTCTTTGAGGACCGCCACGTCGCTGAGGATGTGCGGCGGCGGCGCAATGACGAAAAAGAGTTCTTGTACGGAATAATCCTGCAGTTTGATCATCGTCGTTTTCATGTCCTTAACTTTTTGTGTTTCTGTCTGCGATTTCATGATGCTAACCTACAGTTCGTTTTTGACAATTTGTGTCACTCGCGTTAAGTGTTGAAGTGTTGCCGTGTTGGAGTGTTGAAGTCGGGTGCGTGCATCCCGTCAATCGCTAAAGATCCACTCGGTCCTCATTCAACAAATGTTAATGTGTTGGCTTTCGACAAGCTCAGGCACCGGCCTTCGGCAAGCTCGGGACCTGGCTGAAAAGCCGGCCATCTGCCTACTGTGTACTGCATACTACTGCCTACTGCCCACTGCCTACAAAATCAGCGCAGCTTGCCGCTGAACGTACTCATCTCTGTGCGGACGCGCCGGCTGACACCCAGGGTGGTGGCGCGGGTGATCTTTTCCGGTCCGTGGCGGTGTTTGATCCGGTCAATTGCCTCGTAGAGGTTGATGGATTCTGCCGTATCGTCGAACAGGCTGATCTGGTGATTGCCGTGGACGAGGCCGCTAAGCCGGACGCCCACGAGCCGGATCAGCATGCGCCTGCTGTACAGTTTATCAAACAGTTGCAGCACCGTACGAAGGATGACCTGGTCGGACGATGTGTAGGGAATCTGTACCTGTTTGGTTTCCGTGTCGAAGTTCGCATACCGTATTTTCACCGTCACGCAGGAGGTAAGCTTCTTTTGTTCCCGCAGTTGAAAAGCCACCTTTTCGACCATCGCGATCAGGATGGATTTCAACCGTTTCACGTTTATGGTGTCTTCCTCGAAGGTGGATTCTGTGGAAATGGATTTTTGTTCCATGTAGGGCACCACCGGCGAGTTGTCGATGCCATTAGCCTTCTTCCACAGTGCGATTCCGTTTTTTCCAAATGCGCTGATCAGGAAGTTCAGGGGCATGTCGCGGAGTGTGGACACCGTACGTACCCCCATGTCGTATAAGAATGAAGCCGTTTGCTTTCCAATCATCGGGATCTTATCCACCGAGAGCGGCGCGAGGAAATCGCGCTCCGTGCCAGCCGGTACCAATTTTTCGGCATTGGGTTTGAATTCCCCGGTGACGACCTTCGAAACGAGCTTATTCACCGACATCCCCAGGGAAATGGGAAGGTCGCTTTCGCGAATAATCTTCTTGCGCAACTCTACAGCCCATTTGAAGGCGCCCACGAACCGATCCATGCCACTGGCGTCAATGTAGAATTCGTCGATGGACGCCTTTTCGAATACCGGAACAGTGTCGGAGATGATTTCGGTGACCAGGTGGGAGTGATGGCTGTACGCTTCCATGTCGCCTGAAATGACGATGGCATCCGGGCATAGTTGCAGCGCCAGATACATCGGCATGGCCGAATGTACACCAAACCGGCGGGCCTCATAGCTGCAGGCGGCCACCACGCCGCGCCGGCTGCTTCCTCCTATAATTAAAGGCTTCCCTTTCAGTTTCGGGTTGCGTTTGCACTCCACGGCCACGAAAAACGCGTCCAGGTCGAGATGTATAATGTTGCGATCCATAGAGCTAATTAACTAAAAATATTAGTTAAATGTTTTACATTTTGACTAAAAATTTTAGCTTTGTCTTGGAGATGATATTAAAGCCGACTTCGCCCCCGGTGAGGGCAGCATGAGTGCGGAATTCAGCCCGATGGGTCATGGGGATTTATGGTCCTCCTTATATATAAGGAGTCGGAAGGTGACAGTGAGCGTAAATGGTAGCGTTGTCGCGGGAGCATTTGTCGACAACCTGGGCCGATTATTTATTTGGTATTGAGCGGTGGAGATGACGAGAACACTTGTGGCGTAGCGCTGAACTTATGTAGATGTAGGTTCAACCGTGCGGAATATTTATTACGAGGCAATGTATTGATCAAAACCGGGTTATTAGTACGATGAAACAAACACTAACGCTCCTGACCCTTGGAGTACATGATTTCGTTGCCATGAAATCCTGGTACAAGGAGAAATTCGGCTGGACGCCGTATCAGGAAAATGAGAACATCGCTTTTTTCAAACTTAGCGGAGGCACCGTGTTGGCCCTCTTCCCCGCCGATGAACTTGCGGAAGACATTGGGATCCCGCAGGATGGACATGGATTCAAACGCATCACGCTCGCGATCAACTTCCGGTCGGAAAAGGAAGTCGACGAAGCTGCGGATGAAATGCGCAAAAAGGGAGTGAAGATCGTCCTTCAGCCGGAAAGGGTGTTCTGGGGTGGTTATCGGGGATATATCGCCGATCCCGAGGACAACTACTGGGAGCTGGCCTATAACCCGCAGCTTCTCCCCGATGCTTAGAACAAACCGATTATGTATATGAAGGAGATTGCCTCACGAAAGGAACGATTGCCGATGGAACCGTTAAAGGAACTCATGGAGATCCCGGGTGTGGGTAAGTCGATCGCCGCCGACCTCTTGCGCCTGGGAATAAAGAATGTGAAGGACCTGAAGGGGAAAAGTCCGGAAGCCCTCTACGACAAATCCAATGCTCTGGCAGGCGTCGTGCAAGACCGCTGCCTTTTGTACACTTTTCGATGCGCCGTATATTACGCCAACACCGTCGGCAGAAAGCGTGACCCGGAGAAGCTGAAGTGGTGGAATTGGAAGGATAAGAAAAAGACGTTATTGTCGGGAGAGTTTTGAGTGGGCAGTAGGCAGTGGGCAGTAGTTGGCGGTGAACAGTGTGCAGTAGTTATGCGGTATGTAGTGCGCAGTGGGTACTGGACAAATTTTTCGAAGTATATAGAACTTCAACGTATAATGCACAACCGTAGGGCGGCCGCGGGGCCTGTTTTACGGCAAGACTTCAACACAGTACATGGTCAACTCAAATTTGAAATTCCTCCGCACGAGACAGGGTCTCACGCAAAAACAGTTCGCGGAGAAACTGGGACTTAAACCGTCCGTTATCGGCGCATACGAAGAGCGGCGCGCCACACCACCGCTGGCGTGTCTGCTGCAGATCTCGCGTATTTTCGGGGTCAGCCTGGATGTCCTCATCCAGAAGGACCTCAGCAAGCTGCCGGAAAAGGAGTGGAAGTGGCAAATGCCCCGGCGCGAAGTGCTTGCCATCACGGTCGACAGTGCTGGAAAGGAGAACGTGGAGCTGGTTACGCAAAAGGCATCAGCCGGATATCTTAGCGGCTACCAGGATCCGGAATTCATTGCGGAGCTACCGCGCGTCAGCATTCCGGTGCTTCCGCGCAACGCGACATACCGGGCGTTCGAGATCAAAGGCGATTCTATGCTTCCCTTACAGCCTGGGACGATCGTCTTCGGCGAGTACGTTGACGATCCAATAGCCATTAAAAGTGGAAAGCTCTATGTGGTCGTCACACGCGACGAAGGCATTGTCTTTAAACGAGTATACAACGTGCTGAAGGAAGAGGGTCGTTTGCTGATGGTGTCCGACAACCGGGCCTATCCGCCTTACCCTTTGAAGGCTGAGGACATTATTGAGGTTTGGACCGCGAAGGGATTTTTTTCTATGAAGTTCCCCGAACCCGAGAGTTCGGAAACTATGCCGGTGGATCACTTGGCTTTGACGGTTGTTCGCCTGCAGGACGAGGTGCGCCGTTTAAAAAGGAAATAGATTGTTAAGCGAAACAGGTTGTTAGATTTGATCCACGAGTCGCCCAATTTTGGGCGTCTCGTCGGGTCGACTCTCCCAATGTCTCGTCTCGATAAATAAGATTTATTTTATCGCAATCGCCGCTGATGTCGGCCCTGCCAGCGGCATAAGTCCGGCCTTTGAGAATCCCGCTTCAGTGACCCATTCTTCAAAGTCACTGAAAGTGTAGTCAAAACCTTCGCCCGTTTCGATGAGCATGTTCAGCGACATCATGAGTCCCATGACATTCGAACTCCTGTCGTTGTCGATAATATTTTCGATAACGACAAATGCTCCGCCTTTCGGCAGCGCGTCGTACGCTTTTTTGATCAGCATTTTCTTGTCCTCCAGGCCCCAGTCGTGGAGGATGTTACCCATAGTAATGATGTCGGCTTTGGGAAACGCGTCACGGAAGAAGTCGAGGGTAACCGCCTTAACTCTGTCGCCGATGCCGTCGG
>DASVCT010000020.1:0-3906 GCA_036381475.1 Cyclobacteriaceae bacterium
CGCTGTACCAGGTTCGGATTGCTTTTCGCGGTGGAAAGAAAGACTTGATCAGGTCGAGTTCCTCCTGGCTGAATGCCTTCTTTCCCGGATCATCAGGATTATCGACATCAATAGCGGCTTCAGGAACCGCAACCTCGTATCTACCGACCTCAACAGGGCAATAACATTGCTTCCGGCGATCGGTGAGAAAAACCCTGATTAGTTTGTCTGCCAAGGTCGTGCTCATTCTCTTTTTCACGGCATCGGCAATGAGGTCCCGGTTGAAATAATAGTACCTACCGTTAATCGACGAAGCGATCTCATTATACCAATCAGTCGAATTGGCAAATTTTGGGTAGACCAGCTCTTCTTCGACTTCCCGGTCTTGCTCGTCGCAACAGCCGCCACCGGCGCCTATTGATACTTTGACATCTGCACACGGGGGATCCAGGTTGCACTTCAGTTTGATCGTGATTGTTCGCGTGCCCTCATTCAGCAAGAGCACGGGTGAAGCAAGAATGAACCCAAGTCGGGCCCGTGGATAAGGTTTTGCGAATTTGGTTTCAGGATCGAGGTATTTGCTTTCTTTTGCACCCAGCGTAGCAAAGCTTTTTGGATCGCCTTCTTTGAATTCCTCTTTCACACCGTCAGCCCTGGTGGCATCAGGCGCCATGTACACCCCCTCCAAATAGGTCTGCTCCTGCACGGTCTCGTAATTCAGGAACAAGGTCCGTTGCTCCGCCACCTGGGTTTTGTTCACAACGATCTCCTCATCGAGGGAAAAGAGCACGTCCTCTTTGTTATTGTCCTTTCCGTCTTTTGCCAGCAATCCCTTGCTGAGCCGGTGGAGTTCAAGCGCATTCTGGATTTCAAAGACAAGATGAACCTGATCCGGCCTGGCCTTCTGCGCTATCAGCTTCAGAACGTCCTTGTAAAAAAAATCCAGGTGCTTTCGGGTGTATGTGTTCAGGTCATCCTGCAGGTGGCGGAATAATTTCAGGAAAGCGAAAATAAGTGCAAGATGGGGCGCGTGATTTTGTCTGAACTCCTCCTTTAGTGGTTCGAGACTATCTTCCACCGTCGCCGAGGCAACATCCGAAATTGCTTCGATCACTGCGACAAACGCGGTGAATAGTCCGGCTACCTTCTCCTTTACTGCAACAAGCCGCTGCCGGCGCGTTTGGTATCCGCTTCCGAGAAGCTCGGTATCGCAGGGGAGCACACCGGAAGGATCCGCAATATCCCAAATGTCGTTTTTCAGAAGTCTCGTGAAATCCAGTGGCCTTATACAAAACCAACGGACAGCACAATGAGCATAACGGACAAATTCGTTGATCGGCGCCCGCAAACGGTCACGGGTAAGTTTTGCTATAGCAAGTTCAACGGGAAGATCACTGCCCTTTACCTGCGTGTACCACTTGTTGATTTTATCGATAACGCCGTAGTACGTATACGACAACAATAACTGTAGCCCTTGTGGCGACGGCTTCGTGTCGAACAGTTTCGAATACATTTCAAACCGGGTCTTTGCCTCACCGCGGTCATAACCAGCCATAGCAGCCACCGAAAAGGGAAGGCTCTTTTGAAAGAATGGCTGCCAATCCCCAATAGCAAGGTTCCGATCGTAGTAATTGATGTGGCGGGACAATTCCACAAAGTAATTAAGAAGATCAGCCATGGTCCGGCCGTCGATCTTCACCGAACCATCGAGGAGATCGTCCATGATCCGCTGACGCTGGCTGACGCCGGGGTCGTGTTGAAACGGGTGAAGAAGGTTAGTGCAATCGAGCATACCGTGGGCTTGAACCGGTTCTACAATGTGACGTCGCCTATACCGGCCTCAGGGCTTCATTCTTATAGTAATCGTAGACATAGTTGAATCGCGAGTTTGTCCCCGGTATGGTGTATTCCACGATGATTGTAAACCTACCCTCGAACAATTCAACGGAATCATCCGACGTTACCTCGATCTTTTCCACCTGTATGCGGGGTTCATAGTAGAGGATTGAATTCATAACCCGGTCCTTGATATAGCCGATCATGGTACTGCTCAACGATTCAAAAAGGTAGTCTTCAAGATTGCAGCCATATTCGGGCTGCATCACGCGCTCACCGAGACTCGTGGAAAGCAGAATGTTGAGGCTTTGGTTGATGTCCTCCACGTTACTGACGAGATCAACCGACCCGGCCTCGGGGTTAAAAGAAGGCGGGAACGACCATCCTGTCCCAAGGAATGACTCATTTACATTTGTTTGCATTGCGTTGTTATATATGAATTCCAGGTTTCCGTTTTTTATCCACCGATCTGCACCGTGGGAAGTCCCGCCACGATGACGCCCCCATGCGCCGTAAGGTCGCCTTGCCGCGCTGCCGGCCTGCCTCCGATCAGTACCGTGATCGACCCTTTTACAATCGTGTCCGGCGGGCCCGTACAGACAAGCATGTCGCCAACCACCGCGGCCGGAAGCCCGCCGATCAATACATTCGGGACGCACGGGCCGGTTATTGGTCCTCCGACATGCGGCACCGGGCCGCTAAACAAGGGGCATGTGTGCATATCGGTGATTCTCGCTGCTGAAGGCATATGTTTCTCCGGATTTAACTTCAACTAGTTGATCTTCACCAATGACCCGCTGATCTCGGTGATCCCCTGGGCGGACAGCTTTGTGGCGGCCCCTTGTATACCCAGGTTGCCGTCGGCTTTTACCGAAAGACTTGTACCTCCAATGGTAAGTGAGGCAGCCGCAGCCAGCTTCAGGTCCAGTCCCGCTTTTATCTCGATGCTCATAGGACTTTCCAGTTTGATGCCCGCCGTATCCAGCGTAATCTTGTTGTCGTTTTGGTCCTTGACTTCAATCCGGGATCCCTGTTCGTCCAATGTGACGCTGTTGCCAGCAGGCGTATCAATCGTGATCGTTTTAGTGTCGTCGTTAAAGTGGATGCGCATCTTACTTCGGGTAGTAAATCCTTTTTTGTGGTTGACATCCTCCGGCCTTAGGGGTGCCGGTTTCGCGCTGCTGTTCACCATGCCAAGCACGACGCCATGACGTGGATCGTCATTGATGAACCCCACGATCACTTCGTCGCCGATCTCCGGCATAAAGAAGGCGCCGCGGTCCGACCCGGCATCGAGGCTGGCAACGCGCATCCAGGTACCCTGCGCGTTATTGTCGATCACCGGAACGCGCACGAGTATCCGGTCGTCTCCGTCCGGATCATCCTGAAGTTGAACGACAATGCCGATCTGCAATCCGTGAACAGAACCTATCAGTCCCGCACTTTGTGGATCGACCATGTCGGCATGCAGGTTTGCATACCGTTCGGGATCCAATCCGAACTGAATGTGTGTGTACCAGGCGCCGTCAGTTACATCATGTCTGACGGCGGTTACGTAGGCCTTTCCATTGAATCGTTCGCCCACGCCGTCCAGCATCACCATGTCACCGGGATTGACTCCCGAAAACCCGGTTACCCTCGCTCGTCCTCTGATCTTGGCCATCCTGCTGCGCAACATCAATCCGTTCACCCACTCCTGGAGTTCCTGTTCCAGCAAGTGACCGCTGTGATGCATTTCATATTCGGAAAGTCCGATGGCATCAGCCAGTTTGGCTCCTGCCAGGTTGCCGTGTTGTTGAAACGACGGGAACTCCTCCGTGTCGGCCTCGAACAACTTTTGTCCCGCGTAGTCCCAGGAAATTGCCTTGATCTTCTTGAACTGATCGCGGGCATCCATCTCCGCTTCAAATTCAATAACAGAAGAACCGTATGTCAGTTGAAGAACGGGCTCCGCTGTCGTCTTCGGCTTGCTTATTTTGAGTACGCCTTGCTGCACGTTGACCAGCATGCCATTGGCTTCGGCACGCAGCAGCACAAAATCCCAATCGGTGATGTGATGCTGAACCAACTCCTTGTGGGTTAAGGGCGTAG
>DASVCT010000021.1:0-5010 GCA_036381475.1 Cyclobacteriaceae bacterium
CAAAAGCGAAAAAAAAGCCGGCTTCGGTCGCCAATCACGATCGAACAATAGGGGGTGATTGGTGCCTCCCTTTGCAGGCCAATAGTTTTTCCATGAGTCCCCATCGGCCACTCCCCATACAGTGACGCGGCTAACCGCCTGACGATGGTCAAGAAGTATCTTGAAAACATTTCGATATCGATCGGCCAGCGCGAGTTGCACAGCTTCGGGCAACGCGACCGGATACACATTCAGCCGCTCGTCCAATTCAACAAAGACCGAAATATCGGCGCCCTGATACTCAATCGACGCGGGCAGCACGTCGATCTCAAGTTCCGTCACCATGACATCGATGTCAAGACGGGAGAAAGCAGTCAAAGTCTTGTCAAACTCGGCGAGGTCCGGATAATTCAATCCGAAGTGACTTTGCGTCCCGATGCCGGTGATGGGCGCACCTCTTTCCTGCAGCCACCTAACAAGCCGCACGGCAGCTCGGCGCTTTTCCGGATACTCCAATGAATAATCGTTGTAATACAGTCCAGCATCGGGGTCGGCCTCACGAGCATATTCGAACGCCTTCAGAATGTAATCTTCGCCGATAATCCTGCACCAGGGTGAATCACGCAACGTGCCATCGTCATTCAATGCCTCATTCACAACATCCCACCCGTGAACGCGGCCTTTATATCGACCAACCACGGTGTGTATGTGATCGCGCATTCGTTTCAACAGAACATCGCGCCCAAGATTACCCCCCTCTCCATCAAAGACCCACCGGGGCGTTTGAGCGTGCCAAACCAGCGTATGCCCGACAACGAACATTCTGTGATCTTCACCAAACTTGACAAAACGGTCGGCCGCATCGAAATCGAAAGCATCCTTGCCAGGATGGACTTCCTCCCATTTCATTACGTTCTCGGGCGTTATGGCGTTAAAATGATTTTTTACGAGGCCAACGCCTTTTTCGTCACGCTCATCAATATGTGCGCGGGTAAGCGCAGTTCCAACGAGGAATGCACGCTCAAATGCGTCTTTCAGTGATGGCAGTTGATCAGCTTTTCTTGGTTTTTTCTCCACTTGACGCCCCCCGGCCGGCCTTTCTCTTTACCTGCCATTCGACAGCATCGAAGCACTAGCCCAAATACTCAGCGGACAGCTCACTATACGACAAATAGCAATCCTCGATATGTTCTTGCGGAATGCCCATTTGCACAAGCCTGGCAAGATCATTGTTCTCAAAGTCCCGGCGTCCGTACTGCCTGTGAAGGCGATACGACCACATTAGCAGCTGTATGTAGCTGTATCTCCATTTTTCACAGAAACCATTCTTATTTTTTTCCAGAATCCTGTTATAAACATTATTCCGGGAATAAACTTCAAAATCCGCAGAGAGCCTGTCACTATGCTCTTCATGCTTGATTACCCCGATACCCGGAATCGGCATGGGGATGTAATTATTCGAAACCAGACGAACAAACAGCTCTGTATCCTCAGCTACGCTAAAGTCCTCGTCAAACATCCCTATGTCTTCAAATACTTTTTTACGGATAGCAAAACCAAACCCAAGACTGATACTTAAAAAATCATTAACCAGATACTTTTGTTCATGATAGCTTTTGGAAAAAGTGCGCTCCTCCACTCTTATACAGTTGTTGGCTTTTCGAATAATTTTGACACCGCTCCAAACTGCACAACAGTCTCTAACGGATTTCACGGTTTCTTTGATTCTCTCCAGATAACCCGCAGCCAATTCGTCATCATCATCAAGAAAAATCACCCATTCCCCGTTGGAGAGGGAAACACCCAGATTTCGCGCCGAGGCCACGCCCGAAGAAACAGCTTTTTCCTCGTAACGAAGCTTGTCGCCGTAAGATCCTGCGAATTCGCGATATGAAACGCTGGATCCATCATTCACGACAATAATTTCAACATCCTGCCTATCAGGAGCCAATACGCTCTCGACCGCGCGAACCAATAACGCCGGCCTGTTGTGTGTTGGTATAACAACGGAGAAGAACGGAGCACTCAAACCCATACAGTTACCCGCAGGTATCCGAATTATCAAACAAATTGAGCCGGCAGCAAGACATCATTGCCCACCCCCGCCACCTATTGCGATAAGCAAGCGGGATGATTCCCCTGAGATCAACTAACAGTGCATGCCAGCACCCCGGCCGGACATACTAAAGACCCAATACAAGCAACAAGCTTCATCCAACCGCCTTTTGTTGCAAGAGTCAACGCGGCCCTCGCGGCGTTAGAATTTATAAACCTGCAAAAACAGACCGAAAATAAATACACGCACTTATCAGGGACCTTTTAGGATCCGCAAGGCGGATAAAGAATACATGCGGCCGGACCGTTTTACAAGGTGTTTGAATCCTACTACACTGAACATCCCCTTCAATTTCAATAGCCAAACTCTTCCAGCACACTTACTGCCGTTCATGGTGCCGCGCCAACCGTTACTTGACTACATCAGGATTTAGTTCTACGCTTCGGCAAGCGAAAACGGGCTATTAACATCTCGAACTGCGCCTTCAGGCTCATTAACCCGGCACCAATGAGAACCTGAAGCGACAAAACGGCTGGTTAACGAAAGAACGAACAAGCGGGGCGAATACCGGAAACCCAGGACAAATGTAATAACAAAATCGGCATTTAACATCTCATAAGTCATGAATAATACATTTACGAATAATGTTATAAAACATACGCATGCAATTGCAGCCATGGTGGGAGCATACGAAATACCATTCAACAAAATGGCCACCCGCGACCACCAATATCGACCGGGTTAGTACAGCAATGTCGAAACTTTCACCAAACGCTATCGTAAGAGATTTTCCCAACAACCTGGTGGCCATCCGCCAACGGACTCGCTACATTCCCAACACGGAAATTCTCGACTTCAAACTATCCCTTGTCGATGTGGCGATTCTGGAGTTATTCGCATTCCATCCGGATCCTGAAGCAGCCTTCCACCAGTACTCACTGCTTAATTATGATAACGGTATCAGCAGTTTATACGAGAACATGTGCAATGAGGAACCCCGGCTGCAACGAGCCGAGGCCGTTCATATTCACATAGGTAAATCCTCCATTCAATGCGAGGGATTTGTATTCAATGACCACGGCGGCGCCGATTTCCTGGGCAGGATGGATCTGAGCAGTTACGCCGCCAAGGACCCGCGGGTGGCGGTAACCATACTGCTGACCAAAAGAGAAGAATTGTCACTGCAATCCGACAGCATCCGCAACTATGATGACTTTATCGAATGCGTGAAAAATTTACAGGAGGAAGGTTTCCTTTTGCCGGATGTGGGAGCGGTAAACTGGGGTGATTTACGCCGTCCGCAGCCCTTATGCCAGTTCTTCGGTTTCATGCGTGGAACACCGATAGACCGCTATTACTTGGACCAGTTTATTAAAAGCATACAAAAAGAGGTCAGTGGAATAACTCTGGAAATCGGAGGTGAAAAAACGAATCAGGAATTATATGGCTTCAAACTGACTACAGAATACCGCGTTCTTGACCTTCCCGGATGGTCCGACGATATCGTGGGGGACGCCACAAATCCGGAAGCAGTCTCCGACAATAGCTTCGACTCCATCATCATTTTCAATGTACTTGAACATTGCGAGAATCCGCAGGCAGTCGTCGACAATATTTACAAGTGGCTAAAACCGGGTGGCCGAGCGTTCGCGATGGTGCCATGCACTCAAAGAATTCATCCGACGCCAAGAGACTATTGGCGGCCCATGCCCGACGGACTACAGGTTCTCTTTAAGGCGTTTCACGAAAAGAAGGTAACGACTTACGGCAATATCACCACAGTAATCGCCAGCTTTCACGGCATAGCCGTGGAAGAACTGAC
This sequence comes from Cyclobacteriaceae bacterium, assembly GCA_036381475.1. GTDB lineage: Bacteria > Bacteroidota > Bacteroidia > Cytophagales > Cyclobacteriaceae > ZC4RG29. Next base: position 3,858 of record DASVCT010000021.1, read on the forward strand.
AACAGCGGAAATGGACTTCACTCATCCGGACTATCCGGTTGTAGCATGCATTGTGGCGCAGAAATAATGCTGCTTAGCTCCGGCCTTTCATTTTGAACCCTGGAAAATAAAAATATTCGGCTATTTTCCACGCACTCGCCTTGCGCATGGCAGAGTCCGGGAAAAATATCAATCAGAAACGCATCTTTCTATGTACTCATCAGACAAATTAGTGTACGACAAGTAACACTCTTCAATATGTTCTTTTGGAATACCCAATCGAACCAGCCTGTCCAAATCTTTGGCCTCAAACTCCCGGTTCCCATACTGTCTATGAAGGCGATAGGACCACATTAGCAGATAAATATAGTTGTACCTCCATTTTACAAGAAATTTCCGCTCGTGTTTCTCGAGAATTCTGTTGTATATATTCTCGCTTGAGTAAATTTCGAAGTCAGAAGAAAGCCTTTCGACGTGCTCTTCATGTTTAATCACTCCTATGCCCGGCACAGGCCTCGGAATAAAATCATTTGACACTAAACGAACAAAAAGCTCTGTGTCCTCACTGATCCTGAATGATTCATCAAACATCCCTATTTCCTTAAATACATCTTTATTTATAGCAAAACCAAATCCAACACCTATGGTCATCAAGTCGTTTATCAGATACTTTGTCTGCCCGTAATTGTCAGAGTAAGTCCGCTCTTCAACTCTGACGCAATTATTGACTTTTTGAATAATCTTCACACCACCCCAAACCGCACAGCAGTCTTTATATGATCGAATGGTATCTTTAATCCTCTTCAGATATCCGGCCGCCAGCTCATCGTCATCATCAAGAAAGACTATCCATTCACCCTTTGCCAGCGAGACCCCGGTATTTCTGGCCGATGCCACGCCCGCCGATTTATCTTTTTCATGGTAACGCACTATATCCTTATATCGTTCTTTAAAATCCTGATATAAGTCGATTGACCCATCGTTTACAACAATAATTTCATAGTCATCCCAGCGCGACGACAAAATGCTGTCTATTGCACGACTCAACATCTGAGGTCTGTTGCATGTTGGTATGACTATAGAGAAAAAGGGGGCAGCCGGATGCATAGGCCTAACAACTCCTATTGAGATTTACCATGTTATCTTGATAGAAAGCGTGACAATTTATTGCAAA
>DASVCT010000022.1:0-4608 GCA_036381475.1 Cyclobacteriaceae bacterium
GACACGGTGGTGAGTATGGCTGGAGTGGACCGATGAAACTTCATGTTGACACGGAAGAGCCATACGTGTGGACTGGAAAAACATTAAATGTGCGCGATTTTGGCGCTCATGGAGACGGACAAACAGATGACTCCAAAGCCATCCAGGCAGCAATCGACGCTGCATCAGATGGTGACAGAATACTTTTTCCTGCCGGGCAATATCGGTTGGTAGCGTCATTTCTGTCCAGCAACAAAAAACTTTCATTCGAAGGCGATGCAAATGGAGGATCGGAGATACTTACAGACACGGACTTCACCGATGCTCAGATGCTCTATATCACCGGGTTCCCATCACGTGTGGTCAATCTGAAGTTTACTACGCGAAAACCGGATAAGCAAGGACTGCGCATCCTGCTTCGCGCTGATGGTCCTGCCGACGGTAACCGCGCCCGCGGATTCATTGTAAAGAATAGCCGCTTTGAAACTGCTGCATTTGGGGGCAATGCCATGCGCGTTGGATATGGAATCAACTGTGTAAGCGTGGAACACGTGGAGGATGTATTGATAACTGAAAATGAATTCACCACACAGGTTGCCGTGAACGCATTTGACTGTGATAAAGTCTTTATCAGGAACAACAAGATATTCGGCAACTGGAAAGTTACCCGTGGAAACGGAAACCTTGAAACATCCTTTCCGGGCAGTATCAGTCGCATGGATTTGAGTGAAAACTACTTTCAGAGTGTCGATCATACAGGCCCAGTTGACGATGGAGATCAGATTATGGTTCGGGCCATTGTCTTCCAGAACTGGCATGGAGGAAAGCACGACAGAATCTACCTGGGAGAGAATCATATTGAACGTGCCGGTAATCCCTGGGATAACTCAGGCGAAGTCATACTCTTTGAGGTCCCTTCGCCCCGCAATATCGTTGGCATGGAGCGTATTGAGGGCACGACCATGATCATGGATCGTGAGCGGCGGCCGAACTCACTGGTGAAACAGAATATTGCCATTATCAAGAATAAAGGGATCGGACAGTTCAGGCGTATTATCGCCAACGAAGGCAATAGAATCGTGATCGACAGGCCTTGGGACATCGAACCGGACACGGCGAGCAGGTTTTCACTCAATTCGTCACTGGACAATTGTGTGATTTACAAGAACACTATCATTGGGATTCCCAACTACTACGAGCAGGAAAGTGCCACTAGCGGGATACAACTCTATGGAGCCTGCTTCAACAATGTTATTGCCAATAACACGTTCCGCTACCTTCATCACGGCATCTATGTCCAGGGATTTACGGGTTACCCGACAACGGATGGGCACTCTACGGGGTCAATGGGCAATCTCATTACCGGCAACGTGGTAAGCGATGTAGTGTATGGCCTGGAACCCATTGTTGTCATGTACCGCTATGTGATGCCCAAAGAGCGACCACTTCCGGAAATTCCCTGGTCCGCCAATGTGAATAACGTATTCCGCGACAATGAAGTGTCGAATGTACGCACCTTCACCGTCGACAGCGCAGAGCATGGGGGTTATGGAATCATTGTGGGGCAACTGTATAACGATTGGCAAAATCCGGTTTGGAATGGACCCTGGGTTAGGGAAATCCTGATCGAACATAATACGGTTACAGATGCCGCAAGCAAGTACGTTTGGCTGAGACAGCATCAGGAATATACAACGGTACGGAAGAACACATTCATTGACAACAACAAGTATTCGAATACTACGGGAGTCTTCTTTAGTAAAGAAAGCAAAAATGCTCTCGTCATCGATAACGAAATCAGTGACAACATAGACACTAAGTATGGCGGGCACGTGCCGAATGACGGGATTGAGGGTGAAGGCATTCAATGAGGTGGAAGGAGTATCTAGAAGGGGATTTGATGGTACTCGAAGGACGAATGCTCTTGCCCTCATTTTTTACCCATATGTGCGACGTGCAAGGAATGATAAGTTGAATTTATAATCGAGTCGATGAAACTAAGGATAATGTCAAAGGGATTTTGGTTTATCGGCCTGGTTGCCCTGTTAATGCATCTATCGTCGACTGCCGTTATGGCGCAGGGAGGTCCCCGCACCGCGGTCGGTGGGACAATTACGGATGAACATGGAACGCCTTTGTCAGGTGTGTCCGTACGCGTACAGGGTGCTGAGGCTGGCGTGAAGTCGGATGCGAGAGGAAACTATTCCATCCCCTTTTCCAATTCGTCGCAGGCGCATTGGCACGGTGTCCTGATTGTTACACATCCCGGATATGAAACGCAAAGGATCAGGACATTAAACCACAGGCGCATCGATATCAAATTGGTAGCCCTCCGCGAGAAGGCCACGGTTGTTCCATTTCCCGGTCCACAATTAAAAACCAATGGCGGTGGCGTCTATTCGGAGACATGTTGGGACCTTGACATGCTGAGATATCACTATACCCGCCCCGCCGATAATCCGCCACCCCCCGGAGATACCTACGATGTGAAGTTCGCAGGGTCCGTTGCGGCGGATCAGATGCCCGTAATAAGCGAGTACACAACGCAAGCCCGTGAAGACAGGAGCATCAACACTTTTGGGAAAAACTTTTCTATTAAGGGCAATAACAACCGAGATACGCGAGTCTGGATTTATCGGCAAACTACTGCAACCGATTCCCGACTGTATCAGGCTACCATTACCGGAGAGCGCTCTGACTATCTGGTTGCCACCATCGAGGCGGGCGAGCCTTATGGCATGTACTTGATGTGGATCGAAAACGCCCGCGGAGCTGGGTTCCCCGTTCGCATCAATGCTCCGCATGTGACTTGGATCGGCCCCGATCATGCGACACCTGGAAGCGAGATAAATATTTACGGACGAAACCTTTCGCGTGACAACGGCACGTCTAGCAGCTATGCTTATATAAGACCTTGGGGTGCAGGCGCGGATTCGCCGTCTGTTCCCGTAAGGGTTACAAGTGTGAATCCGTACAAGGTCAGCTTTGAGCTTCCCGGGGACGTCAAGGTGAATAGCGATTATGAGGTGTGGTTACACAATGGTCATGGCGGCGAATACGGTTGGAGCGGCCCGATGAAGCTGCATGTCGACTCGACTAACCCTTATGTATGGAATGGATCGACGCATAACGTAAAGGACTATGGAGCCGCAGGCAATGGCATCGCGGACGATTCGAAGGCGATACAGGCGGCTATCAATGCATGTAATGATGGGGACCGCGTTTACTTCCCTGCGGGAACATATCGACTTGTTGCCGCAAGCGTAGAGAGCACCAAAGCACTTTCATTTGAAGGTGAAGGAGCCGACAAGACGGTTATCTTGACTGACTCCGCCTTTAACGAGACTCAGATGCTTTACATCCGGAAATTTCCTTCCCGCGTTTCCGGGCTTAGCATTAAGACGCATAAGCTCGATCGCCAGGGACTGAGAATTCTACTTCGCGCCGACGTTCCGGAAGATGCACCCAGGGGTAAGGGGTTAGTGATAACGAAGAGCAGGTTCGAAACGGCAGCGTTTGGTGGAAATTCAATGGCTGTAGGATACGGCATTAACTGTATTGGGGTTGAGCGGGTGGATGATGTGTCAATTACCGGTAATGAATTCACGACTCAGGTCGCAGCGAACGTATACGCGTGCAACGGCCTCGTAATACGCAACAACAAGATGTTCGGCAATTGGAAGGTTACCAGAGGGAATGGTAACCTGTTGATGTCGTTTCCGGCAAATATCATGAGAGCCGACATCAGCAACAACTTCATTCAGAGTGTTGATCATACCGGTCCTGTTAATGATGGCGATCAAATCGTCGTGCGCGCCATCGTTTTTCAGAACTGGCATGGGGGACGTCATGATCGACTGTATATAGCGGACAACATGATCGACCGTGCGGGTAACCCCTGGGACAATTCAGGCGAGATCATCCTCTTTGAATTGCCCACATCGAAAAGGGTATACACACCAACGTCCGTTTCCGGGAGTACATTGACGTTGCCGGGCAACTGGCGCACTAATTCATTGACCAAACAGACCATCGCGATCATTAAGAACACCGGGATAGGTCAGTATCGGCGCATCATCGCCAATGAGGGTAACCGGATCACCGTGGATCGCCCCTGGGATATTCCCCCTGACGAAACCAGCGTGCTGTCCCTTAATTCTTCAGCCGACAACGCGGTTGTTTATAATAATACGGTCAATGGCATACCGAATTACTATGACCAGGAAAGTGCTACGAGCGGAATACAATTGTATGGTTGTGCTTTCAACAATGTAATTGCGAACAACATATTCCGAAATGTCCACTATGGTATATACATCACGGGTTTTGCCGCGCATCCAACCACCGAAGTGGGACATTCGACAGGATGCATGGGCACCTTAGTAACGGACAATACTGTTACCGATGCAATATATGGACTGGAGGCCATTACGATAATGTATCCGGAAGTCATGCCTGCTGAGTTGCCGGTTGAGATCCCCTGGTCGTCCAACGTCAATACAGTGCTGAGAGATAACCATGTATCCAATATCCGAGATTTCGCCGTGAACGGTGTGCGACATGGAGGCTACGGCATACTCGTGGGTCAGATCTACAACGACTGGCAGGACCCGCACTGGAATGGGCCGT
>DASVCT010000023.1:0-52018 GCA_036381475.1 Cyclobacteriaceae bacterium
ACCCGTACGCCACTCTCAGATCAGTATTGCTACCAATCTTACCGTTCGGCTTGCATGTATTAGGCCTGCCGCTAGCGTTCATCCTGAGCCAGGATCAAACTCTCCATTGTATTAACTCTTACAACCAGATTGGCCAGCCCAGAAAGACCAACACCATCCGGTCGGCCACCCTATGACCCCTTCGGCAACCATCCCAACCTTACGGCCAAAACAGCACCTCCAAAATCACGGGCAGCTCTCATCTTGTGTCTGATACCTGAAAGCTCTCTTTACTTTTTTTAAGGATTTCTTTCTCTCCGGATCATGCCAATTACAGTGACCTGCAATCGGCCCGGAGTCCGCTATCAATTAACATCCATTCAAAGAACGTATCGGGCCCAACCGGCCCAAAGCGCACCGCGTTTCCGCAGTACCAGGGGCAGCCCCGAAAGGACACACCTCTTCCAGAAAATGGGAGTGCAAATGTATAGGGAGAAGGGGCATAATGCAAGACCGCCCCGGAATATTTTTCAGACCAAATGTGGCTGCCGATAAATCGTCTGACTGCGGTCAGGACCCGTTGAAATCAACGTTATGGGAACCGCAAGTTCACGCTCAAGAAATTCTATGTAGACACGCAAACCGTCCGGCAAATTTTCTCCCTTAATTCCTTCTCCTGGCCAGCCGTCCAACTCTTCGTATATCGGCGTGACTTTTTCATACACGAACTCGTACGGAAGGATGTCCGTCTCCCTGCCGTCGCGAAGCTTGTACCCCGTACAAACTTTCACGCGCGGGAATACGCTCAACACATCGGCCTTCATCATCAGCAACTGTGTTACACCGTTGATCATGATCGAATACTTCAGCGAGGGAAGATCGATCCATCCGCAACGGCGCGGCCGACCCGTAGTTGACCCGAACTCGTTTCCCTGCCTGCGCATCAACTCACCTTGTTCATCGAGCAATTCAGTCGGGAACGGACCGCTCCCCACCCGCGTGCTGTATGCTTTGAAAATTCCAAACACTTCGCCGATATGGCGCGGCGCGACACCCAAACCCGTGCATGCCCCTGCCGTAACCGTGTTCGAACTCGTGACGAACGGGTAACTCCCAAAGTCAATATCGAGCAGCGACCCCTGCGCACCCTCCGCGAGAATCGAAGATCCTTTCCGAAGCTCCTGGTTCAGAAAATATTCGCTTTCGACCAGCTGAAACGTGCGCAGAAAATCAACTGCCTCCAGAAAGGCTGTCTTCAGCTCGTTCCAGTTGAATTCCACATTGTGATCCTTCAGGATCTTGAAATGCACTTCCGTGAGCCGATCAAGACGTTCAATGAAATTGTCCGCGAGAATGTCGCCTACGCGCAATCCCTGCCGGCCGATTTTGTCCTGGTACGTCGGACCAATACCCTTCAGCGTAGAGCCTATCTTGTTCTCACCTTTGGCCGTTTCATACGCGTGATCCAGTAACCTGTGCGTTGGAAGGATCAGCGTCGCCTTCTTTGAAATAAACAGATTCTCGCGCAGCGAAAGGTTGAACTTAGCAAGTGACTCGATCTCCTGCTTGAACACCACCGGATCCAGCACGACGCCATTGCCGATGACGTTCTTCGTGTGGTCACGAAAGATACCGGAAGGAATCTGGTGAAGTACATGTTTCACACCTTCGAACTCCAGCGTGTGACCGGCATTCGGTCCTCCCTGGAAACGGGCCACGACATCGTACTTCGGCGCCAGCACATCCACAATCTTTCCCTTGCCTTCGTCTCCCCACTGAAGGCCCAGCAATACATCTACTTTTGACATTTCGTCGGATTACTTGTTAACGTCCTTTAACACTTCGTCTTCCGATTGTACAATCTGGAAAATGGAGTTAAGCTTGGTAATGACCAGAAGCTTTTGAACGCTTTCGGATGGTTTCAGCAGGTACACTTCCCCGCCCTTGTTTCTGAACTTGGTCAAGATGGTGATCAAGACACCGATTCCGCTACTGTTGATGTAGCGCAAACCGGAAATATCGATTATGGCAATCCTGACACCCTGCTGGATGGCGTTGGCAGCCACCTCAAGTATGCCGGACCCATTGTCCTCGCCGATGAGGTCACCCGCTAGCCGGATGATCAACGCGTTATCTCTGATTACATGATTGAACGTCATATCTCGTCAGGTTTGCTCACGCGTCGGCCCGGTTCTCACAATGCTCCTTCGTGCATGAGGCGTACAATATTAACGAATGGTGGAGAACCTGGAAATTCAGGATCTCCTCGGCGGTCTTTTGAATGTTCTGAATGCGCGGATCGCAAAACTCGATCACCTTGTGACAATCCGTGCAGATCAGGTGATCGTGTTGTTTGTACCCGTACGACTTTTCGTACTGCGCCAGATTCTTACCGAACTGATGTTTGCTTACCAGGTCACATTCCACGAGCAGATCAAGCGTGTTGTAAACCGTGGCCCGACTCACCCGATAGTTTTTGTTCTTCATGCTGATGTACAAAGACTCCACATCGAAATGCCCCGCCCGCGAATAGATCTCCTCCAGGATGGCATAGCGCTCAGGTGTCTTGCGCAGGGCCTTGTTCTCCAGGTAGGCCGTGAAGATCTTCTTTACCTCTTCATAGATGGTTGGATTCGGAAGTACCTGATTCTGTGTCATGACAAATCAACCCGCAAAGATAATAACCCCTTCTGCCGATACAAAGTTGCACGTTTATTTCGGCAATCCGGCAGAAAAGAAGCGTTTTTCGGCCCGGCACCACGCTTACCCCTTCTCTGCGGCCTTGACCCCCGAATCGAACCGCGACACCTTGACGACACCCTCTACATTCTTCAGCTTGTTGATGAGTTCCTCCAGGTGGCGGGTGTCATTGACATATAACATGATCTCACCCTCAAATATGCCTGTGTCCGTCTGCATGGACATCGAACTCATATTCACCTTCAACTCCTCGGAAATGACCTTTGACACGTCGTTAATTAAGCCCACGCGGTCCGTGCCCCGAATCTTCAAACCGGTCAGAAACGCCACCTCATGTTGCGACGTCCACCGCGCCTTGACTACACGATTGCCGTGTTGTGACAAAAGTTCCGGCGCATTGGGGCAGTTCGTGCGGTGGATCTTGATGCCCTCGTTCACGGTGACGAAACCGAAAACATCGTCTCCGGGTATCGGCGTACAACATTTCGCCAGCCGGTAGTCGACCACATCCATATCATCACCTACGAGAAGGACATCTCCGTATCCGTCCCGGATTTTCTCGCTATCAGGCTCGGGCACCCGTGAATCGACTGGCGGGCGTGCGCGTGCAGCCGGTTTGTAGTCGCGAAAACGTTTGATATCCGCGGTGGTGATAATCCCATTGCCCACCCGGTAGTACAAGTCGAAGTTAGACGGCGCGCTGAAAAAATCCCGCATGCTTTCCAGAACGCCCTGCGTCGGTTCGAGCTTGAGCTGCCGGAGTTTCCGCATGACGATTTCTTTACCGTCTTCGGCAATCTTGCGCTTATCCTCCTTCAGCGCATCCTTGATCCGCGTCTTCGCCTTCGACGTCACGACGTATCGCAGCCAGTCGGTATTGGGTCGTTGCTTCTGCGAAGTGAGAATTTCGATCTGATCACCGTTCTTGAGGACGTAATTGATCGGGACAAGCTTGTTGTTCACTTTGGCGCCGATACACTTTGATCCGATCTGCGTGTGAATCTCAAAGGCAAAGTCCAGCGCCGTTGCGCCATAGGGCAAAGTTTTGAGTTCACCCCGCGGCGTAAAGACAAACACTTCCTCACTGAACAGGTTGCCCCGGAAGTCGTTGACGAAATCAAGGGCCGAGTGATCGTTTTGTTCCAGCAGTTCGCGCACCCTGGCCAGCCATTTTTCGAGATTGGACTCGCTGGCCGCACCACTCTCTTTGTATTTCCAATGCGCCGCGTATCCCTTCTCTGCGATGTCGTCCATCCGTTTGCTGCGGATCTGAACCTCCACCCATTGTCCGTTCTTTGCCATTACGGTAGTATGAAGCGATTCATACCCGTTGGACTTTGGGGTGCTGATCCAGTCGCGAAGCCGGTCGGGATTTGGCGTGTAAAAGTCGGTTACAATGGAATAGATTTGCCAGCAGACGGCCTTTTCCGTTTCGGGCGGCGTATCGACGACGATTCTTATCGCAAAAAGGTCGTACACCTCCTCGAACGGTATGTTCTGACGTCGCATTTTATTCCATATCGAATAAATCGACTTGGGTCGACCGGTGATTTCAAACTGGAATCCCTGCCGTTCAAGTTCCTCCTTGATCGGCTGAATGAATTGTCGCATCAGCTTGGTGCGGGCCGCTTTCGTCGCGTCAATCTTTTGTGCGATATCCGAGTATACCTGGAAGTCGGTAAAACGCAGGTATAGGTCTTCCAGCTCTGTCTTGATCGCGTTGAGCCCCAGGCGGTGGGCCAACGGCGCATAGAGATAGATGGTTTCCGACGCGATCTTGAGTTGCTTGTTTCGCGGCATGCTGTCGAGCGTCCTCATGTTGTGCAGTCGATCAGCCAGTTTGATGAGGATCACCCGTACGTCATCAGACAGCGTGAAGAGCATCTTGCGGAAATTCTCCGCTTGTTGCGACGAGCCGTACTCGAATACGCCGCGTATCTTCGTGAGCCCGTCGATGATACGGGCGACCTTGCTACCGAAGATCCGCTCGATATCTTCGAGTTCGATGTCGGTATCTTCCACCACGTCGTGAAGCAGCGCCGCAATGATGGAGGTGGTGCCCAGCCCCACTTCCTCAACACAAATCTGCGCTACCGCAAGCGGGTGAAAGATGAAGGGTTCACCCGACTTCCTCCGCATATCCTTGTGGGCTTCGAGCGCAATGGTGAAGGCGCGTTTGATAAGCTTTGCATCGCCTTCGTTCAGGATAGGTTTGGCTTTTCTGAGTAATCTCCGGTACCTGCTGATTATTTCCTTCTTCTCCTGCTCGGTATCAATGACCATCATGAGGCACTGCTGTTTGATATGGTTTTGCGCGTACTCAATTGCCTTTCATAATTCCCGGGTACGTTTTCAATGATAACAACAAATCGCGGCGGAAAACTCCCCAAAAAAGCCGCTTCTCGACCGGATACAGGGGATTCGTGCCCGCCACCAAACGCGCCGGCACCTTTTCAATTCGGTAATAATCCATAACTTTGCCCACCCTTTTCAGTAGCCCGGTACGAAAGGGCCTGAGAAACCCGGCGGATGTGGCGAAACTGGTAGACGCACTAGACTTAGGATCTAGCGGGGCAACCCATGGGGGTTCGAGTCCCTCCATCCGCACGCGCATGCCCCCCGTGCCTGGCAACTTTTCCATGGCGCCGGGGGTTCTTGATTTATTTGGTAACACTCAAATGAAGTAAACTTTGGATATCCAACTCGACAAAAAAAGTAACACCGAAGGTCTTATTAAAATTAAGCTAACGGAGGGGGATTATCAACCCCGCGTTGAGGAAAAAGTGAAGGATTTCGCCAAGAAGGCGAATATCAAGGGCTTCCGACCTGGCAAGGTGCCGCCGGGCGTAATTCGCCGGTTGTACGGGAAGTCCATTCTCGTCGACGAAATCAACCACCTGCTGGCACACCAGATTTCCGACTATATCCAGAAGAACAACATCAAAATTCTCGGCGATCCCCTGCCAAATGAGGAGAAGTCGACAGCCATCGACTGGGATGTCCAAAAAGACTTTGAGTTTGAGTACCACATAGGATTCATCGAAGACTTCAGCTACGATCTGTCCGACAAAGTCAAGATCAAGACCTATAAGATCGAAATCAGCGACAACGATGTCACACAGACGATCGAAAACATGCGGCTCCGGCACGGTACGGAAATCCAGCCGGATAAGAGCGAGGAAGGCGACAGTCTGCGCGGTATCCTGGAAAAACCAGACTCCGACTTCCGCGATGAGCACGTTGGGATCACAATCGAAGAGGTAGAAAAGAAAGAGCGAAAAAAATTTATCGGCGTTTCCGCGGGGAGTGTCATCGAATTCGATATCGACAAAGCATATCCCGGCGACAACAAGCTCCGGCATTTGGGTTACGGGAAGGACGACAACGTGGCCGGCCCGGTACGCTACACGGTCGAACACGTTTCCCGAAGAACACCTGCGGCTATCGACCAGGAACTTTTTGACAAGATATTCGGAAAGGATGCCGTAAAAGACGAAGAAACTTTCCGGACCCGTGTCCGCGAATCTTTGACAGAAGAATACGCGCGTGAAGCGAAGCACTTTACGCATCACCTCATCGAAGACTATTTCGTAGAACACACGAAGATCGATCTCCCTGATGAATTCCTGAAGTCGTGGCTCAAAAGATCAGCCCCGGATGTAACGGATGACCTACTGGAGCGAGAATTCAAAACATACAGGCGGCAGCTGCTGTGGGACTTGATCAGGAACCGCATCGGGGAAGACAACGGTATCAACGTCGAAGAGGTAGAGGTTGTCAACCGCGCTAAGCAACTCATCGCTGCGCAGTTCGGCGGTCAGGCTATCATCGACCAGCTCGGTGATCGAATGGATGCGATCGCCATGAACTACCTGTCCAACAACGAGGGTGAAAACCTGAAGCGCATCTCGCGGCAGCTTTTCGAGGAAAAAGTACTGGATCTCATAACCAGCAAGATTACCCTCTCCGAGAAACCCGTAAGCGTTGAGGAATTCGGCAAATTGGTGCGCGAACACACCCACTGACGGCCATTCCCTATGCAATAATTCTCTGCCCAACCCGTCTGTTATTGCGGGTGGCCGACCGGTCATGGTAAACCTTTTTCCATCTTTTCCGGTTAAACGGAAGTTGGATTTTATGTAAGGGATGCCTATGATTGCCGGGGACTTCCCCCTATAATTCACACCAAAAGCAGTTTTATTTTTACTCGTACCTATGAAGCAAAAAGATGAATTCAGCAAGTATGCTGTTCACCACCTGGGGATGAGCAGCGCGAGCCTTGAACGGTACCAGCGATTCATGTTGGAAAATGCCGGTATATGGAATTTTACCCCTAACGTCATCGAGGAGCGCCAGATGCGCGCCACCGTCATCGACGTATTCTCCCGACTCATGGCCGACCGGATCGTTTTCCTGGGAACTCCCGTCGACGACTATATCGCTAACGTAATTACCGCCCAGTTACTGTTTCTCGAATCAACCGATCCCAAGAAGGATGTCGTGATGTACATCAACAGTCCGGGTGGCGGCGTATATGCTGGCCTGGGTATCTACGACACCATGCAATACATCAATCCCGACGTGGCCACCATCTGCACCGGCCTGGCGGCCTCCATGAGCGCCGTGCTGCTTTCCGCAGGCACCTCAAAGAAGCGCTCCGCCCTGCCGCATGCCCGGGTGATGATCCATCAGCCCATGAGCGGTATGCAGGGTCAGGCTTCTGATATGGAAATATCCCTGCGGCAGACGCTGGAGGTGAAAAAGGACTTATATACGATCCTGTCCAAGCATTGTAACCAGAAATACGAGAAAATAGAAAAAGATTCCGACCGGGATTACTGGATGAGGGCCGCTGAGGCCAAGGAATACGGTCTTATTGACGAGGTTCTCCAGCCGAAGCAATAGGCCCGGCGCGGTTTCCTAACCAAAACGGCCGAAAATTCGTACATTTGCTGGCAAGGACGCTGTACAAAAACACACTTTATGGCTGAAGTAACTTGCTCTTTCTGCGGTCGCAACAAGAAGGATGTGGACCTGATGATTTCAGGTATTCATGCCCACATTTGCGACAAGTGTGTCACTCAGGCGAGCCAGATTCTCCAGGAGGAGAAGAAAAGCAAGAACGAAACCGGCCTTTCGCCGAACTTCAAGCTACTCAAGCCACGAGAAATCAAGCAATTCCTGGATGAGTATGTGATCGGCCAGGACGAGGCCAAGAAGGTGATATCCGTTGCAGTTTACAGCCACTACAAAAGGCTCATGCAACGCAAGGGCGACAACGATGTGATCATCGAAAAGTCCAATATCGTTATGGTGGGCGACACCGGTACGGGGAAAACTTACCTCGCCCGGACGCTCGCACGCCTTTTGCAGGTACCCTTCTGCATCGCCGACGCAACGGTGCTCACAGAAGCCGGGTATGTCGGAGAAGATGTCGAAAGCATACTGACCCGGTTGCTACAGGCCGCCGACTACAACGTCGAGGCGGCAGAGCGTGGGATCGTATACATCGACGAGATTGACAAGATCGCGCGAAAGTCTGATAATCCTTCCATAACCCGCGATGTCAGCGGCGAAGGTGTCCAGCAGGCGCTGCTCAAGCTCCTTGAAGGGACATCGGTAAACGTTCCGCCGCAGGGTGGACGGAAGCATCCGGATCAGAAAATGATCTCCGTTAACACCGAAAACATCCTGTTCATCTGTGGTGGCGCATTTGAAGGCATTTCGCGCATCATTGCCAACCGGCTAAACACGCGGCCCCTCGGTTTCGCCACCGCCCAGGAAGGATATCACAACGCCATGCTGGACAAGGACAATCTGCTCCGGTATGTCTCTGCCCAGGATCTGAAGACGTTTGGGCTGATCCCGGAACTCATCGGACGGCTGCCGGTAGTGTCCTACCTCAACCCGCTCGACAAGGAAGCGTTGCGACGCATTCTAACCGAACCGAAAAATGCCCTTGTCAAACAGTACAAGAAGCTGTTCGAGATGGAGAACATCGAGATCGAATTCAAGGAAGGCGCGATCGATTTTATCGTTGAGAAGGCTATCGAGTTCAAGCTCGGGGCGCGCGGCCTTCGCAGCATCTGTGAGGCCATTATTACCGACGCGATGTTTGAGTTGCCGTCCGAACGCTCGACCGACCGCCTGGTGATCAACCGCGCCTACGCGGAAGAAAAGTTCAGCAAGTCGCAATACAGCAAGCTGAAGGTCGCCTGAACGATCCTACGCCCGCAGATACGCCACCATCAGGCGCGCCGCATTTTCAGACGCTGACCCCCCCGCATCCAGCAACGCTATCATTTCTTCGTACCCTTTGAGGACCTTTTCACGACGATCACCATGCAGGAGTCTTTCCAACTCCGCGGCAGTATCTGTCGGGTTCGCGTCTCCCTGAATCAACTCCCGTACCACCTCGTGTCCTGCAATGAGGTTCACCAACGAAATAAACGGAACCTTCACCACAAGACGACCGAGAAAGTATGACAGCGGACTGGCCCGGTAGACCACAACCTGCGGAACGCGAAAGAGGGCTGTTTCCAGGGTAGCCGTTCCCGAAGTCACCACCGCAGCAGTGGCATGGCGCAGCAAGTCATACGTTTTGTTGTACACGAACCTAACATTGCCCATGGTTGGGAGGTTACCATACAGCGACGGCTCCAGATTGTCAACAGCACCGACGGCAAACTGATAATCCGGGAGACGCCGCACCACATCCTCCATAAGGGGAATAATGCGTTCGAGCTCCTGTTTCCGGCTGCCCGGCAGCAGCGCCACGAGTGGCTTGTCATCTTTCAATCTCTCCTGTTCCCGGAATTGTTCATCTGGGACATGGGAGCGTACTGCATCCAGCACAGGGTTACCAACATAATCCACCTCCCAATCGAATTTCCTGTAAAAGTCCTTCTCGAACGGCAGGATCACGAACATGCGGTCGACATTCGCCTTAAGCTCCCAAACCCTACGTTGATACCAGGCCCATACTTTGGGTGGTATGTAATAAAACACTTTTAGATTTCGGGATCGTGCATATCGGGCTATGCGGCGATTAAATCCGCCATAATCGATAAGGATCACCACATCGGGTTGAAACTGATCGATGTCTTCTTTGCACTGCCGTATGTACCGCGATATTTTACGCAAATTTCCGAGGAGCTCGGTTATCCCCATGAACGCCATGTCGCTGTAGTGCACAGCAACCTCCACACCGGCCTCCTTCATGTACTCTCCCCCGAAACCGCGAAAGGTGGCAGCGGCGTCTTCCTTGCGCAAAGCACGCACAAGGTTGCCACCGTGCAGGTCGCCTGATCGCTCGCCGGCTACGATGTAGTATCTCATACTTACTGTATCCGTGAATCAGCGCCTCCAAAGTATTCCACATAGTTCCGCGGAGTCTCATATAGCCTGACGGCATGAAGTTTTCCGTAGGCTGTGATGTCAGGCAGGTGGCGCTCGAGGATGTTCCAGATCTCCACCACCAGGTTTTCACAACTGGCGAGCTTTCCTTTCATGAAATCGACGTCGAGGTTCAGATTCTTGTGGTCGAGCTTGTCCGTGACCTCCCTCCGGATCATGGTGCTGAGTTTTTTTAGGTCCACCACAAATCCTGTTTCCGGGTCGGGCATACCTTTGATGGTGACGATGAGATCGAAGTTGTGGCCGTGCCAGTTCTCATTCGCGCACGGTCCGAAGACCTCCTTGTTCTTTTCGGGCGACCAGGAGGGATTGTACAGCTTATGCGCGGCGTTGAAATGTTCCTTGCGACTTACGTAAAGCACTCTGGGACCTTTGGTATGTGTGCCCAAATATACGGCTAAGACGCATAAACCACGCCTTTGCGTTGAATCTATGGGTTTATTTAGATGAATCCCGATAAGCTATCGGGCGCAGGGAAGGAAATCAATGTCGCACGATGATCTTCTTACGGACGGTGCTGTTCATCGTCCGGATGTCCACGAAATACATTCCGTTGCCAAGGCCGCTTGTGGAGATGATCATACGATCGTCATGCGCCGCACCTGAAAATACAACCTGCCCCAACGTGTTCACGATGGTGACATCGGCAGGAAGTAACGCTCCCGGGGCTTCGACTATCAATTCCGCATCCACGGGATTGGGGTATACCTTTATCTGAGTAATCGGCGCTGGTTCATCCGGTTCGGTTGCCGTGATAAGGAAAACAGATGAAGGCAGGTTGCACGTGTTGTTTTTGATAACCACGAAATAACTCCCCGGCGCTCCCCCGTAGGCATAGGAGCGCGAGGTCTCTGATTCCAGGCGTTCACCGTCCTTGAACCACTGGTAGAATTCCGCAGTGAGCTCGCTGAAGAGTTTCTCGTTGGCAATGATCACCCTGTTGTCGGGAAGGTTGTTGTTGATGATGGGCACATCCCGGGTATAGCTGACCTCCTCGCTCCCGTCGCTGACGGTAACGGTCACGCTATAGGTATCCGTACTGTTATAGATATGGAATGGATCCTGTTCGGACGATGTATTATCGCCCGAGCCGGGATCGCCGAAATCCCACGACCAGGATGTAATGTTTCCGTCGCTGGCGTCCGTGAATTCAGTCAGCGAACCCTCGCAGTTGAACTTGAAGCTGAAATCCGCGAACAATGCTTCCGCGCATGCCCCTGCGACCCAATTGGTCGCACTCGTGAGCGTGCTGTTTGCCCCAGCGCTGATAACGACATCGCCGTTTACATTGACGCGTGTAACATCCAGGAAATCAAAGCATCGTTTGAAGTGACCGCTAAAATTGAGGGTCGCCGATCCTGCGCCCGTCGAAGTCAGAGAAATCCGATTACCGGCGTCCGCGTTGAGTTCGATGGCGCTGGTCAGGTTTTGCGTAGAGCCGTCTCCTATCGCAAGAGAGGCTCCAGGCTGCGCCTTGAAAGCGCCAATGGTGTTGTTTCCCAACAGCGTCAACGATCCCCCAACGGTAAGATCGGCTATTGAAGTGCCTCCCGATATCGTCGCGTCGGAACCATTCGTGTTCACGCTGCCGTCAAACGCAACCCCGCTCCAGTTTATCGTCGCCGCACCGGAGTTTACAAAGTTGAATACCGATCCCTCCGACTCAAGCGTAAGATTCGCACCGTTCATCGTCGAAGAAGTGAGGCCGGAGACCGTCGTGTTGGACAAATCGATCGTCTTTTCTCCTGTGGTGGTGGCATTCAAAACCCCGACGTTCAGTGTGGCGTTACGCGCGACCAACCCACCCTGCTGCACATTAATGGTACCCGCTTTGATGGCGCCGTTCACGGTCCAGGTTGCCCCTGCAGGGCTATTGATCAGAAGGGTTGCCTTGGAGAGGTCGCTGTTGCTCAGGTTGAGTTGATTTTGTGGCGAGCCCGAACCAATAAGCCCGATCGTCCCGGGTGTGGAAACAGAAAACCCCGTGGAAGAGACGACAAAGTTTCCGTCGATTTCAAGTGTATGATTGTTGAGCGAGAGAGAGGCCGCCGACTTGGCAAGCCATGTAAGAGAGGCACATGCGGCGTCAGCCGTCAGCGCGATGCTTTGATTGGCGGCGGAAAACGAATTCTCGTCGATCACGACCCTGGCGTTAGCATCCGGAACCTGGTTTGCCGGTGCTCCTCCGGAACTCAGCGACCAGTTGGATGGATCATTCCAGTTCCCCGAGTTACCGATCCAATAGTAGGCCGTCTTTGGATTGTTTGCAGCCGTGAAGGTGAGGATCAGCGAGTAATCTTGCCGCCCGTTCTGCAACTGGCCCTTGTGACTGACCTCCAGCGTGTACAACCTGGGTTCGGGCTGGTCGAACTCGATTTTCTCGACATTGTCCCGCGTGTTATTGCCTCTTACGGCCGGACTCGAAGGGCTGTTCGGATTCAGCGTCCAGGGCAACACCTCGTTGCCGCCCGAGTCGAAGATCCTTATGTCCAGATCGTTAACCAGCATGGGCGTTGCGGGGTCAAGCTGCGGCGCTACCGGTGATCCCGGAGGATCGGTCCACACAATAGTCGCCGTTACCTTGGTGTTGCTTTCCGGCTCAAAGGTGTATTGAAAGACGTCGCCATTCATCAGCGTGTTTTCCAGGATGACTGTGCTTTCCTGGTCCTGTGCGAGCAATACCTCGGCGGCGGCGCCCACGTTGAGAAGGCCCCAACCAAAACTGTAGTCCGGTCCGGGGTTGAGTCCCGACTCCCGGGCCGTGTGAATGGCCAGCGCCTTCAGCGTAGCGGCCTTCATGTAGTTGCCGGCATGAAGGTCGCGGTACAGTTCCTGCAACAGCCCCAGTGAGCCGGTGACATTGGGCGCTGCCAGGGAAGTACCCTGGACAAAGCTGTAGGTGTCCTGACCGGATGAAGTCACCCCGGTAGAATAGATCGAGACGCCAGCGGCTACGAGGTCGGGTTTGATCCGGCCATCGTCTGTCGGTCCCCAACTGCTGAATCCGGACATGACGACGCTCGAAGGGCCCGTGTAATTCGGAACTTTCAGGATAGCTCCCACGGTGATGTTGTTCTTCGCGCAACCTTCAGGGCCAATGCTATCGAATCCCGTTCCTCCGTTTCCGTCGGCAGGATGCGTTCCGTCACCGTTGTCCGAGCGATCGTTTCCCGCCGCCCAAACAATTGTGTAATACGGTGCGTTGAAGGCGATCTGATCGATCGTGCGTGACTTGCTGGTGTAGAAACCAAAACGATAGTCCTCCTGGGTGCTGATGGAGCTGTTTCCCGTCCACGACCAGCCGTTCTCATCCTGCAGGAACCCCAGCACCACACCATAGGAATGGTTGGAGAACAACAGTGAAGTTTGGTCCGGCTTGGCAAGGTTGGCCATTTCGGCGTCATCGTTGATAAAATCCCAGAGCGAGAGCTGTGCCTTGGGGGCCATGCCCTTTGCGGCCGGGTCAATGCCTGTGGCTGCGAGGGTGCCGGCGACGTGCGTCGAATGGTCTGAAAGTTCCGTCCCCTGTCGCGTGAGTATCCGGCTCGCGAACTCGACGTGATCCTTCACCAGTCCGCTGTCCCAGACGCCGAAGATGATGCCTTCTCCTTCCAGGTTGAGTCCCAACGGTCCGCCGGCCCGCACTGCATTCACACCTGTTGTGATAGCAGCGCCTGCGTTAAACGTAGTGATGTAAACAGGACGTCCCGACAACTCATCAAGGCCGATCATGTACACGTAGTTGCCGTTTGCATCCCGAAACTGCATGGGGAGATTGTTCGCGGCAGCGTATGCTTTTGCTTTTTCCAGTTGGGAAAGATTGTATTGGCTCCGATCGGTAGCAATCTGTGTGAGTGTATGCTGAGGTTGCTGGGCCTGTGTGTGAAGTATGGCGAACAACGTCGCGGCTAACCCCAATGCTGCTCCTTTTCTGAAAAATGCTGCCTTCATGCCGCTCACTCGCCTGCTTTACTTTTTATAGGTGAACTTGAATTTGCCAAACGTTCCCAGCGGCACGTTCAGTTCCAGTTCCAGGGTAAGTATACGGGAGTCGGGATCGAACACACCTGAGCCCACGGGCGTAACTTCCAGCGGTCCTTCCTGGGGATCGTCATAGATGATGTTATGACCCGTGATGGTAACTTCCCTGGGACAAGCATCCAGCCTGAGCTTTAACGTCGATCCACTGAAGCCCCAGAAATCGGAAATAATAATTCCCTTGCTGTCGTTAGGATCTTCGGTAATGCTTACCGTGTTGAACCGGGGCGGGTTCGCATCAGGGTCTTCTCCTTCCTCCACAATGTCGTCGCTGGTCTCAACAATGGTGCCTGTTATGAAACTCCGGTCGAGCGGGCAATCGTCATCGATTATTTTGATAGTGGTTGTAGCGTTCAACCGATCCGGGCCGGGGAATCCAATCGTATAATTAACGTTGTTGACAGAGATAATTGTGAGCTCCACAGTTTTTTCACCATCGGGGATGGTATTGTCCACCGGCGTTATTTTGATCGCTGCTGAGTTTTCGCCACCCGGTATGGTAAGCGACCCTTCATGTTCTATGACGTAAAGTGCAACTGCGTTGTCGTTGGGCTTTACGGTATACTGGATCGAAACGGGTCCGATCGTTCTGGCGCCCCCAATGTTTACCTTAATAAGGGCTTCACCCTCTCCCTCCCGGATGACGGTTTCACGTTCCTCAAAGTTTACAAACTCCGGGCCGTCGTACGTCGGAGGCTCGTAGGTGTCGCACGCCGGCATCAGCACCAGCATCATGAGAACCGTTTTACACCATTTCATCATCGCTCTGTCAATTCGCATCGTAGCCAGGGTTCTGAACCATGTTGACGTTGCCTGAAAATTCTCCCTGAGGTATCGGCAACGTAAAGCGGTAGTCGTCGGCCTCCAGTTCACATTGCGTGGCGGAACAATCTGCCCCGCGAGTGATGGGAAGACCCTTTCGTTTCAGGTCATGCCAACGGTGTCCTTCAAATGCCAACTCGCGCCGTCGTTCTATCATGATCGCGTTCGCCAGTGCCGTACCCGACTCATTACCATCCGTAGCGGGATTAAACGTCGCAATCCGTGCAACGCGAACGGCATTGAGGTCGTTACGCGCCGCAGTAGGATCCTGCAGTTCAAAATTGGCTTCTGCCCTGATCAGGTACATTTCAGACAGGCGGAGGATCTTGATGTCGGCCAGCCCGTCGATAGGAGGCTTTTGATCGAGCGGGTAATCCAGCGGAGCACCGCGGTATTTGGTAACGACGTTGTCCGGATCGTCAGGCTGACGAATGCCGATGAACGACTTAAACCGAACGTCGCTCGCCTGATCATACAAATCGATAAGATCCTGGGTTGGATTGAAGGAAACGATGTCGTTGCTCTGACTCCAATAGTTCTGACCAATCGCTGCATTGTTTTGAAGCATCGCCAGCTTGAAGATCACTTCATTGTTCAATTCGGCCGATGTCCAGATGTTTCGGTACAGGTCACCGGTGGCCAAAGTCCAGACGCCGGAGCCGATCACTTCGGATGCATACTGCCTGGCCGCTTCCCAGTCGTGTGCATACAGAGACACCCTGGCAAGTAAGGCCGTTGCCGCCAGTGGCGTCGCACGGATGGGGCCGATGCCGGTTTCAACCATCAGTTCGCGCGCGTCGAGCAGGTCCTGGATCACCTGGTTATACACTTCGGCAACGGTATTGCGCGGAGGTTGACTGATAGCCGACTGCGTCATGATAGGCACACCGGGGTGGCTCGCGTCGGGGGTAGCGTCATACCGCTGAGCGAAATAGCGCACAAGATCAAAATGGGCGAGTGCACGTAGGAAAAGCGCCTGACCCTTGAACGAGTTCTTCACGGCCTGGGATCCTTCCACACCGTCAATTTTTCCAATGACGATGTTGGCGCGATTGATGACCGAATACAGCTGCGTCCATATGGCCGCAGGTTCGCCCGTGCTCGCGTTAAAAGTGTAACTGTGCATCTGCACGCCTTCCCCGAGGTTCTCCGGCGAGCGGCGGAGGTCATCCGACATGCGGTCTGCCACGACAATGTAAGCGCCACCGTAATACGCACCGGATGTCAGACCACTGTAACATCCGTTGAGAGCCTGCCGGAAATCGTCGATACTTACCAGAGCGTTCTCGTCAGTGAGGTCGTCCGTCGGCGTCAACTCCAGGAAATCCTGACAGGAACACAGCCCCATCGCAAGGCAAAACACAAACACCCATTTTATTTTCATTCCTGCCATATTGTTAAAATCCAATATCAATACCACCTGTGAAAACGCGGGGAACCGGGTATTGCGACAATTGCACGCTACCGGCATCTTCCGGATCAAAACCGGAGTACCGGGTGATGGTGTACAGGTTCTGACATTGCAGGTATACCTTCACCGATTTCAACTTCGTTCGCGCAATAAGTCTGGGCGGAAGGAAATACGCCAGGCTGACATTTCGCAAGCGAATGAACGAAGCATCCTCCAGGTCCTGACTTGAAAATTCCCGTTGCGCGGTTACGCGGGGTATGTTGGTAATGTCGCCCGGGTTCCTCCAGGCGCGGAGTTGTTCAACCGACTGGTTGAACTGTCCGAAGTTGAGCGGGTTGTTATTAAAGAACCGCTGGTTGTTGAGCAGCACATTTCCCTGCTGGAACGAAAAGAACACAGACAGCTCAATTCCCTTGTACGTGAACGTATTGGTCAGGCCGCCAAACCGGGGCGGGTCCCACGTGCCGAATTTGGCGACGGCATCATCGGCATTGTAAACGTTGGTCACGTTGCCGTTCTTGTCCCGATACAGGGGATCACCGTTTGCCGGGTTGACGCCTGCCCATTCCACCATAGCGTACGTGCCGATGGGAAGTCCTTCTCTGAAGCCCGTCTCACGCGTCGCGTCGTTTTCATAAGTCAGTTTCAACACCTTGTTGTTGTTGAAGGTGACGTTCACGTCTGTCGACCACGCAAAGTCCGGTGTTACGATGTTTCGCGTGTTGAGCGTCACCTCTATTCCGCGGTTCCTCATTTCACCCCCGTTTATGCTCAACGATGTAAAGCCCGACGTGCGTGAAAGGGGCGTATCCACAAACATCTCGGTGGTGAGCTTGTGGTAAAAATCGACGGTACCGCTTATCCGTTCATTGAGAACCGTAAAATCCAATCCGACATCCAGCGACGCAGTCTGTTCCCATTGCAGATCGGGGTTCGCCGGCTGCACCGGGGCGATTCCCTGTTGTCCGGCGTAGCTGAAGCCCGAACCATACAGCGCCAGCGATTGAAAGTTGCCGATACCGGTTTGCCGTCCCTGGGTACCATAGCTGGCCCGCAGCTTGAGGTCATCTATGAAAGAGTAACGTGTTATGAAATCCTCGGTCATCAGATTCCAGCTTGCGCCCACGGAATAAAAGTTTGCGTAACGTTTGTTCTTTCCAAAGCGGGAGGAACCGTCGCGCCGCACATTGAAACTGACTGTAAACCGGTCGCGGAAAGCATAAAGTCCGTCAAGGAAATAAGAAAGCAACGCGTTGTCGCTATTAAAACCGCCCACTTCAGCAATGAAATTGTTATTCGGGGTTCCCTGTGTAATTGCTGCTGCCGATCCCAACTTATCGTTCAGGCCATAACCATTGAAACTAAAGCCGGTGGTGTTGCCCCGGACCAGCTCATGCCCAAGAAGTACACGCAGGTTGTGATCTTGCTTGATGTTGAACGCATACTGGAGCGACGTAGTCCCGATGATAGAAGCCAGCCGTCCGTAACCGCGTGTGAGGAGTCCTTGTTCTCCGTTGATGCCTCCCTGGTTCGGAGCGCCTGCATTGATGCGGAAATCATCCAACGTTTCACTGAAGTCGATACCCCAGTTCGTCTTGGCTACGAGGCCGGGAATGATCTCGTATCGCAGATAGGCGCCTGATACGATCTTCAGTTCTTCCTGCCTGTTGTAGCTTTGCTCCATCTGCTCGACCAGGTTGAATCCCGTCGGACCTTCCTCGAATTCCTTGGTGTTTGGATCCTTGACGCGCGTATACGGGTTGGCGATGAACGCGTAGAGTACAGGGTTATTGATGTTGTTGCCTGTTTCCGTTGGGAGGAAGTTCGTTCTGGTATACCCGATGGAATTGCTGACGCCAAAGCTGAATTTTTCCGATGCGTCATGATCGAAGTTGAAGCGAAGGGAATATCGATCAAGATCCGACTCCTTGATGATACCTTCTTCCGTCCTGTAGTTCGCGCTGAGATAAAAATTCGATCTTCCCGTGCCGCCCGATGCGCTGATCTCGTGCATCTGCGTTATGCCATCTCTGAAAAAGACGTCGGTCCAGTCGGTATTGATGCGCGCCAGTTCAGCAATACGTTGCTCCTTTTCCGCCGAAGAGAGGCTGCCGTCCTCGAGTATCCTGCCCACTTCGCCCTGGTAGAGTCCAAAATCCGCCATAAGCCGCTCGAACTGTATCTTCTGAGCGGTGTTCATCATGTCGAATTTGGCATTTGTCCGCGTGGTGACCCCATACTGGGCGTTGTAATGCATCGTAAGGCCTTCGCTGCCCCGCTTCGTTGTAATGACGATTACCCCGTTGGCTCCACGCGTTCCATAAAGCGACGACGACGCGGCGTCTTTCAGCACATTGATCGACTCGATGTCATTGGCATTCAGCGCGGCGAAGTCGCCCGCGGAAATGGGCACACCGTCCATGATGTACAGCGGCGTAACGCTGCCCGCGGAACTGATGCCCCGAATCCGAACGAATGCGGGTGTACCCGGCTGCCCCGAATTCGCTGTCACCATTACGCCCGCAGCACGTCCCTGTAACATCTGATCTACGGTTGCTACCGGGACGTTCTCGATCAGTTTGGAACCCACTTGCGCGACCGATCCCGTGTACTTCCGCTTTTCCTGCGGGTCGCCATATCCCGTAACGACAACTTCCTTCAATTGTGTGGCATCGATTGCCAGTTGGACATCAATAACATTTCCCGTTCCAATCTCAACGGACTGGGTAACAAACCCCACAAACGAGAACACGAGCACACCGCCCTCCTGTGGCACAGCGATCGAATATTGTCCATTGACGTCTGTTATGGATCCCAGTGTCGTCCCCTGCAACAAGACATTCACACCGGGCAACGGACTGCCATCCTCCCGTGAAGTGACCGTCCCCGACACTGTGCGTTGCTGCGCGTGGAGAACCATCGGAAGGAGAAAGAGTATTAATAAGGTGGGCAACAGCGGTAGAATTCTCCTCATACGGTCCGTTTTGATGGCATCATCGACGGTAAAATATCGCCAAAAAAGGCCTTAATGCAATCTACCCTACAAACAAAATTGCCCCAAAGTTGCTTCATGAACGGATCAGGGCAATATCCTGAACTCAATACGGCGGTTTAGCTGCCTGCCCTCTTCCGTGGCGTTATCGCCAACAGGTTGGTCCGGTCCGTACCCCTTCGTCTTAAGGCGTGCAGGGTCTACGCCATTTTCGGAAAGATAGGTGTAAACCGCCTGAGCCCTCCGTTCGGACAACTGACGGTTATAGGGATCTGCCCCCACGTCGTCCGTATGTCCCGCAATCTCTACGCGAATTTCCGGATTGTCCTGGAGAAAGCGTATGATCTTGTGCAGTTCAGTTCTGGATTTTTCTTTCAGGTCGTAACGGTCGGTGTCAAAGAACACGTTTTTCAATACAGATACCGATCCGGCCTCGGCCCGATCCAGCTGAATATTCAGCACGATCGGTTCAAAATCCTTCACTTCTGAATAATTGAAATTCAGACTTTGAAAGAGATATCCTTTCTTGCTGACATATAGTGCATATTCTGAACCCTGTGTGAGTACGATAAGGTATTCACCCGTTATGCTGTCTGAGACAACGACGGACTCCGGGTGATTGGTATTGATGTCTAGCAGTTCGATATCGGCAGCCAGCGGCTTCCCCGTCTGTCGATCGGTAACAACGCCTTCCACATAATTGCTGCGAAAACGCAAGCGGTCTTCTTCGGGAATCGTCACCTCCATGATCCGGCTCGATGCGCCCGCATCCTCATGAACATAATACCCTTTCGTACCGTCAGCGGTGATGTATAGTGAAAACTGATCTTCATGATCGTTTATGGGTGCCTCCACATTCTTAGGCTGCGACCAACCGCCCGAGGTCTTCTCGACATAATAGATATCGTATCCGCCATACCCCGGCAAACCATTCGATGCAAAGTACAATGTCCTGTTGTTGGCATGGATGAAAGGCGAGATTTCATCGAACGAAGTGTTCACACTCTTGCCTGCGTTAACCGCTTTTGTCCATTGGTTGTTGCTGTCGAGATGTGACACCCAGATGTCCCTGCGACCGTATCCACCGGAGCGGTCGGAGACAAAGTACAAGGTCCGCCCATCCGCGGAGAGGGACGGTTGCGACTCCCAGTCGGATGTGTTCACATTCGGTCCCAGATTCTGGGGCTTACTCCAGGTGTCGCCGACCTTCTCACTTTGAAAAAGGTCACAACTCCCATATCCCGGCCGACCCAGGCAAGAAGTGAAGATCAGCTTCCGGCCATCGGCGGAAATGGTGCAGGTTCCCTCGTTCCATTGGGAATTGATATTATCTGAAATGGAAACTGGTGCCTTCCACTTTCCCTGTGCATCCCTTCGGGAAACGACGAGATCTTCATCGTCGTCACCGGAATTCCCCAGGCGTCGCGTGAAGATTAGCTCCTGTTGGTCAGCCGTGAGCACCGGAAAATACTGCAAGGGAAATGCATTTACTGTATCGCTGAGTTGCCGCTGCTTGTAGTTTGATTTGGCCGGCCGCGCAGAACTGGCAAACTCAACACTCTTCAGCATGACCATCGCACGGTTTACCTTAGCCTGGTTGCGCTTTTCCGTGGCCACAAACTTTCGAAGCATTTCGCCCGCCTTTGCGTAGTTGCCGGTTGACAGGTAGGCCTCACCGAGGTCGAACCAGTACACCTTCTGGCGGTTTGGATCACCGGTAAGCGACAGGCCCTTTTCAAAATCGGCTATTGCGCGATCGTAGTTTTTTCGGGTAAAGTAAACGAGACCGCGTCGGTAATAGGCTTCCGCAAAATTCTTGTCGCGATTGATCGCCTCATCCAAAAGCTGGATGGCTTGTTCATGCTGTCCCCTGACGCGGTAGTTGTCGGCCTCCTTATATAACTCGATTGCTTTTTTCGAACGGGTACTCAGCTGCTCCTGCGCACAGAGTGGAGCTGCGACCAACACCGCAAAAAGTAAAACAACCGCCCGATTCATCTTACAAAGCTACTAAAAGTGCAAAACAATGTTGCTCACCGCCTGCTCGGGACCGTCAAACCCTATCATAGCATTGATCAGCCTGAAAGATTCGAACGACGGAATATCCTCTTTTCTTATGACAATCGGCCGGATTTTTCCCGCATCGATGAGTGCCTGACGCTGCGTTCCCGGCAGGAGCGGATGCAGCGGCGTATACCAGTCGCGGCCGCGACGGAAGACGATGTTTGCAATGGATGTATCAGTAACTTCGCCATTCCGGATGATCAAGATGTCATCGCAAATGCCGCGCAATCTGAACCATCGGTCTATGTCGCTACGATCGCGATACTTGTGCGGATAGGAAATCGCATCGTCGTGAACTGCAAGTAGTCTCTTCACGACGCGCGGTTTGTACGGAATCAACTCCGTGCGCGCCGAGGTTTCGTCATATTCGATGCGCCATTTCCAGCATCCCGTCGGTGGCGGTTGTACCGATTCAAGAAGCCGGGTCAAATTGTGTGGCTGACTGTGAAACAGCGAACGGAATGCATGATTGACGCGCCGCTGGTGATACACCAGATTGTGAAATGTGCCGTCCTGGCATCGGATTGATTCAATCAAAAGGGACATATACCTTATCGATAGCTTCCTGATACTCGGCTTCCGGCACACTTTGCGTTGTGATCCCTCCGCCGCTACGGTATATCCAGCCCTCTCCGTTGCGTTCAATATAGCGAATCATCACGCCGCTATCGAGGCGATTGCCATCGTGATATCCGAAAACACCGGTATAATATCCGCGCTCACACCCTTCTGCCTCGCGAATCACTTCGAGTGTCCGGGCTTTCGGCGCCCCGCTCACCGACCCGGCAGGGAGAAGCGCGACAATGATTTCCCCGAGTCGCGATCGGTATTCGTCGGGCAACCGACCCCTCACTTCCGAACTCACTTGCAACAAGTTCTTTCCGCTGGTCCTGATCTTCTCAACGTATCGGAATCTTGGCACCGTAACCTGTGTTGCCACCTGGCTGAGATCGTTGCGGATCAGGTCGACGATTGTCACATGCTCCGCCAGTTCTTTTTGGTCTGACAGAATTTTATCACGGGCATTAGGCAGGCTCGCGTCGATGGTGCCTTTCATGGGAAACGACCGTATGGTTCCCTCCTCGATTTTCACAAAAGTCTCCGGCGAAAAGACGAGAAACCGGTCTTCATACAGCAGTTTGTACTTTGCCCGACTTACATAAAACAATTCATGCAATGCACACGGTAATTCGACCCTCGTAGGTATCGTGAGGTTCGTAAGGTAGGTATCACCATAGTGCAGGTGGCGGAGCACCTTGTCGTATTTTTCACGATAGACCGGTTCCGGCATCGGGTGTTTACGAAGTAACGTGCTCGTCGGCAGACGCCCGGCGTTCTGAGGCAAAGCGTTGGAATAACCGTTGATTTCGTACAGAATTTTGCCTGGTTCGATGCGATCGAGCGCAATAGCCTGCGGCATCTTTAACTCAAAGTCGGCAATGAAAAGGAACGGGATCCTCCGCCTGCCCCAGTCATTGACTACGGATATGAATTCCGAAACGATTCCGCCATCAAACGTCACGGTATGTTCATGTACTTGTGAATCTGGAGCGATATGCTCCATTCCGGATGTTGCTGAACGTAACTTATGATAAGGGGCAGCATCTCCTTTTCTCTCGACCACTCCGGCTGAAGGAAAAGCTTGCACGATGGGCTGACCCGGGCTGCGTGCGATTCAGCCCAATCGAAATCACTCTTATTATAAACGATAATCTTCAGTTCATCGGCCAATCCAAATACGGAAGGGTCTGGTGCTTTGAACTTTTTCGGCGACAGGCACACCCAGTCCCACGTGCCCGTCAGTGCGTAGGCGCCTGAAGTCTCGATGTGCGTGCGCAGGCTTTTTTCCTGAAGCCGTGTGGTCAGCGGACCCAAGTCATACAATGCGGGCTCTCCACCTGTGACAACCACGATGCGGGTACCGCTTGCCGACGCATTAGAAACCATCTGGTCAATACTGACCGAAGGGTAGCGGCTGGCGTCCCACGACTCCTGCACGTCGCACCAGGGGCAACCTACATCACAACCTCCAAGGCGAATGAACCAGGCCGCATGCCCCTGATAATATCCCTCACCCTGGATGGAATAGAATTCCTCCATAAGGGGCAGGGTGTCAGCAGGATGCGCCCTTAGCGAAGGCATGGTTCCAATATCGTTTGATCGAGGACGCAAGTGTTTTGTGTTTCAGGGATTTCGTAACTCCGTTGCACGGAGCGTATTCAACAACAGTGATGCAATCGTCATGGGTCCGACGCCACCCGGGGTTGGTGTGATGAAGGAGCATTTCGGCGCCACATTCTTGAAATCCACATCACCCAGTATGGCCCACCCTTTCGGGTATTGGGGACCTTCAACGCGCGTTGTACCGATGTCGATTACCACCGCGCCTTCCTTTACCATGTCGGCCGTAATCAACCCCGGCTTTCCCACTGCCACCAGCAGGATATCCGCCGAACGCGTGTGAGAGGCCAGGTCCTTCGTATACTTATGGCATATAGTTACCGTGGCACGACCTAAGTGCGCAAGCATCATACTCAGGGGTGCGCCGGCAATGCGACTTGCACCCACCACGACCGCGTGCTTGCCCTCGGTTTCGATGTTATAGCGACGAAGCAGCTCCATAACACCATACGAAGTAGCTGGCATGAGCAGCGGATTCTTCGATATGATGCTTCCGAAGTTTTGATTCGTAAAGCCGTCGACATCCTTATCGGGACGGATCATTTCGGTGATCCGCTCTACAGAGATGTGGTCCGGCAACGGAAGCTGCACAATGAAGCCGTCGACATCGTCGTCGTTGTTTACATGATCGATGTGCTTCATCAACCTTTCTTCGCTGATCGTATCGGCAAAACGCATCATCGTGTAATGAAAGCCCACCGACTTGCATGCTTTGACCTTGTTGTCAACATAAGTCTGACTGGCGCCGTCGTCGCCCACCAGGATGATGGCGAGGTGCGGAACCTTCTTTCCCTGGGTCTTTCGCTCTTCAACCCGGAGCATGATCTCGTTCTTGATGTCCGCCGAAATCTTTTTGCCGTCAATTCTGGTGTAGGTGGTGGAGGTTACCATGGTTTAATGAGTGAATGAGTGAATGGGGAATGAGTGAATGGGGAATGGGGAATGCCGTAAAACACTAGCGGCTTTACGGTTAATATGAATGGGACAAGTACTTGCAAATGAATCAATAATAGTCATGAGCGAAGAGTTCTCGTAATCGTCATTCTATTTTGAGGACGGCCATAAAGGCTTCCTGGGGGATTTCGACGTTACCGACTTGCCGCATACGTTTCTTCCCTTTCTTTTGCTTCTCCAGGAGTTTTCGCTTTCGCGAGATGTCGCCACCATAACATTTCGCGAGCACGTTCTTTCGCAGGGCCTTTACCGTTTCACGTGCGATGATCTTCTGGCCGATAGCGGCCTGGATGGCGATCTCGAACATTTGCCGGGGAATGAGGTCCTTGAGCTTTTCGCAAAGTTTCCTTCCCCAGTCGTATGCCTTGGAGCGGTGGACGATGGCGGACAACGCGTCCACCCTGTCGCCGTTGAGCATGACATCGAGCTTTACCATGTCGGACTCCCGGAACCCGATAAGGTGATAGTCCAGCGAAGCGTATCCCCTTGAAATGGTCTTCAGCTTATCGAAAAAGTCGAAGACAATTTCCGACAAGGGCATCTCGAAACTCAGCTCCACGCGGTCAGTTGTCAGGTAGTGCTGATTTTTCAGAATGCCCCGCTTATCCATGCAAAGTCCCATAATGGGCCCGATGTATTCCGACTTGGTGATGATCTGTGCCAGTATGAAAGGCTCTTCGATGTGATCGACCCGTGTGGGGTCAGGCATTTCCGATGGTGCGTTGATCAGCTTAACCGATCCGTCCGTCATCAGCGCGCGGAACTGCACCGAGGGAACTGTCGTGATCACCGTCATGCCGAACTCGCGCTCCAGCCGTTCCTGGATGATCTCCATGTGGAGCATGCCGAGGAACCCGCAGCGGAATCCAAAGCCGAGCGCCGCAGAGGTCTCCGGTTCCCATACCAGTGACGCATCGTTAAGCTGGAGCTTCTCCATCGAAGCCCGGAGTTCTTCGAACTCCGATGTATCGACGGGATATATTCCGGCGAACACCATAGGTTTCACGTTCTCGAAGCCCTTTATCGGCTCGCCGGGACGATCGACGTGGGTAATAGTGTCCCCCACCTTGACTTCGCTTGCGATTTTGATTCCGGAGATCAGGTAGCCGACGTTGCCTGCACTGATCTCCTTAACGGGTTGTTGCTGCAGTTTGAGGATGCCGATCTCATCCGCGTCATATACACGCTTGGTAGCGATGAACTTGACGACATCGCGTGTTCGTATCGTGCCGTTGAAAACCCTGAAGTACACCTCGACGCCACGAAACGAATTGTACACCGAGTCGAAGATCATGGCCTGAAGCGGCGCAGTGGGGTCCCCCTTCGGCGGCCTGATGCGATCGACGACGGCGTCGAGTATTTCGCGGATACCGATGCCTTCTTTCGCGCTGGCGGCGATGATGTCTTCCCTTTTGCATCCGATCAGGTCGACGATCTGGTCCGCCACGCCATCTGGATTTGCGTGAGGGAGATCGATCTTGTTCATGACGGGGATGATCTCCAGGTCGTGATCTAGCGCCAGGTACAGATTGGAGATCGTCTGCGCCTCAATTCCCTGGCTGGCATCGACGATCAGCAGTGCGCCTTCACACGCCGCGATAGCCCTTGAAACCTCGTAAGAGAAGTCGACGTGGCCCGGGGTGTCGATCAGGTTGAGGGTGTAAGTCTGATCGCCGCGCTGGTAATTCATCTGGATCGCGTGGGCTTTGATGGTAATGCCCTTTTCGCGCTCCAGGTCCATGTTGTCCAGCACCTGGTCCTGCATTTCGCGCTGGGTCAATGTGCCGGTGAATTCCAGCAGGCGGTCAGCCAGCGTGCTCTTGCCGTGGTCGATGTGCGCGATTATGCAGAAATTGCGGATGTTTTCCATACCCCGTCCTACTCCTCAGGATTTTCAGAACTGCAAAAGTAGATATTATTTGCCGATCATGAGGGCATGAAAAGGCCCATTTTGAAGCCTGATTTCGGGGTTTTTTACGGGTGCCGACGCCTGGGTGAGGTACACGGCAATCGGGTCATTGATCCAGGTATTTTCTTGTCTCCGCTTCGAGTTTTTGCTTTTCGGCATCATCCATAGCGTGGGGCGTCACACTCAGCATCAGGTCAAACAGTACATCCTTACGATACCCGAGTTTTTCCGCTATGGTCGAACAGAACAGCAATTCTTCGCGGAACATCTTTTCGTCAATTTTCATCAGTTGAACGAGGTGGAAAAGACAATCGAATTTTTCGGAATCAGTAAGGTTGGAAGGGACCACAATCTCTGGACGGCGGTCGATAATTTCTTCCATCTCTGTGGCCGACACTCCGTTCGCCAATCCAATATTCATAATGTAGTTCTTCTCCCGGTCCGCTATCATTCCGTCGATAGCGGCCAGGCTTACCAGCAGCTTAATCTTCTCAATTGCAGTCATACCCACACTTTTACGCGTCGGAAATTGTAAAATCCCCACAGATATTCCAACACATGAACCGACATGGGGGTCGTTTGTTGTTTTGAATAGTGCCGCCATGTTCGGCAAAAGCATAATTTTGACAATGAACTTCCTTGCCCACCTGTATCTTTCCGGTAATGATCCTGAGGTCATGGTGGGAAATTTTATCGGGGATTTTGTAAAAGGAGGGAACGTGAGAGCGCGATTTCGTCCCGGCATTGCCGCGGGCATCGAGCTGCACCGCGCCATCGACGACTTTACCGACGGGCATCCCGTCGTGGAACGCAGCAAGCAGCGACTTCGCCCGGAGCTTCGGCACTATTCTCCGGTGGTCGCCGACATGTTCTACGACCATTTTCTGGCGGCCAACTGGAGTCACTATCACACCAAACCGCTGCCGTTGTTCGCGGCGGGTGTGTACCGGCTGCTTGAATCGTACTACGACGTGCTCCCAAATGGTGTGAAGGCCATGCTCCCGCACATGGTCAGCGGGAACTGGCTGGTAAGCTATGCCCGCGTGGAAGGCATTCAGCGCGCCCTGAACGGAATGGCGGCACGTACACCCTATGAATCCGGCATGGAAACGGCGACCGACCTGCTTCGTACTTATTATGATAGCTTTAAGGGAGACTTCACCGAATTCTTTCCCGAGTTGACACGCTTTGCAGAACGGTATCGCGGGGGGGATCGGTGAACATATTGGGGGCACAGTCATGTTGGTTGTGGCGTGATTGTGCGATTACCGTCAAGACACCCCTGTTAACAAAAACATGAAGTAGAATCCAAAAAAATGCTGATGGAAAACGACCCGGAACTTGATGGCAAATACCTGGGAACGATCTCAGGCGATTTCGTCAAAGTCTCCGATACGCTCAGGGAGGCCTCGTACCAGATCAGGAGGAGGGGATTTGATTACCCAATATTTCCTATCTGCAAAGATGAACAGCCGGTGGGGCTAATGCTGATCGAGAAAGAGTCGATGGGCAACAGCTGGCATTACTACGCCTCCTTTCTCGACGAATTCGTTCAGCGCGGCCTGGTGGAGGAATTGTTTCGGCAACGATTCCTTGATACTTACAAAGATCCCGATGAGTTTTGTTGCCTCTTCGTGATTGATCGGGCACTGACGCGCTTTCTGTATATCCCCTATCCAGAAGATTAGAATCGGAAATGATTCCATCCTTGCGCCGTCAACGGCACAACGCTTCCCTGCTTGGAGATCATCACATTTTGATTTTTGTCTTCGTGAACGTAGCCGATGAAATGAATGTCGGGGTGCAGTCGTATTTTTTCGTGATCGGCAGGAGAAATGGTGAACAACAATTCGTAGTCTTCTCCTCCGTTCAAAGCGCATGTGATGGGATCAAGTTTGAATTCAATAGCCGTATCGAAAGTCAGGTTATCGATTGGAACCTTATCTTCAAAAATGCGCACGCCGACGCCCGATCTTTTGCTCAGGTGTAGCAACTCTGAGGCCAGGCCATCGGAGATGTCGATCATCGAAGTCGGCACTACACCCTTCTCAGCCATTTCAAATACAATGTCGGTACGCGCTTCCGGTTTCAGTGTTCGTCCCACGAGGTATTCGTATTTGTCAAGCGCAGGCTGCATGTCTGGGTTTGTCAGGAACACCTGCTTTTCGCGCTCGAGGACCTGAAGCCCGAGATACGCTGCACCCAGGTCGCCGGTAACGCAAATAATATCCGACTGACGCGCGCCGCTCCTATAGGCGATCCGTTTCTTCTCGGCCCTGCCCAGCGCCGTGACGGAAATCACCAGTCCGACACGCGACGATGTGGTATCACCCCCAACCAGGTCGACGCCATAGTTGTCGCATGCCGCTTTGATTCCCGCATAAAGTTCGTCGACGGCCTCTACCGAAAAGCGGTTGCTGAGGCCTACGCTTACCGTGATCTGCTCCGCCTTGCCGTTCATAGCCGCGATGTCTGAAATGTTGACCGCCACAGCCTTGTAACCTACATGGCGCAGGGGTGAGTAGGTCAGGTCGAAATGAATGCCCTCGAGGAGCATATCTGTCGCGAGAAGAACGCTGTTTCCGCTACCGCAGTCCACCACCGCCGCGTCGTCGCCGATTCCGGCGACGGTACTGGCATTTTGAATGCGGGCGTTCCCGGCGATCCGGTCGATCAGCCCGAATTCACCTAACTCGCTGATTTCCATTCGGTTTATGGCCATACGGGAGGTTTGCTGTTTGGAAAAACTTCAATTGTGCTGTAAAACTAACGCTCTTCCCGGAATGCGCCCTTTTTGGCGTAACTTTCGAGTTGCACGAGGGAGATTCCCATGAAACGATTTTTTGCCCTTCTGGTAGTAATGGTGATCGTTCTCAGCGCCTGTGGTCCGAAGCCGATGTACAAAACCCATAAGGGGAAGAAAAAGCTGAAGTATTACAACGCGCTGCAATTCAACGATCGGCGGAATCGCTGACGCGCCTTTCCTGGCAAAGTTCCACCAGCACGCCCCCGGTATTTCGGGGGTGAAGAAAGCAAATTCGCTTATTGTCAGCTCCAGCTGACGGTACAGGGTTAATGGCAGCAAACCCTTGGGATTCATGCTCTGCGATAGCCTGCTCGAGGTCGTCAACCTCGAAGGCAAGGTGATGGATGCCCTCCCCGCGCTTTTCAATGTGCCGGGAAATCGCCGAATCGGCACGGGTGGCTGCAAGCAGTTCGAATTTTACGCCTGAGACATTAAAAAACGACACCCTCACACCCTCTGTCGGTACGTCTTCAACCTTATAATGCGGGCGGCCGAGGAGCTTTTCAAAAAGCGCATTGGCCTTTTCGAGATCACGGACGGCAATGCCGATGTGTTCCAATTTTTTCATAAATGGCTATCTTTGCAGGTCAAGATTGAAACTTTTTGGGTATCCAGTTAGTTTTCAGGCCATAAATCACGCTCAGCAGCATGATCACCGTTACTGAAAAAGCGAGAGACAGAATCATCGAACTGCGCCGGGAAGAAGGACGCGGGCCCGACCACAACATCCGCGTTTCCGTCAAAGGGGGTGGTTGTTCGGGGCTGATGTACGACCTGAACTTCGACGACGAGGTCCAGGCTGCAGACCAGGTTTTCGAGGATAAGGGCATTCGCATTCTTGTCGACAAGAAGAGCCTTTTGTACCTGCTGGGTACTACACTTGACTTCTCCGACGGCCTCAATGGGAAAGGCTTCCAGTTCATTAATCCGAACGCTTCCCGAACCTGCGGTTGCGGTGAAAGTTTTTCGGTGTGAACCCATCAACCATAGCCTTCTCGTTGCCCGCCTATTCTTCGCTTACGTGAAACACCAGTGAACCCCAAAAGCTTTGCCAGTTGGCGTTGGGAGCGCTCACGGGAACCATCTTTACGACGCTGATCATCCAGTCACCATCATTAAAGATTCTCACGTCAATGCTGCCGTCCTTTTGAGAATAGATGGGCTGATTAAACACCTTGTTGTTCTTGCTGTTCCAAACGTACACACGCGCGCCAAAATCTGGCTTGCCGTTGAACAATATCATGAACGGCACGAGGTCGCCTTTCCTGATCT
Source organism: Cyclobacteriaceae bacterium (assembly GCA_036381475.1). Classification (GTDB taxonomy): domain Bacteria; phylum Bacteroidota; class Bacteroidia; order Cytophagales; family Cyclobacteriaceae; genus ZC4RG29. Next base: position 30,545 of record DASVCT010000023.1, read on the forward strand.
CCGACGGATGTTTCCCGGGAATGATCTCCACAGGCATCCCCGTAATCTTTCTGTAGGTTTCGTCGCGGGTGTCTCCTACCTGTACAATCAGGCTGGTGATCCGCCTGTACAATTCACGGCCCGGCTGATCTTCCGCGTTGTCCTTCTTCCGCATGGCGGCAATATTGTCGAGTGCATGTTCCTTTAGGTAGGCGTTGAACCGTTCGGCCGGCAATTCCACAAATGCATTTTCACCTTCCATAGTGATGAGATAGGTACCCTTCTTCAACGCTGGAATTTTGAGGTGATCACCACGCCCGATGTGGGCAAGAGGCCGAATGTCGGTTCTGCCGGACGTGCTGTGCAGGGAGATTGAGCGGATCCGCTCCGACCGCAGGTTCCAGGTTTCACCGACAAAGTTTTCCCCGACGTTGAAACGAATCTTTATCGTGTCACCCGGCTCATACTGAAATTTGTCGGGCATCATCCAGAACTCCTGTGCCAGCGTTTGACGCCATGCCAGAAGGAACACGATGCCGATAATAAGTCGCTGTACCATCCAAGTTCAGTTTACGACAAGCAATCCGTGCGGTCCTGGTATTAAAGTTAATGAACTCGTGCTCGTGTTGGCTTCAGACGCATCCCGATAGTTATCGCAATGCAACTGCGACCAAATCACGCGTTCATCAGCTCCTCGATCTCCTCAACTTCGACGGGAATATTCTTCATGAGATCATAGGTGCCCTTCGCCGTGATAACGACATTATTCTCGATTCTCACACCGAGGCCTTCCTCACGGATATAGATACCAGGCTCAACAGTCCACACCATGCCGGGTTCCATACGCTGATACATACTGCCTACGTCGTGAACGTCCAGTCCCAGCATGTGACCGGTGCCGTGCATATAATACTTCATAACCAGCGGCCGGGCACCGTCTTGTTGCCGGATATCCTTCCTGTCGATCAGCTTGAGCTTCACGAGTTCCGCTTCCATGATTTTCTGTACTTCCTTATGATACTCGTAGTACTGCACACCGGGACCAAGCATACTGATCGCTTCACGTTGCACCCGCAGCACCGCGTTGTATACCTCCTTTTGCCGGGGTGAAAACCTGCCGTTCACCGGGATGGTGCGCGTCAAATCGGCGTTATAGTTCGCGTATTCAGCGCCCACATCGAGAAGCAGGACATCGCCGTCGCGGCATACCTGGTCGTTGCGGATGTAGTGCAGGACACAAGCGTTTGCCCCTGAGGCGATGATCGGCTCGTAGGCAAATCCGCGTGAACCATGCCGCAGGAATTCATGCATATACTCCGCCTCGATCTCGTATTCCCTGACGCCGGGTTTAACAAATTTGAGGACGCGCCTGAACGCCTTCTCGGTAATGTCGGCCGCCCGCTGCATGAGTTCCAGCTCGCGCTTCGACTTGACGCTGCGCAAGCGATGCATGATGGGTGCGAGTCGTGCATACCGGTGTAAGGGATATTTTCCTTTACACCAGCGTATGAATCGTGCGTCGCGACTCTCCACCTCAACATCTGCACGGTAGTGCTCGTTTGTATTGAGGAAAACCTGTTCAACGTCACCGGCTACCATGAGAGTGTTGAACAGTCGGGGAAATTCGGAAGTCCACAACACCGTATCGATACCGGTGGCTTCAGTCGCCTGCTCCTTTGTCAGCTTCTGTCCTTCCCAGATCGCGATCTCTTCGCTGGTTTCGCGGATGAACAGTATCTCGCGGTATTTCTTGTCGGGAAAACCCGGGGCCAAAACCAGGATCGTTTCCTCCTGATCTACCCCTGTAAGGTAGAATAGGTCACTATTCTGCTGAAAGCGCATCGTGCCGTCGGCGTTCGTCGGCATCACATCATTAGCATTGACAACGACAATCGAATTACGGGGGATTTCCTTTAGTAGGCGCTTGCGATTGAGAACAAAGAGTTCCTTGCCAATGCTTTCGTATCTCATCGTCTCTTTTAAATTTGTGACAGTGCAATTTAATCAAATCCCTATATGAAGCCCGTCAAATTCCCAGCAGTCGTCTGCCTTCTGCTGATCGTTACGCTCGCTCAGGCGCAAGAACCCTACACACCAACTGCGGAGAACCTTGCCGCCCGCGAGTGGTTCCAGAAGGCGCGCTTCGGACTCTTCATTCATTGGGGCGTGTACAGCGTGCTGGGCGATGGAGAATGGGTCATGAACAACCAGCAGATTCCCATCGAAACGTACGAGAAGCTGCCTACCTTCTTCAATCCCGTCGAATTCGATCCGAAGGAATGGGTAGACATGGCCCGTGAAGCGGGGATGAAATACATTACCATTACAAGCAAGCACCACGACGGTTTCGCCATGTTTGACAGCAAGGTATCGGACTATGACATCGTTGAACGCACGCCCTACAAGAAAGATGTACTCAAGATGCTCGCCGACGAATGCCACAGGCAGGGCATTAAACTGTTTTTTTATCATTCGCAGCTCGACTGGCATCATCCCGACTACTATCCACGGGGTCGTACGGGCGCGACCTCGGGACGTCCCGACAGCGGCAACTGGAACCGTTACCTTGATTACATGGATGCACAGTTAACCGAACTGCTCACGAACTATGGCGAGATCGGTGGAATCTGGTTTGACGGCATGTGGGATAAGCCGGATGCAGACTGGCACCTTGCAAAAACGTATGCGCTGATTCACAAGCTCCAGCCGTCCGCTCTCGTGGGCAGCAATCATCACCTTGCGCCTTTTCCCGGTGAAGACTTCCAGATGTTCGAAAAGGACCTGCCGGGACACAATACCACCGGTTTCTCGGGTGATTCAAAAGTCGGGAACCTCCCGCTCGAAACCTGTGAGACGATTAACCATTCGTGGGGTTTCAACCTCCAGGACAAACGGAATAAATCCGAAAAACAGCTTATCCAATACCTGGTCAAGGCAGCCGGATACAACGCCAACTTTTTGCTGAACGTGGGACCCATGCCCAACGGCAAGATCCAACCTGACCATGTGACATTGCTCAAGCAAATGGGCGAATGGCTCAAAAAGAACGGCGCAACGATATACGAAACCCAGGGCGGCCCCGTCTCCGCACGAAACTGGGGTGTTACCACGCAAAAGGGCAACAAGGTATACGTACACATTCTCGATTGGCAGGACGAGTCCTTGCTCCTCCCTGATTGGGGCAAAAAAGTCCGGTCGGCCAAAATGTTCGGTTCGGGTACCCCGGTGAAATTCACACAAAACAATTTTGGCATCGCCCTCAGCATTCCTAAGGACCAGAGGGATGAAATCGACACCATTGTGGAGCTTGAAGTTCGCTGAAAAAGCACACCTGCACATCTTATGAAATTACGCCTCGGAAAGTTTCGTATTTCAGCGCCTTTCCGTGGACCGGGAAATTAATTCTTGCTAACTTATATTGTCTGCAGGAATCTATGACCTGTCAGGCAGGGGTATGGGAACGAACCCATCACGAGATTGTCATCGCTCCGTTCGCTGTGAACCAATGGCGACGAAGGAGACCATGATTTCATTTTCTTCCAGAGCTGGCCGGCGTCACCGTCGGCATACTTACCTAAAACTATTCTCATGAAAACCAGGATGATGATTATCTGCACGCTGGTGTGGCTGACAGCGGTCCACCTGCACGCACAGCGGATAGGACTGCTCATGGACAATTACGTCGTAGATCGGTGGTATTTGGATCAAAAGCTGTTCACAGAACGGATCAATGCAATGGGCGGCGAATGTGTGGTCGAAGTACCCTATGGCGACCCGGACGAACAGGTCAGGTTGGGGCAAAAACTCATCGACAGCGGAGTGGATGCCCTCGTCATAGTAGCCTCGGATTCGCGAAAGGCGGCGGCCATTGTGGACGCAGCGAACAAGAAAAAGATACCGGTTATTTCGTACGACAGGCTTATCCTCAGTAAGGGACTTGCTTTCTACATCTCCTACAACAACACACGCGTGGGGAACCTTCAAGCTGAATATGTGCTGAAGAAAGTGCCACGGGGAAAATACCTTCTTATCAATGGTCCTCCAACCGACTATAATGCCGTGCTGTTTCGAAAGGGACAAATGGAAGTCTTGCAGCCCCACATCGACGCTGGCGAAATCGAGATCGTCGGCGACATTGTGCTCAACGAATGGAGCGAGATCGAGGCACTCATGCGCATCGACGAATTGTTCGCCACCAAGGACCTCAGGCCGGATGCGATCATCGCTGCAAACGACGCCCTCGCCACGGGGACGTTGCAGGCAATTCCTTCCGATTTGCTGGGACATGTGATCGTCACCGGCCAGGATGCTGAGCTCATGGCGATCAGGAACATCATTTCAGGGGTCCAGACCATGACCGTCTACAAGCCCATCCGCGACCTGGCTTATCGTGCGGCCGAAATTGCGATGGATTTTGCGCGAGGGAAAAAACCGAAAAAAGCAACACGCCTGAAAACCGAAGACCTCGAAGTCGACGCGATATTGCTTAACCCGATCGTCGTTGACAAACAAAATTACAAGACTACCGTCGTTCAGGACGGACACGTGTCAATGTCTGAAGTGCAGAGTAAGGTCCGGTAGGCGACCGAACCGCTATTGATTTACCTCATCAGTGCCGACGTAGTTAAGGATGACAAACGTGACCAGGAGGCCTGAAAAAACTCCTTCCAACGCCACGATGAATGCAGCCATATAGGCATTCAGGTACCGCCCCATGGGCTCACCCTGTATGATCGCCTGCATCATGTCATCGTCGACTTTCATATAGACGAACAGGAAAATAGCAAACACGAGCGAGCCGATTGTGGCCGTGGTAAATCCGGTGATCAACGCCCGAAAATAGTTGAGGTGGTGTTCATTGACTTCCCGGAGCTTTTTCAGCGCGTAATACACACCTATGATGAGGATGACGAGGTTCAGCAGACGCAACTCGACATGATGCGCCAGGTTGGTGAACTTCATCAGCAGAAAGTAGGCGATCAGGCCGGCCGCAATCCTAAGACCATAAGACTCGGGAATCCGTTTTGGGTCGTTGAAGAAACTCATGAGGCTTCGGGGTTGGTGGTGGTCTAATTTTTGCATTTTGCAAGAGAATTGCAAACCGTTTCGGTTCAATAAATTTCATACCTTTCTGGTTCGCGCGTTGCGCCGACAAACGGCAAACAAATTTTGATGAAAAAGGTAGTACTTGCCGGACTGCTTATATCGGCTGCGGTGTTTGTAGTCGCAAGCTATTTTCTGCCCCGAAGGGTTGTATTGGAAAAAGCGATCAACGTCGCTGCACCCGTATCCTACCTCTACGAAGAAATCGACAACCTCGAGCGATGGCCGTTGTGGGCATACTGGTTTAATGAGTCTGCGGAAATTACCTATGGCAAATCCCGCATGGGCATCGAGGCAACCTGTTCGTGGACGGGCAACAGCGGATCAGGCGACGTTACCCTGGTATCCAGCAGGAGGGATGAAATGGTCCGCGCCCGCCTGGACTTCGGTGCACGCGGGGCGGCAGCATACGAATTTTGGCTCGTTCCCGACAGCCTTGTTGCAAACCAAACACGACTTATTCTAAAAGCTGAAATCACCGCCGAAGAAGAAAACACCATCTGGAGTCATTGGAAGCGCTTTCTCCTGGCCAACCGGCTCGGCTCTTCACTTGCCCACAATCTCAGCACCCTGAAGCAAATTGCCGAATCCAAGCCGGTGTTTGACAATGTCACGGAGGAACTACTGGCGCCGTCCTACTATGTTAGCGTTCGCAGGAAACACCATCCGGATTCGGCCACGCAACAAATACGCGCGCTTCACGCCGAAATTATGCGCGCGCTGAATGCCGTCGGCTCAGAGGCGGCGGGTTATCCGTTCTGCCTGTTCGGCGACTCCTCCGTAATCGACTTCGCCGTGCCGGTCGAGCCCGATGCAACCGTACCCGACTCGTTTCCAGTAAGTCAGCTGTACAGCGGACGAGCAATCCGGGGAATCGATTACGACGGCTACGACGACATCGCGCGCACGCACTCCGAGGTGCTGCGATACATCCGATACAAGGACTACGAAATCAACGGTACACCCTGGGAAGTATACACCACCGATCCTGGCGAAGATCCATCAAGCTGGATCACGGAAGTGTACTATCCCATCACGAGAAAAAAAGGCGAACACGGCATATTATGACATTCACCGAATTCAACGATTCCCTGAAAGAGAATGACCCGCCAAAAAACCTGGACGACCTGCTTCGGGCCTTGTGGTTCGACGGCAAGGGCGACTGGCATCGCGCACATACCATCGTCCAGGACATAGAATCCCCCGACGCCGCAGCAATTCATGCCTACCTGCACAGGAAGGAGGGTGACCGGAGCAATGCTTCGTACTGGTACCGCCGGGCGGGACGTAATATGCACAACGGTACACTTGACCAAGAATGGAGAGAATTGGTTGAAAATAAATTGAAGCGGTGACTATTCAACCATTCAATTATTCAACTCTTCAATCCTTTCACCCAGCCTGACTCTTCCCTCCTTTCTCGTTAGCAGATGAATAATAAACCACGTAATCAGGTAGGTGACACCGCAAAGGGTAAATAGCACATTATATCCGCCCTGCAAATTACCGGCGGCCTTGTATGTGTCGAGCAGGTAGCCCACGAGAACGGGAAACATCATGCCGCCCAGGGCGCCCGCCGTTCCTCCGATCCCGACTACCGAACTCACCGCCTCTCGCGGAAACATGTCGGAAGCTAATGTGAATACATTCGTGGCCCACGCCTGGTGGACGGCAACGGCAAGACTGATTATGGCCACCGCTGCCCAAATGTCTGTCACGAACTGCGCCGAAAGTATTGACAACTCGAGCACAGCGAAAATCAGCAGCGCCACTTTCCGGGCTCTGATCACCGGCATACCTCTTCGGACCAGGAAGGAGCTGAAGTACCCGCCGTAGATACTGCCGAGCGTTGTCGCAGCGTAGATGATCATCAATTCGGGACTCGGCCGCGTAAGGTCGAGGTGAAACGCCGAGGCAAAGTACGAGGGCAGCCAGAAGAGGAAGAACCAGAATATGGGATCGATAAAAAACTTACCAAAGAGAAACGCCCACGTCTGCGGGTAACCGAAGAGGCGCAGCCACGGGACCTTCGTCTTTATTTCACCTCCCTCCTGCCCTGCGCGGATAAAGGTACGCTCCTCTGCAGAAAGACGTTTCTGGCGCTCAGGGATTTCGTACAACCACAACCAGAACATCAGCCATATGAACCCCATCGCGCCGGTGATGACGAAAACCTCCTGCCATCCGAAGGTGACCAGAATCCAGGGGGCGATGAGAACAGCCAACACAACACCCACCGCTGTTCCCGAATTGAATATTCCGGCGGCTACGCCCCGCTCCCGTGTGGGGAACCATTCTGATATCGCCTTCATACCGGCGGGAAAGTTGCCGGCCTCGCCAAGTCCTAAGCCGATGCGTGCAACCACAAATCCCGTTACGCTCTTTGCTGCCGCATGCAACATGCCCATGATACTCCACAGTACCACGGAAAGGGTGTAGCCGATTTTCGTTCCGACACGATCGATCAGCCATCCGAAAGAAAGGAGGCCGGCAGCGTACGCGCCGGTAAATGCCACTACTATGGCTGCAAAGTCGGACTCGCTCCAGGCAAATTCTTTCTCCAGCACCGGCTTTAGCAAGCCGATGACCTGCCGGTCGATATAGTTGATGGTGGTCGCAAAGAACAGCAGCACGACGATAAGCCAACGGTAGCTGGTTTTGAGGGACATGGTCTGGGGGCGAGTAGTAAGTAGTATGAAGTAATCGGTAATCGGTGCGGAAACTACCAGTCCACAACCGATCCGTCGGTCGCGTCGTAGGTCTCCGGATTTTTCCAGTCGTGCCCGATCTTATCGGCGAGTTTATTGTCGTCGAGTTCTATGCCAAGCCCTGGACCTGTCGGGATCATTACAGTACCGTCTGGCTGGAGCTTGAAGGGTTCCTTGAGGTATCCGTCGCCCAACGAGACCTGTTCCTGCACGAGGAAGTTCGGGATGCTGGCAGCCAGTTGAAGTCCGGAAGCCAGCGAAATTGGCCCCATGGGATTGTGGGGTGCGATGACCGCGTAGTACGCTTCGGCCATGCCGGCGATAATTCGTGCTTCGGTGATGCCACCGGCATGACACATATCCGGCTGAAGAATGCTTGCGGCGCCCTTTTCCAGAATTTCGCGGAAGCCCCACTTTGTAAAGATGCGCTCGCCGGTAGCGATCGGGAGATATGTTCCACGGGCAATGTCGGCCAACACATCGACATTTTGTGCCTGGCAGGGTTCCTCTATGAACATAGGCTGATAGGGTTCAAGCTCCTTGATGAGAACCTTCGCGGTCTGCGGTGGAATGGATCCATGAAAGTCGATGCCAATGTCCATCGTCTCGCCGCCAGCTTCCCTCAGTGACGCGAAGTTTTCGACGGCATGCCGGATGAACTTCGGGTTCTCTACAGCCCGGGCGGGGTGTTCCTTCGCCACGCCTGTCTTAATGACTGTATATCCTTCTGCGACCCGCTTCTTCATGTCTTCGGCATTAGATGCCCGTCCGTAAATGCGGACTCTGTCGCGCGTAGGCCCCCCGAAGAGTTCATAGACCGGCACGTTGAGCAGTTTCCCTTTGATGTCCCATAAGGCCTGATCGATTCCGCTGAGTGCGCTGGTCAGTATCGGTCCTCCCCGGTAAAACGCATGACGGTAAATGGCCTGCCAGTGGTGAACCACCTGGCGCGGGTCCTTTCCAATGAGGTATGGTTCAATTTCCTTGATGGCGGTTTGAATCGTAAGGGCTCGGCCTTCAAGAAGCGGTTCGCCTAAGCCGGTAACCCCGGCATCGGTGTGTATTTTGAGAAATATCCAGCGCGGTTTTACGAGGAACGTCTCCAGCCGTGTGATCTTGACGGGGGTCTTGTCGCGCTTGCGCTCGGCGGCTTTGGTGTTGCCGTCTTCTGCGCGAGAGATGCCAGGTAATGCCATCGTGCCGGCAAGTGCAAGGAATGATTGGATGGCCGACCTTCGCGTCAGGGCCTTTGTCTTCTGTTGCGGCAGGTTCATGATCGTGGTTTTAGGTTCGGTGTCCATCCGGCGGACGTCACCGGACGGCTGACTTAAAGTAGGAAATTCTTTCAAGCAGACCGTCACGGAGAAAGCACATTTTGTCGGGGTTCGGGGGCAAGATCCGGACAAAGCCAGCCATCGGAAGTCTTTACCGTGCAGCTGCGCGCATCCTTATTAAAAAATTGTGTAGAATTGAGCCCGGTATTACCGATTCTAATCTACCCTCTCATGAGTAAGAACATCAGGATCAAAGACATCGCGCAGCTTGCAGGTGTCTCCGTAGGAACTGTAGACCGAGTCCTCCACAGCCGTGGTCAGGTCTCCCGCGCTGCATACAACAAGGTGATGGAAATCCTGGAGAAGACCGGATACAAGCCAAACCTTATTGCGCGCACACTCGGCTCAAACAAAACCTACTTCATAGCAGCCCTCGTTCCGGATCCCTCACAGGATGAATACTGGGGCATGTCGGGCCTGGGGGTTCAGCATGCCATCGAGGAGTGGGAACAGTATGGCGTTCGCGTAGAGCCCTATTTCTTTGACCTCTATGACACGGCATCATTCCGGACGAATTCGGAAAAGGTCCTTTCGGCCAACCCCGACGGTGTGCTAGCCGCGCCCATCTTTCGCGACGAAGCGAGTCGCTTTTTCGAAGTATGCCACGCGCGTGAAATTCCCTTCGTCGTGTTCAACAACAACGTGCCGCAGGCACAGCCCCTGAGCTTCATCGGCCAGGACCTGTATCAGAGTGGTCGTGTTGCAGCAGAATTGCTGCACCTGAACCGCCAGCCGCCGGGCCTCTTTGCCATCCTTCACATCTATGACGACATTCAACGATCAACCCACCTGTCGGAAAAAGAGCAGGGATTCAAAGAGTACTTCGACAACCTGGACCACGGACAGTTCAACGTTCTGAGCCTCGATCTGAACTACACGCACGAACCGACATTGAAGAATGAACTTGCGGAGGTGATGTCACATCGTGAACTCAAGGGGATCCTGGTTACCACCTCCAGGGGCGCCAGTATTGTTTCATCCATGCTGGAAAAAAAGGGTAAGGACGATATCCGGCTTGTGGCGTACGATCTGTTGAAACAAAATCTCCACTACCTGAAAAAGGGCGTGATCGACTTTCTCATCAACCAAAACGTCCGTCAGCAGGCTTTCACGGGTGTGGGTCAATTGGCAAATCGTCTGCTATTCAACAAGAAGGTCCCGGCAACATGCTTGTTTCCGCTTGAGATTATCACACGCCAAAACCTTGACTCATATCTGTCTGCCAATTTTCATTGATGGTTGCCATCAACAAGATCGTAGATCATAAATCGTAGATCGTAGATCAATGCTTATCTATGATCTACGATCTGCGATTTACGATTTATCGCATCATGTTGCTGGTACTTTGTTTTGTTCCTCCTCCGGAATCGGCTTTGAACGCCACCACAGGGCCAGGGTAGAGCCGGTAATATTCATGAGCGAACCAAATATGGCAGGGGCAAGGCCCACGGTGGCAGCCTTATTCAAGGTATCCGCAGCAAGGCTGGTGGCCAGCCCGCCGTTTTGCATTCCGACCTCCAAAGCAATCGTCCGGCAATCCTGTTCAGGCATTTTCAGGAATTTGCATGACCAGTATCCCAGGAAATAACCCATCATGTTGTGCAGGGATACGGCGACTACCAGCATCAGTCCGACAGCCAGAAGGTCGTCTCTGCCCATGGCGATGATGATGACGAGAATTACCGCGATGCCCGCCATGGAAACCACAGGCATGATCGTGTCCAGTATTTTGAACCGGCTCTGCAAGGTGTGGTGGAAAATCAAACCGACACCAATAGGAAGGATCACGACTTTCACAATATCAATGAACATTTTCCAATAGCTGATGTCGATGAACTCACCACCGAGCACTTTCATAAAGAACGGTGTCATAATAGGAGCAAGAATGGTCGCTACGGCCGTTAGCGTAATAGAAAGTGCAAGGTTAGCCTTGGCCAGATAAGACATGACGTTTGAGGCCAGACCGCTCGGGCAACTACCGATCAGAATAATCCCCGCGGCAATCTCCGGCGGAAAAGAAAACATGTTCGCTATCCCCCACCCCACAAACGGCATAATACTAAATTGACATACAATCCCTACGAATACCCCTTTCGGCATTTTGATTACCCGGCCGAAATCCCACAAACTTAACGTGGTGCCCATGCCGAACATGATGATTTGCAACAGCGGTGTGATGAGCTTCTTCAGTTCAAAATCTCCTACTGTGATGAAGTATTGTGGATAATACATCCCCAGGGTTACGGAGGCGAATATCACCATGGGATAGGAATACCCTTTGAGCAGTGGATACGCTCGCAGACCTATGGCGACCAGGATAAAGAACGAAACAAGGATCCAACCAGCAATATCATGCCTTCCGTATAAAGTTATGATGACGAAGATGGCAAGCGCTATGAGCGCAATAAGGAATATCAGGTTTGAGGATTTCTTCTGCATATCTGTAGAGGCTAAGGATTCCCACTAATAAACACAAAAACGCCTCGGCTGCCAGCGCCAAGCCGGCAACCAAGGCATTTTGGATGAGGCATCAACCTGTCAGCTCCACAGCCTGTCCCACGAGCGGTCGACGTCCCATTCCGTTGTGGGCGCGAAATACTGTTTGTTTTCCGGGTCTATGTGCTTTTTGACCACGTCCTCGTTCAGTTCGACACCCAGGCCTGGACCCTCCGGGACAAGCGCAAAACCCTTTTCGATCATGGGCTTCTTGTCCACCTTTCTTACCAGGCTTTGCCAGTAGTCGACATCTATCGAGTGATGTTCAAGGGCCACAAAGTTCTGCGTAGCTGCAGCGCAATGGATGTTCGCCATAAATGAAATCGGCGTACCGGCAAAGTGCATCGCCATGGCAATGCCTCGCTCTTCTGCGTAGTCGCCGATCTTCTTGGTTTCCAGCAGGCCGCCCGATGTCGCCAGGTCGGGATGAACAAGATCGACTGCATGCATGTCAATCAGCTTGATAAACGACTCCTTCAGGTAAATATCTTCGCCCGTGAGGGTGGGTGTTGTCAGTTCATCCGTGATTTGCTTCCATTGATCAGCAAGCGTCCAGGGAATCAGGTCTTCCAGCCACGCCAGCCGGTACTTCTCACAAGCTCTGCCAAGACGGATCGCATTGTTGAGATCGAAGTGTCCATAGTGGTCGGACGCGAGTGGAATGGTGTATCCGATTTTATTCCTGACCCGCTCGATCCGCTGCATCAGGATGTCCAACCCCTTGTCGGTAATCTGAACTTGTGTCAGGGGGTGCAACGCGGCGCCGTACGACATCGGTTCATTCGACCACTGCCGGCCAATTTCCCAGAAATTGCTGTTGACTACCGTGTCCGGAATATCCTTGAGCAACTCGATCCCGAAGTCCATTTTCATAAATGTGAACCCTTCCTCATCAATCCGTTTGGATACAAGGGCAGCAAATTCTTCCTCGCTTCTTCCCTCGGGTGTGTCTGCATAAAGACGCACCTTATCCCGGTACTTCCCACCGAGCAGCTGATAGCAGGGGACGTTGTAAGCCTTGCCCGCAAGATCCCAGAGGGCCATTTCTACCGCGCATACGCCTCCACCCTGCCGGGAGTGATAACCGAATTGCTTGATCCGTTTGAAGATCATTTCAACGCTGCAGGGATTCATGCCGAGGATACGGCTCTTCAGGAACATGGCATAGCGCCAGGATGCTCCATCGCGCACTTCCCCCAAACCATAAATGCCCTGGTTGGTATCAATCCGGATTACCGGGCAGCGACCATGGCCATTCATGACCACCGCGTATCGCATGTCCGTGATTTTGAGATCTGACGGTGCAGAATTGCGATTGACATTCGACGTGGCATGCGCCAGCGTGTCTTCAATGGGGCTGAACATGAATCCGCCCAGCATCAGTCCCCCGAGGCCCGCTTTCTTGAAAAATTCACGGCGTCCATTTCCGCGGACTTCCTTTTGCCCAACGTTCCCTTCAGGTTCCTTCAACCCAATCTTTTCGAGAAATTTCTGTGATGGTGTTTTCATAGGTTCAATTTAGGTGTAGCATTCTCATATATACATTGCGTCGCAACGAAAACCTCGTCCGACACATTTCTTCTTCTAATTCCAACCAACTTTAATGGTCATTCCTGGTACCGATTACCGATTACTGACCACCGCCTCTACCCTTTCTACCACGTCCGGCTCTTCATGTATGCGTCCAGCTCGGAGCGCGTCATCGGTAGCTTGTCGGGATTCTGATCCAACCATTTCAGGAAGTCGTTCTTGATCTCGTCGGTCCATTGCTGGTCGATTTGGCCGGGGGTATATTTTCCTTCGCGCAGCCGCTGGTGACCGAATTCGTCTCTCAAGGCAATAAATTCGGCGGCAAGGACTACGTCCTCCACCAGGTGCGCCGGGATAAACACCACGCCGCCTTTTTTGGCCAGGATCGCATCGCCAGGGAGTACGGTTGCGCGGCCAATACGGATGGGAACGTTGATTCCGCCAAGCATCATTTCCTGAATGAACGAAGGGTCATAGCCTTTAATCCACGCGTTAAAGCCGTCGATTGCTTCAAGCCCTTCGGCGTCCCGCACCGATCCATTGAAGATCACCCCGTTCTTCGACTTCGCATAGATGGAATTGCCCAGGTTGTCGCCGATCAGCGTTCCGTCGATGATCTTCTGGTAGCCATCCGCAACGTAGATATCACCGGGTGTGAGCATGTCGATAGGCCACGAATTGAAGTTGCCGATGCGCTTTTCTTCTTTACCCTTGGCCCTAACGAGGTTATCATAGTCGGGACGCTTAGGAAGGTACTGTACGGTAAGCGCGCGTCCCGTCATGGCTTCACCGGGTTTAAGCACCATCCAGTCGCCTTCAAACTGGTTGTGGTATCCCTTGCCACGCAGAACACCCCAGGCTTCCTCAAGAGAAATGTTCTTGAGTCGCCGGAGCAACTCGTCCGACACCTTGGGACGGCCGTCGGGAAGCCGTTCTCCCTTCCATTCGGGAGTCAAGGCAATAATCTGTTCCCGTGTTAGGGTAACCTGTTGGGCGAAAACGCCGAAGGTCATCACACATGCAAGCAGGCACGATAATACTATTCTCATAATCTAGGTTAATTAGTCATTCCAGGGTTGCCATAGTCACGTCATTATCTATAGAACAAAGCCGACGTTCACACAGCCCTTGTCGACCTAAATAAATAAATAATTACCGAAACACAAGCTGCTTATATTGACAGGAGGAACACACCGGGTGCGAATGGTTTTTTGCAAAATTGGTTCACATTGCGGTGTCCTTTATCTTGGAAGTCATGAGTACATCGTTCACTACCCTTTCCGTTGCATTCCTGGCGATACTTTTGTCATGCCGCAACACGGAGGTCGACCCGCCAGAGCCGGTTCTACCCGTACCCACAGAAGCGCAGTTGCGGTGGCACGAAATGGAAATGAACGCGTTTATCCATTTTACCACGAACACATTCACCGACCGGGAGTGGGGGCTGGGCAATGAAAAGCCCGAAATCTTTAATCCAACACAACTGGATGCCGATCAATGGGCGACCGTCCTGAGCTATGCTGGCTTCAAAGGCATCATTCTCACCTGCAAACATCACGATGGGTTTTGCCTGTGGCCAAGCGCGTACACGGAACACGATGTACAAAGCAGCCCGTTCAGGAACGGAGGCGGGGATGTGGTGCGTGAAGTTGCCGACGCGTGCCGGCGTCACGGCCTGAAATTCGGCGTGTACCTTTCGCCCTGGGACCGGAATCATCCAGCGTACGGAACACCGGAATACATTACTTATTATAGAAACCAGCTCCGCGAACTCTTCACACAATACGGTGACATTTTCGAAATGTGGTTTGACGGAGCCAACGGGGGCGATGGCTATTACGGAGGGACGTATGAGATACGTCGCATCGACGGATCGACGTACTACGACTGGCCCACGACACTTGATCTGGTTAAGAGCCTTCAACCCAACGTGCTTTTCTTCAGTGACGCAGGTCCCAGCCTTCGATGGTGTGGCAATGAACAAGGCATTGGCGGAGAAACAAACTGGAACCTCATCACGCCCGACACACTGTATCCGGGCAAGCCCGACATCGGCGAACTACTCAACACAGGATCACAGGACGGCACGCATTGGATTCCCGCCGAAGTGAACACTTCGATACGCCCGGGTTGGTTCTACCACGCAAGCGAAGATTCGCTCGTAAAATCGCCGGAAAAATTATTCGACATCTATCTGACATCCGTTGGCCGGGGATCCACATTACTACTCAATGTACCTCCCGACCGGCGGGGACTCATTAACGAACGCGACATCGCTGCGCTCAAAGGATGGAAGGCGCTCCGCGACAGTGTCTTCAAAACCAATCTAGCCGCGAACGCCAGCGCCACCGCAGATCACTACCGTGGACGATCGGACCTGTATGCCCCTGCGAACGTTACGGATGGGAACAAGGAGACGTACTGGGCTACGGACGACGATCAAACCCAGGGTCAGGTCGACATTGACCTGGGTGAAAAGCGAACCATTTCATTTGTCGTACTCCAAGAATACATTAAACTCGGACAACGCATCAAACGGTTCAGCGTTTCCGTGCGCGATGGTGACAACTGGACGCGCATTTCAAACGGCACGACTATCGGTTACAAAAGAATTCTGCGTGTCACTCCCATCGAAACAGATGCCGTGCGGATCACCATCGAAGATGCCAAAGCCTGCCCGACACTGGCTAGTGTTGAGTTATATTGAGACGGAACAGGTGGGTTCCAAATAAGGGGTAATCGGTATTCGGTAATCTCATTCAATATTCACTTCTTCAACTCTTCAACTCTTTCTAACTATTCTGCCACAGAACACATTTTTCGACCAACGACGACGCTTGCTATTCTAAGCCAGAGATTCTAATCATAGCATCAATCGAAAATCACTAGTCGAAATCACTTGTCTAGTCACCCCCTATTTCCTTATACCCTTATACCCTTATTCCCTTATTCCCTTATTCCCTTATTTCCCTATTCCCTTATTTCCTTATTTCCCTATTTCCCTGGTTCCCACCCCCTACACCTTCGCCTTTTTCGCTTTCCTGAAGAACTCCCTTCCTCCTTTACGGTATTTGTCTTTCTTTTTCTTTCTGCCGGTGTCCTCGGGCTTCTTGCCAGTCACTTCCACACGAACGTCGCGGCCTCTGAATGAGACATCGCTGAAGCCATCCTTAACAATATTGACTTTGTCTGGGTCTACTTCGAAGAAAGAATAGGCGCCCTTTAGTTCGATCTTGCCAATGTCTTTCTTTCCAAGTCCGCAGCACTCGTCAATGACTTCAATAAGGCCCGACTTATCCAGCCCATCCATCTTGCCGAGGTTGATGAAAATTCTCGTCCCTGTGGCATAGCGTTCCGCGCGCCCTTCCGATTCGATGACAGCATCAGGATCTTCCACGTTACCGTAGTAGTCGAGAAAGCGATTGAACTCGATCGAAGCAAATCGTTTAATGATCTCTTCGCGGCTGAGTTCTTTCAACTCTTCGTAGACTTCGGGAAGAAACTCCGCCATTCCGGTCTCCTGAACCTTCACGTCGTGTACCCGTCGCATCAGGGCAAGCAATTGCCGTCGACAGATATCGGCGCCTGATGGTATCGGAATCCGGGTGATGGTCGTGCGAATCATCTTTTCGATCTGGCGTATCTTTCCCAGTTCACTCTTCGTAGCCAGGGCAACCGAAATGCCCTTCTTTCCGGCACGCGCCGTCCTTCCGCTCCGATGTGTATAGAATTCGATCTCATCAGGAATGTTCATGTGGATGACGTGGCTGATATCCTCAACATCGATGCCGCGTGCGGCAACATCGGTAGCGACCAAAACGCGAATGGCCTTTTCACGAAAGCTCTTCATTACTTTGTCACGCTGTTGCTGCGTAAGGTCTCCATGCAGGGCATTGGCATTGTATCCATCCTTCATGAGTTGGTCGGCGACACGCTGCGTGTCCATCCGTGTCCGGCAGAAAATGAGACCGAACACATCCGGTTGGAAATCCAAAAGACGTTTGAGCACCGCATAGCGATCCTTTTCTTTGATCACGATGAACTGGTGTTCGATGTTGGCGTTTCCGGAGTTCTTTTCGCCAATGGTCAGTTCATACGGGTCGGCCATATAATTTTTCATTATACGCCGCACTTCTGCCGGCATAGTGGCCGAAAAAAGCCATGTGTTTTTGTCGGCTGGCGTATGGGAAAGAATCTCATCAAGATCCTCCTTGAAGCCCATATTCAGCATCTCGTCGGCCTCGTCGAGGACGACGTACCTTATGGTTTCGAGTCGTACAGCCTTGCGACCGATGAGGTCAATGAGCCGACCGGGAGTGGCGACGACGATCTGTGCACCCTTTTTGATTTTCTTGATTTGGTCGGAAATGCTTGAACCACCATAGACAGCTACGACGTTCATCCGGCGATACCGACCTGAAAAGCGTTCCAGGTCTCCCGCAATTTGCACGCACAGTTCCCGGGTTGGCGCGAGGACCAGCGCCTGGGTTTCACGTGATTCTGGTTCGCACAATTCGATCAATGGCAGCCCGAAAGCGGCCGTCTTTCCCGTTCCGGTTTGAGCAAGTCCTACAAAGTCGCGGTTTCCTTCTAGCAGCACAGGAATGGCGTTTTCCTGTATGGGAGTGGGTATTTCAAAGCCGATTTGCTGTACCGACTCCACCAGTCCCCTGGACAGGCCCAGGGTTTCAAAAGATTTCATTTAGGAATTTTAAGGGGGCAAAGATAGGGAAATTGCGTTAACCTTAATAAACCCGACACACAGTACACGTTGTTAGCCTTAATTCCTCCCTGTTAAGGCAATGCATACGCTACAACCGCGTCACCCAGTTTTGTACCCAGTTTACCGTGACCGCCGGCCGCGATAACGACAAACTGTTTGCCGTTGAGGACATACGACATGGGTGTGGCCTGCCCTCCAGCGGGAAGTTCGTCCTGCCAGAGCAGTTTGCCGGTCCGCGTATCGAACGCTCTGAAGATATTATCTAACGCGGCTGCAATGAAGGTCAGGCCGCCGGATGTAGTAAGGGCACCGCCGAAATTCAGCGAACCCCAATGTACGGCTTCAGGATATTCCCTGGGATCGTACATGAATCCCAGCGGCACTTCCCATTTCAATTCACCACTGTTCATATCGATCGCGAGCAGCGTTCCCCAGGGTGGCCGCGTCTGCATTTCGATGGGATTACTGTCAAAGTCGATAAGGTAGTCGCGCTGCATGATGTAGGGCGTGCCCTCCTGCCGTCCGATCTCTGCGCGCAAGATGCTTTCATGACGCGCGTCTTTATTAAACTTTTCTCGTGGCACCAGCCGTATGGCAGCGATTAACCGGTTGATGTTCGTAACCAGCAGGTGGGTGTTGGGGTCGTAGCTAACGCCACCCCAATGAATGCCGCCGGCATTGGAAGGCGCAACCATGGTGCCTTCAAAACCTGGTGGCGTGAACGGCCCTTCATTTTTAAGTGCAGCGATCCGCCGGCGAGCGCGTTCGCGGCCTTCCTCCGTGAGCCCCCAGGCATCATCAGTGGTGACCTTACGCGGGCCTACAGGTTTCGGTAGAACGGGAAAGAGCTGCGTGGGACTCGATTGTTCACCCGGCACGGTACTGCGAGGAACCGGTCGTTCTTCAACCGGAAAAAGTGGTTCACCGGTCTCGCGGTGAAGCAGGAAAATGTGTCCCATCTTGGTGCCGACGGCCACAGCCGGCACATCGCGTCCGTTGCGTTGCACGGCGATCAAGGCAGGCTGCGCTGCGATGTCGTAGTCCCACAGGTCGTGATGGACCACCTGGAAATGCCACACGACTTTCCCAGTGGACGCGTTGAGGGCAACTATTGAATTGGCATATAGGTTCTGTCCCTTGCGTTCGCCGCCGTAGTAGTCGGGACTGGGAGAAGACGTGGGAATGAAAACCAGGTTGCGTTCGGGGTCGGTCGAAAGGATCGACCAGGCATTGGCAGCTCCGGTGAGCATGGCCTTCTCACCACTCCATGTGGCGTAGGCGTCGTCCGACGCATCCCGCGGAATCGGATCCCAACTCCACAAGCGTTTTCCGGTGAGTACATCGTAAGCCCGAACGACTCCTCTTTCATAGTCGAGTCGCTGGTTATCGCCCATCGACGACCCGATCACAAGCGTGTTGCCGATTATCGACGGGGGCGACGTAACACTGATGGCTCCAATACCTTCGCGCAGATCGATCACGCCGTTCTTGCCGAATTCCTTCACCGGCTTTCCCGTGGCGGCATCAAGGGCAAAGAGGCGGCCGTCGATCGTTGCTGAAAAGATCCTGCGCGGCCCGGCATCTTTCGGCAGGTCCGGACCTGGCCATGTCGATACGCCGCGCGAAGTGATTTCCGAGTAATCCGCCCCCAGGTTTACTTTCGGGTCATACATCCACTTTTCGGTTCCCGACAACGCGTCCAGTGCGAAAACCCGGCCGGAGGGTGTACAAAAATACAGGGTGCCGTCAACCATGAGGGGCGTTGCTTCAAACGCCGCCTTGCTGGCAGCATTCGTGCCCTCGTATCGCTCCAATTCACCCGTATGGAACGTCCAGGCTACCTTCAGCTGGCTCACGTTGGTTGTGTTGATCTGCGATGAAGCAGCATGACGCATGCCACCAGGGTCTCCGCCGTAGGCGGGCCATTCGCTGTCGGACTCCTGAGCTTTCAGTCCTACGCAACATCCGGTGACGGCCAGAACGGCGAGGGTCGCGAGTCGTATGTATGTTGCCATAACAACAATCGGGGGATGATCATGAATTGATTGTCCAATCCATGTCATAAAGTTAAGACACAGTGGGGTACCTGAACGCCCTCGCGCCGCCCTTGCATCCCCAAAGGGAGCCAACGCGCGGGTGAATCAACCCTTAACTTGATGACATGCATTGTCCAATCAGTCGCCAGCGGCTCCGGGAATTACACCTGGGGCCGTGATCCAATTTAACAAAACTACGTTGTTCCTGCCTGTAATTGTTTATCTTTATTAGCAGAGAAGATCGTGACTGCGTATGGGGAGACTTTACCGTTGTTGTTTGCTATTTGTTCTCATTTCTGCCTGCCTTGCAAATCGGATTCACGCGCAGTCTGCTACCCCTCTGGGTGCCGCTGTGGCCGCCGATCCCGCAAACATGCACAGCAGGATACAGTTCGATGTTGAGTCGTACTTCTTCCACCAACCCGCGCGATTTTATGCGATCCGGATCGGCTATGCCTACGGACTTCGCAATGAAAAGCACCTCTTCGGAATTTCCGTCCCGTTTGTCCACAGCGTTTTCGAGGAGGACTATCAGGGTTTCGAGAACACGACAGGGATCGGCGACTTTGAAATGTGGTACATGACCTCATTTACTACGGGAAAATCCATCGGCCTTACCCGGCTTTCCCCCTTCTTCGAGGTGACGGCTCCCACGGGTGAGTACCTCCTGGGCCGCGGCGCGGGCAGCTGGCTTTACAAACCCGGAATTGTCTTCACGTGGGTTATCGATCCGCAGGTGGCCTTCTATCCGCAAGTCCGCTACCAGTTCTCCGGCAAGGATGCGAACAGCACCAGCGGTGTCGCCAGCATTCCGGACATCGAAGATCCTGAAAAGGACGGGAAGCTGAGCAACATCGCGGTGGAGCTGCCCGTGGTGGTCCAGTTTGAACCACTTCAGGCCTGGCTGTCGATCAACGCACAATATCAGAAAGCTCTCTCGATCGATGAATACTTTATTTTTATGCGTCTCGACTTCGGAAAAATGATTACGGAACGGACGGCAGCGTCGCTGTATTTGTCGAAATTCGTTGCCGGACAGCCACGGCTCAACGTCATTGCACAGGCGCGGCTTCAGGTTTTTCTCCGATAGCATAGCGTCGACATGCAGCGCCAAAACGTCTAACAATTGAATTTGTGTTACCATCCATTCACCCAAAATTCCGGAAGCATGAACAATGCCCGTATACTTCGATATGTCGATCATTTCAAGGAGATCTATGACGGCAATCCATGGTATGGCGAAAACATCGTCACCAAACTTGATCAGCTTACTGACGCGATCACCTTTGCCAGACCCGTACCGGGTATGCATTCCGTTGGTGAAGTGCTGGCGCACATGACGTACTGGCGGCAGAGCCTGATCAAACGCTTCCAGCCGGATTCGTCGTTCCGGGCTTCCGTAGACAGTGAAGACAACTGGAAAGACCTCGCTCAGTTGAAAGCCCTGGGATGGGAGGGCGTGCGTAGTGCCTTTGTCGAGAGCCAGGAAGCGCTGGTCCGTCTTCTTGCGCAACAGCCGGATGATATCCTCGACCGCGAATATTCGGAAGGGAAAACGTACGATT